>JAEWLI010000113.1 GCA_023393375.1 Bacteroidota bacterium
AAGGATCCAACTGATATTTTATTGTCTACTAATGCTTTTCCTTTGACACTGGAAAATTCAAAATCCATAATTAGGATGAAACTTTGATTTACCTTTTCCAAAGTTCGCAACTTTGGAAAAGTTCTTCCACAATCAAGAAGTAATTGCAGAAGAGCCGGGATATTTCTATATTTACCTGAGCAACGAGGAGACGCAAAAGGCGGCGGCGAGGCGTTCTCCCGAAACAAGTTGGGACAAGTTTTAACGACTTTTCGATACAGATCAAACCTACACAGTCCTGACCATCATACTGCCCATACCCCATAGTAACCAAGAGTTCGACAAGAACTGTAGAACCCAGACGAAGGACTTGTTCCAGAAAGGAACGACTGGTAATCAATTGTCGGTTGGGAGAAAAATCAGGTTAATTAATTATTCCATATTATGGGTGGAAATGCCACAATAGCTTTTGTTCAAAGATTGTATAAATGGATCTCTTAGGAATACAAACACTTCCGTTTCAATAACAACTTGATTAAAGTGGGGTTAATATTTTAAAAAAAGGATAAATTATGGCTTTCGAAGAAGATCAGGTACATTTGAATAATATAGTTCAGGCTATCAATGAGATTGATGGATATGTAGAACATATGGATCCCAACGAATTTTTAACCGATGAAGAAACACAGGGCATGGTAGGTAGAAATCTGCAAATGATTGGAGAAGCGGCTTCCCTATTGACAGACGAACTGAAGGATGGATATGGTTATGTGGATTTTAATGTGTTGGTAAGTCTCAAGAATACAGGCTACAACATAGAGACAGAACGATCTCCCCAATTACTTTGGGACATTGTAAAAAATGATTTGCCCATTATCAAAGAAGATATTTTCTCAGTAACCGAAGAAATCAGCAGGGAAGAGGACTTGTCTTAAATCATTCTCTTGATGATCAAGGATTTTTTGTATTAGATTTGCAGTCTAATAATAAAGATCAGCAATTTATTGTCTGAAATATAAATGACTTAAATTAAGTACCATGAGAAAATTATATTTTATCGTTCCTATCATTATGTTATTTTTATCCACAGGCATGTCCCATGCTCAGGAGTATAGAACTGCTTTGGGTTTAAGGTTAGGCTCTTCTACTGGTTTAACAGTGAAGCATTTTCTGAACCCTGGAGCAGCAGTTGAAGGTTTGCTTACCTCTCGATGGAATGGTTTTTTAATTACTGGTTTGTACGAAGTTACTGGTAATGCATTCGATGAACCCCATCTGAATTGGTATCTTGGTGGTGGTGCCCATATCGGATTTTGGGATAGTGATCCATATTGGCGCAGAGCAGGTGACTCCGGATCTGTATTTGGGATAGATTTTATCGGTGGTTTGGAATATACATTTCAGGAAATCCCCCTTAATCTTGCCCTGGATTGGAAACCAGCAATTAATCTGATAGGTGACAGGAGCTTCTGGGGAGATGAATTTGCCCTGTCAATCCGTTTTGCATTTAAATAAAACGTAACCTAATCTGACCATTATCAGGGCCGCTAATTCATATTTTGAGTTTAAGCAGTTTAAAGTGCTTCAAGCTCGGACAGCAATGAAAGTATGTACCGACTCCTGTATCCTGGGGGCTTTGGCTGAACACCATGATCCATGCCGTATTATGGATATCGGAACAGGCACTGGTTTGTTAAGCTTGATGTTGGCGCAAAAATATGCTTGCCCTATTGATGCAATAGAAATTCATTTGCCATCAGGTGAAGAAGCAGCATTGAATTTTAGTAATAGCCCATGGGGCCATCGTTTGCACCTTCATCAATGTCGTATCCAAGATTTTCAATCTTTGGAAAAATATGATATCATTATATCCAACCCACCTTTTTATAAACAACATCTCAAAAGTAATGCCTCTCACCGAAACCTGGCCTTGCACAACGATACACTGTCCCTTACTGACCTTTCAATGGCAATATCCAAATATTTGGCTTCATCGGGATTGTTTTTCGTTTTACTTCCTCCTCATGAGTCATTAGAACTATATGATATAATGAGAGGCGCAGGATTTTATAGGAACACCCTTATTCAGGTCAGACATAATGCTACTTCAAAAGTGCTAAGGGAAGTCAGTGTCTATTCCCTTGATTATCAGCCTGAAAATATACAAGATTTTACTATCATGAATGATCAAAGCCAATACTCCAAAGAATTTACAAATCGATTAAAACCATATTATCTCTATCTTTAATTTTTGAAATATTCTTTAATTTCTAAAAGAATTTGTTTATAACTCCCTAATTTTCAGCGTGTTTTATTCCAGGAATATCTCCATAATCAGTTTTTTTATCCTATTATGGTCTTATGTAATAAAAGCTTATTTTTTATAATTGTTTAAGAGTCATGGTCATGATATCTTGGATGCAAATTTAAAGTGAATTGATACAAGGTCGATTGAAAGTGAGTTAAAACACTGTAGATCAGGCCTTTATTGGTATTTTGTAAAATAGTTGTGACCGGAGAAGTTGTAAAAAGTAGCGGAATTTTATTTACTATCGAACATGCAGGACATAGAAATAACAGATCTTAGAAGGATTACTGAAATAGTCAAACAAGCTTACGGGTATGATTTTACCAATTATGCGATGTCTTCATTCAAAAGAAGAATCCTGAGGATACTTGAACTTGGACGTTTCGCCTCTGTTGAACAGTTGATCAAAAAGATAAAAGACGATAAAAACTATTTCGAGGAATTTTTGGGAGAGATCACAGTAAATGTAACTGAGATGTTTCGTGATCCTTCTTTCTGGAGGGTTGCACGTGATCATATTATACCAAGCATCCTGCTTAATCACAATACGGTAAGTATATGGCACGCTGGATGTTCATCCGGTGAAGAAGTGTTTTCCATGGCCATTATGCTTAAAGAGATGGGTATCCTGAAAAAAGCCAAGGTAATTGCAACCGATCTGGATAAAGAGATACTCGATAGGGCAAAGAAGGGTGAATATCCTGCCAAGAACATGGAGTTAAACGAGAAGAACTATATCCGCTACCAGGGTACCAAGTCGCTCAGTGAATATTACAAGACGGTCAACGGAAAGGTAGTAATGGATAAAAGTTTGGTTGAAAATGTTTCTTTCCGTGAGCATGATCTTGTAATGGGAGGAGTTTTCAACAAGTTTGACCTGATCCTTTGCCGAAATGTGATGATTTATTTTAATCAGAACCTTCAGAATGAAGTATTAAAAAAGCTTCATGAAAGCCTGTTTAAATACGGATATCTTATTATTGGTTCCAAGGAGTCATTGATATGGTGCGATATTGCCAATAAATTTATTGTGGTAAATAACGAGGAGAAAATCTATAAAAAAATCAGGGAATAACTGAGCGTCTGAACCAAAGCGGAAATGAGTAAATTTAAAATAGACATACCTTATAAAGCGATAGTCATTGGCGGTTCGGCTGGAAGTTTCCAGGGGATTACTAAGATTCTGTCTCAGCTGCCAGATGACTTTGATCTGCCTATTATAATGTGTCTACACCGGTTAAAACATGTGAGGAATGGTTTTGTAGAAGCTTTATCAATTAAGAGTATAAAACCAGTAGAAGAACCATATGATAAACAAGGAATTAAGAGAAAAAAAGTGTACCTGGCACCAGCAAATTATCATTTGATGGTCGAATTGGGGAATACCTTTGCATTGTCAACAGATGAAATGGTTAATAATTCAAGGCCTGCTATAGATATTACTTTCGCTACAGCTGCTTATGTATATAAAAATAAACTGATCAGTATCCTGTTGTCAGGAGCCAATAAGGATGGCGCAATGGGTACTAAAAAAGTGAAAGAGTGGGGAGGGCTAACCATAGTTCAAAACCCTTCGGAGTGCATGATGCCCACGATGCCAAATGCAGCCATTGAAATTAGCGAAATAGATCATGTTTTATCGGTAGATGAGATCATTCAGTTTTTGATTGCTCTTCATCAACAAAATAAAAACGCGTAATTATGAAATCTATACTTAATAAACTCGGATATGTCTTCATCTTTCTGTTCATCGGCGGTACATTGGTTACGGGATATTATTTGTATACAATGCCGGAATTATTACAGGCAAAGTCTATAGATGGAACAACCATCGACATGTCTGTAGCATTATCTTTCCTGCATACACTGAATATTATAGCCATTAGTCTTATTTTCATCGGTTTAGTTGCTTTTACTTTATTGCTCACCGGTAAAAATGGTGATACAGATAATATTGTATATGTAGAAACTTACAAGGAAGAAAATACTGGAAATCAGAATAATGATAGAGATCACCTTCAATCAAAATATGAGGGCAAAATTGATGAAATTAAAAAATTAATTGACCAGGGCGATCATGAGCAGGCAATATTAAACCGTGTCCTTTCAAAATTATGCAAGGATATGAATGCAAGCCAGGGTGCAATTTTTAAATCTAAATATGAGGAGAAAATCAGGCACATTGAACTGGTGGCTACATTTGCTTATAGTGTTCCCGATAGTCAGACAGTAAAATTTGAATTTGGCGAAGGATTAGCAGGGCAGGCAGCAAAATCAGGGAAAATGCTAAACCTAAAAAATGTACCTGAAGGATATATACAGGTGTTGTCCGGATTGGGAGCCGCATCTCCTACAAATTTGCTGATTATCCCATTGATGGATGCAGAAAATGCACTTGGAGTGATAGAAATAGCATCATTTGAAGAGTTTGCTACAGATGAAGAGGATTTTCTTAAAGTAGTAGCGTCATTACTTGTGGAGAAGCTTTCCATAAAAGAGCACGAAACAACCGTATAATGCAGAAGATCAAAACATATAAATGTTTTAGTTATGTTTAAAAATATTAAAATAGGTAGTAAAATCAGCTTTTTGGTATTGCTATTGGTAATTTTTACCGTTGGAGCTGTTAGTTACATTGCATATCATTTCAATAGAGACTCTTTACAAAAGAAACATCAGGAAACGTTAAATGTAATTGCAGGTCAACGAGCTGAAGAAATCGATATCTATTTCAAGCAGATCAACGCTACTATCACCTTGATTCAGGATTTGGAATCTGTTAAGAATATCATCAGCAGAGATTCGCTTGATGAAACGCAGGATTTGGAAGCTCTTGAAGGATATCTAGCACCTATTTATAAAGCCAACGGATTTAAAAATATTCTTATTTCTGATCTCAAAGGAAACATTGCATTTGATCTTAAAGGTAACACCGGATCAAAATTTATTGATCATGACGGACAAACTTTAAATAAGTCCAAAACCGGAAGGTATTATGGCAGCCTCACTGAAACCGGTATGATAGCCGGAGCACCTCTCATGGATGCTTATGGCGAGCTTCAGTATATACTTTTTTTAGAAATTGATATGAGCAACATCTATAAAGTGGCTGGTGATACCACAGGACTTGGATCCTCAGGAGAGGTGATGCTTTTACAAGAAAAGAATGGTGGCATCTGGTATCTCAACCCACTAAGAAACCACAAAAAAAGTGCCTTATCGATGTTTAAAAATTTGCCGCAAGGCAGACCAGAATGGCAAGCAGTTTCTGGAAAACAAGGGGCAGGTTTAACCACAGATTATAGAGATCAAGAGGTACTTGCAGCATGGACTTCTATTCCCAGTGCCAATTGGGGAGTGGTAGCCAAAATGGATACATATGAAATTTATAGAGAAGTAAGACAATTGTTTGATCGTTTTATTTTAGCAGGAATTATCATAATTGTGTTATCAGGTCTCACAGCAGTAATTTTTTCAAGCATACTTATAAAACCAATACTATCCTTAAAAGCTACCCTGAGCATGATCAGCAAGGGTATTTTGCCCAATCAGGTCAAAAAAAATTCAAATGATGAGATAGGACAAATGGCCGAAACAGTAGATAACCTGGTTCAGGCTCTTCGGCGTACAGCTGATTTTGCTCACCGGATAGGTGCCGGAGATTATCAAGCTGACTTTCAACCATTAAGTGATAAGGATATCCTGGGGACTTCTCTTATAAATATGAGAAACAACATTCAGGAGTCGGAAAAGAAAGATAAAGAACGCAACTGGATTGTTACAGGATTGGCACAGATTGGTGAAATCCTTCGTTCCCATGATAATCTGGAGCAATTGGGTGATGAGATAGTAGCTTTTGTCACAAACAAGATCAATGCTATTCAGGGAGCTTTTTACGTGGTAAATGACGACGATGAAGAGAATGTTTTCATAGAAATGAAAGCCAGTTATGCCTATGGTAAAAAGAAATTTCTGAATGGAAAATACAAATTTGCCCAAGGACTAATTGGCCAGGCAGCGATAGAACAAACCACTTTGTTAAGGACTGAAATCCCCGATGATTATGTCACGCTTACTTCGGGTTTACTGGGGGAACAAAAGCCTAAATGTCTTTTGATTGTGCCTCTTATCACTGATGAAAAAGTATTCGGATCGCTGGAATTTGCCGGAATAGAAAAGTTTAATGATAGTCAGGTTAAGTTCGTTCAGGAGTTAAGTTTGACAATTGCCCGTACCATTTTCAACATAAAGGTAAACGAACGTACCAAAAGGTTGCTCGCCGAGTCTCAGAAAATGAGTAATGAGCTACAACAGCAACAGGAAATTTTACGTCAAAATGCTGAAGAAATGGAGGCTACGCAGGAAGAATTAAAGCGTACCAATCATCGGCTGGAAGAACAAATTGAAGAGGTAAACAGGACTCAGAAAAGGATGCAGTTGTTGTTGGAAAATGCATCAGAAGTAATCACGATATATGAAGAGGACGGCACTGTCAGATATATCAGTCCTTCGGTACATAAGATCCTAGGTTATGCGCAAGAAGAAATGATTGGCATCAAAGACATAAAATATGTCCATCAGGAAGGTGTAGAGGCCGTAAAACAAATGTTTAAGGACCTTCTGGCCAAGCCAAGTGAGTCTGTAACCATTCAGTATATTTATAGTCGTAAAGATGGTGAACCTATTTGGTTGGAAGCAACTGGAAATAATCAGCTTTCTGACCCGGCTATTCAAGGAATTATTGTCAATTCACGGGATATTACCGAAAGGAGAAGAGCAGAATTAGAAGAAAGAATGCGAACCAAAATGCAGGCACTTTCAGAAAACTCACCCGACCTGATCAGCCGTTTCGACCGATCTGGTAATTTCTTCTATATAAATCCTGTGATTGAGACTTATACTGGCCAGGAGCCGGCACACTATTTAAGTAAAACTTATCAGGATGTCGAACTCCCAGACAAAATTGCCAGTCAATGGGAACAGATTTTGGAAACGGTTACTAAAACCAATGAAAAGCTAAGCCTGGAAATGGAGTTTCCATCGGTTATGGGTGAACGGGTAATGCAGGTCAATGCAATTCCAGAATTCGATGACAAGGAAATCCTTGAATCAATTTTAATGGTAAGTCACGATATTACCGACAGAAAATTGATCGAACTGGATGTACAGTCCAAAAACAAGAAGATTACAGAAAGTATAAATTATGCCAAAAGAATTCAGGGGGCAATTCTTCCTGATACTGGGTTGATCAATAGGACTTTTCCCGAATCATTTATATTTTACAAGGCAAGGGATGTGGTGAGTGGTGACTTTCCGTGGTTCTTGACTGTGGGAGATGATGTGTTTATTGCAGCTGTAGACTGTACTGGTCATGGTGTACCAGGAGCTTTGATATCACTGATCGGATATTTTCTACTTAATGACATAGTTCGAAGTGGTCAGGAAACTGATCCGGGAAGGATTTTGGATTGCCTCGACAGTGGAGTAACAAAAACATTAAGACAGGATCAGGATGATTCCAAAACCAAAGATGGGATGGATATTTCTTTGTGTAGGATTAATCTGAAGAAAAAAGAAGTAGCTTATGCTGGAGCACACCGACCGCTTTATTTTGTTAAAAATGGAGAATTGGAAGAAATAAAAGGAGAGAGATTTCCGATAGGGGGCGGTATTTTCAGAAATCAAACTAACTTTACCACTACTACATTACAATTTGAGCCGGGCGATTCAATATATTTCTGTTCAGATGGGTTCCCTGATCAGTTTGGCGGACCTGAAAACAGGAAATTTGGACCAAAACGACTCAGAGAGATGATCAGTAAATATCACCATTATAAAATGAATAAGGTGTATGAAATTTTCGATTATGAGTGGGAAGAATGGAAAGGTGAGAAAAAACAAACAGATGATGTTTTATTAATAGGAATTAAATTTTAACAAATAAATGATAGTTTTATCGTATGTATTATTTTTAATAAAATTAAAAGTATGAAGTATATATATGAGTTACATAAGACCATGCTTGCGAGAAACCTGATACTGGTTTATGAAGGGGAATTTACTCAGGAGATTACAAAATCGGTTCTGGCTATGGCAGAACGGAACATGGAATCAATGGGCGAAGAATCCAACATAAAAAGGAAGGTATTCAACGTCATGGTAGAGTGTTTACAGAACATTGTAAAACATTGTGAAGAAAACATGGAAGTGGAGCGAAAACACACGGCCATCTTTATGATTGGAAAGCTGGAAGACGAATATATCATTACTTCCGGTAATCCCATAAATGACGAAAGTGTGCCGGTGTTGAAAGACAAGCTGGAAAAAATCAATTCTCTTGATAAAGAAGGCCTGAAATCACTGTATAAAGACATCATAAAAAGCTCGGATATTTCTGATAAAGGAGGTGCCGGCTTGGGTTTTGTAGATATGGCACGTAAATCGGGAAGGCCATTGGAGTTTGACTTTGAAGCCTTGGGAAATGGGCTATCGTTTTTCTCTTTAAAAACTACAATTTCTAGGTTATAATTGTTAAACAGGAAAAATAAAATCTGACTATGGAAATTATTCATTTAGAAGGAACTGAAGATACTCCAAAAATATTACTGGATCAAAAGAATGGCATATTCGAGATCTCTGGACGCTCTTTGCCTGAAGATTCTGCCGAGTTTTATAAACCGGTGCTCGAATGGCTTGATGATTATGCCAAAAATCCAAATCCAACTACAATATGGGTTTTTAAACTCGAATATTTTAATACAGCTTCCTCAAAACTCATTCTCGATGTTTTGTCAAAGCTTGAAGACATCCCTAACCTTACTGTATCATGGTATTTTCATGAGGATGATGAGGATATGGAAGAAGCGGGTGAAGAATTTGCCGAACTGGTAGAATTGCCCTTTGAGTTTAAAACATATTAAAAGCTAAAAACACAGCACCTTTTATAAAGAGGTATGAGTGAGGAAATATTAAAGGCGTTGACCCAACTGTTTGCAATTATTACCAAACAGGATTCTGGAGTAACCGAAACTGAAAGACTGTTTGTGATCAGCTTCTTTCAGCAGGAACTCGACCAGGATTCAGTTAAGGAATATCTTGCATTGTACGACGATTATGTGGGGTACAACAAGGAAGAAGTAGTAGAGGAGAAAAGGGAGAGCAGGCTCACCTCGGTAAAAGATTCTGTAAAAACGCTGGCGATCTGTAGAAAAATAAACAAGACGCTAACTCAGAAACAAAAGGTTGTTGTTTTAATAAAAATTCTTGAACTTGTTGGTTCAGACAGAAATTTCACGCCACAGCGGATGGAAATCATCAATACAGTCTCTACTGTATTTAATATTTCCAAGGAAGAAACCAAGTTGATCGAATGGTTTGTTTTATACCAGGAAGACGAGGAATTACAACATGAAGACGTAATCATTGTAAGCAAAGAGCATGCTACACATAAAGATTTAGCCACCGATGTACATGGTAAGCTGATATTTATGAAGGTGAGAAGTGTGGATATGTACTTTGTAAAGTATGTAGGTCATGATGAAGTGGTGTTGAACGGCTTTATCATGAAAGATAATCACGTCTACCTATTTTCTCACGGCAGTACTATTAAAACACCGAAAGGTGCTCCATTCTATTACAGTGATTTGATCAGGCATTTTTTGTCAGATCTGGAGACCAGCAGGTTGTCATTTAAAGCAATCGGTTTGGAATACCAGTTTTCAAATGGTGCTTTTGGCCTTACCAATGTGAATATTGCTGAAGGGCCTGGCAAACTGATTGGAATAATGGGGGCAAGCGGGGCAGGGAAAACCACTTTATTAAATGTGTTGGCTGGCATTAATAAGCCAACAAAGGGGAAAATTCTTATCAATGGGTTTGAAATAAATTCTGAAAAAGATAAAGATAAAATTCAGGGGGTAATAGGCTATGTAGCTCAGGATGATTTATTGATCGAAGAACTCACAGTATACCAAAACCTCTATTATAATGCAAAATTATGTTTTGCCAATCTGAAAGAAGAGGAGCTGCATAAGAAGGTTATGGATGTATTGTTGAGCTTAGGCCTCGAACAAACCAAAGACATCACCGTAGGCAATGTGCTTGATAAAAAAATAAGCGGGGGACAGAGGAAAAGACTTAACATCGCCCTTGAGTTGATCCGAGAACCTTTGGTGATGTTTGTTGATGAACCTACATCCGGTTTATCATCAAGAGATTCAGAAAATGTAATTGACCTTTTAAAGGAGCTCTCTTTAAAGGGTAAACTGATATTTGTAGTTATCCATCAGCCATCATCCGACATTTATAAAATGTTCGATAAAATGATCATTATGGATACAGGGGGTTATCCGGTTTTTTATGGTCATCCTGTGGAGGCTGTTACTTATTTCAAAAAAGCGACCAATCAGGTAGATAGTGAAAAAGGCCAGTGTCCGGTTTGTGGCAATGTCAATCCTGAACAGATATTCAATATTATTGATGCCAAAGTGGTTGACGAATACGGTGAATTTACAAATAAAAGAAAGGTAACACCAAAACAATGGCACGAGCATTACCTCGATAGGTTCAAGCTGGAAGAGGTAGAAGATGTAAAGGAAGCACCGGATAATACTTTGAGCTTACCAAGCAGAATAAAACAGATGTTGGTGTTTGCCAAACGTGATACCTTGGCAAAATTAAGCAACAAGCAATATTTAATGATCAACTTGCTCGAAGCACCATTGCTTGCATTCATTCTATCATTTATAATAAAATATAAAAGCTCACCCGACAGTTCAAGTTATATTTTCAGGTTTAATGAAAATTTTCCTGTATACATGATGATGAGTATCATTGTCGCATTGTTTATGGGACTTACGGTGAGTGCTGAGGAAATTATCCGGGACAGAAAAATCCTGAAAAGGGAATCGTTTCTTAACCTGAGCTGGAACAGCTATCTGTCTTCTAAACTGGTGATCCTGTTTACATTATCCGCTATTCAGACACTGTTATTTGTTTTGGTGGGAAATTTTATACTTGAAATCAAGGGCATGACTTTTAGTTTTTGGGCCGTATTATTCAGTGTTTCCTGTTTTGCAAATGTGCTGGGACTGAATATTTCTTCAGCTTTTAACTCGGCGGTCACTGTGTATATATTGATCCCGTTATTGATTATCCCCCAGATGGTGCTAAGTGGTTTGTTGTTTAGTTTTGATAAACTCAATGATATTATCAGTGCAAAAGGCAAGGTGCCAGTGGTGGCAGATCTTATGACTTCACGATGGGCTTATGAAGCGATGGCCGTGAATCAGTTTATCCACAACGATTATGAAAAGATGTTTTATGACCTGGAAAAGGTTGAACGCCAGGCTGACTACAAAGCTTCTTATTTTGTAGATAAACTGAACGAAAAGTTGAACTTCGCGAAAAATAATTTCAAAACGGAAGACCCGGAACAAAAAGAGATGGTTCAGCAGGCTTTGCTTGTCCTCAAAAATGAAATTCAATATGAGTATGGCCGTAGTATTACTGGAAGTATTGATTTAACTCAAGATTTTGAATTAAAGAATTTTGATGCAGAAAAAGCGAGAAAAATCACAGTATTTATTAATGAGCTGAGAGATCACTACCTAAATATCTTTAATGAAGCGGTGCAGAAAAGAGAACATAGAATGTACCTTCTTGAAAATCATGAAATGTTCAAATATGATCTGAATCATTACAAGAATATGTACTATAACGAGGATCTTGCAGATCTTGTCAGGAATTTGAACGTAAAAGACCGGATTATCGAACACAATGGACAGTTGATTCAACAGGTAGATCCAATTTTTCTGGATCCAACAAAACCTGATGGTTTATTAGACTATAGGGCACACTTTTTTGCCCCCCAAAAGCATTTATTTGGAATTTACTTTGATACTTTCTATTTCAACATATTTGTCATATGGATCATGTGTGGATTGTTATATGTTACACTTTATTTTGAAGCGTTGAAACACGCTTTATTGTCAATCGGCAATATAAACTTATCAGGTAAGTTTTTATCAAAAAAGAAATAGCAAAAAAAAGAATAATTCTACAATTTTAAATTTTAATTCCCGTGCTTATAAAAAGGCCGGTTAGCTAGGATAAATGTTTAAATAATATGAAGAAACTGACTATACTGATTGTTCTTGCAGGAATGATTGCCTGCGATTCGACAAGGCAAATTGATGAAAGAACAGCATTTTTAGACAGCCTGGAAAAAACCAGTGTGAAGACCCTTGTAATATCCGAGGGCGCAATTGCTGATATCATTCAGCAGATACCTTCCCCATTGGAAATTTCCTTCTTAATAAAGGAGTCAGGCACCAATTATAACAATCAATTGCTTAATTCTCCAAAAAATCTACCAAATTATAATAATAATTACAAAAAAGCGCTTAACTTAGGGGTTTACGGAACAGATCTTGGTTATACAAATATATATAACCAAAATCAGGATGCCATATTTTACCTGGATGCTATTCGTGATTTAGCCAATGGGTTAAGCATCGGGCAGTTCTTTGACTTTGGTACATTCAAGCGATTAGCCACCAAAAGTGAAAATTTGGACTCATTGTTGTTAGTAACTACTCAGAACTTTAATGATATAAACGAATATTTACAAAATCAAAAAAGATCGAACCTGAGTATTCTTTTTCTTACTGGGGGTTGGCTGGAAGCGATGCATATCATGTGTCAGGTTTCATTGAACAATCCGGAGAGTGGTGCCCTAAAGGAAAAGATTGGCGAACAAAAAATTATTTTGGACAGTGTAAAACAATTATTGTTTCATTTTAAGAACACAGATCCAAACATTGAAGGTTTATATGAAGATTTAATGCGGTTAGATAAAGTATATTCTGAAATTAAAATCAACCACACTTATGCAGAGCCTAAGGTGGAAGAAGTAAACGGAGTTTTAGTTATTACAGACAATAGTACAACTACTATTGATATTACTGATAGCCATGTAAAGCAAATCAGGGACATTACAGCATCTATCAGAAGTAAAATTATTGGTTAATAATAGAATTGACAAAAATATATGAAGAAGTCACTATTTATCATCATCAGTATAGCATTTTTTGGATTGAATTCATCCAACCCGGTATTGGCACAATGTGATACTGATAGCCATTGCGAATCATGCATCAAACAAATAGAAGATGGTTTCACCTATCTGAAAAGTTATAAGATTGATGGTGAAGGGGGTGCAAAAAGTAAAGTAGAATACTCGTATGTATTTACAAAAGGTGCTCAGTATTTTCTCAATATTTGTTCCGGAACTGATAATGCTGATGGGATCATCCTGACCATTTACGATTCAACAAGAAAGATGGTGGGTACAAATTATCTTAACGGGAAGTTTTTTCCTGTGGTAAAGTATCCTTGCAGTGCTACCGGGATTTATTATATTACCTTTACTTTTGAAAAACCAACTACATTTTGCGGTGGCAGTGTATTGGGTTTTAAACGTTGATTGTTATTTTAAAGCATATTTTATTAGTGAAAGCAGTATTCCTGACGGTACTGCTTTCTTATTATAATACCGTTTAGGTCAAGCTCCCAATCGCCTTTGCTTCCATCTGTCAAGGTGGATCGGCTAGAGTTAGTGATAATCAGCCACACACTATAACTCAATTATCAAAAACACTTCGGATTTCTCTATGCAATCATTTTTGGATTTAAATCGCACCTCTCAGTTCTTTGGGGTTAATTAAAACTGCGAAGAGCGCAGAGTTCCATATTTATGGAATGATCTATTTAAATACTTTAATGCTTTGTATTTGCGCATACCTTTCATTGCGTTCTCAGTGGTTGAGATAGGCTTTAAAACCACAAAGGACGAAGAGTTTAAACCATAAGGTCGCTAGGGCAGATAGCACATTTCTTGTATTATAACTTTTAATTATGTTCTCTGCTGATATTTTCGTGGTTTAGAACTACGAAGTGTCACAAATATTTATGGAATGATCTCTATTTAAATTCTTTATTTCTTTGTGAACTTTGCGTATATCTTTCTTTGCATTCTCAGCGGTTGAGATTAGTTTAAAAACGCGAAAGGTGCAGAGATTTATGGAATATTCATTATGTTAGAACCGTCATTTCTGGTTCTTTACTATACTTCGCCAATTCTAAAAAGTATTAGGCATATTTTTTATGCCCATCGTTGACCAGCGATTTCCGGTATTTGGCCAACAAGCGCACCTTCTTAAGATTGGCATTGAGCAGGTCTTTATGTATCATCAAGTGATCATGAGGAAACATTGATGCTTTTTGTAAAGCAATTTTTTGTATCTGATGAAGGATAAAAGTATGAATGATAAAGATTATGGAATACCAGAAAAATACAAGGATCCAATATTGAGAATAGCAAAGTATCAAAGTGATGCCCATCAGCATCAGCGATATTATACTTAATGTCCATGCTGCTTCTTTATGTGAAAGGTGACAATGATCTACCAATACATGATGTATATGGTTTCTGTCTGCTCTTACCGGCGATTTACCATTGCTGATTCGGATCAAAAATACCCTTATAAAGTCAAATACGGGAACCAATACTAAACTCATGACCCATAATGGATTTTGTGGTAGCCAGGTGACCGGTACAGTTCCATATAAAGACCATAATTTTAATACAAATACAGAAAATGCCAGGCCTATTAATAATGACCCTGTATCGCCCATAAATACTTTTTGTTTGAGGGAAAAATTGTAACGTAAAAACCCTGCTAATGCCGAGATGATTGCCAGAGCGATTAGTGCAAAGTCAAATGCACCTCCAAAATAAAAAAAGGTCCCAGCTACCCCTAATCCCACTATCCCTATAAGAGCAGCTAATCCGTCAATGCCATCAATAAAATTAACCGAATTCATGATAACGGTTATGATAAGTACAGTTAAACTGATGCTTAAATACTCCGGAAGTTCGTAAATCCCAAATAACCCATATAAACTTTCGATTTTAATACCTGATCCCAATGTGAGTACGATAGCTACAAGTAACTGTGCAACTAGTTTAAAGTAAGGGCCAGATTCAAAAACATCGTCTTTTACTCCTATCAGGAAGATCGCAATAAAAGTACTGAAAAGTACTACCATCTGATTTGACAAAGGAAATAATAAAACTGAAGAAACCCCAATAACCGCCGATATGAATATCCCAATACCACCTATGTTGGAGACTGCCTGAACATGAGAACTTCGGCTATTTGGAATAGCTGTAAGATGGTTCTTTTTATCCAAATGAATCAGAATAGGAATGATAATAATGGCACAAACCAGAGGCAAAAGACCAGCAAGTAATAATGAGGCAATTTCACCTCCACTAAAATTCCATAACATACACAAACGGATTTTTCAATTGGAAAATTGAAAGTTTTTGTGAATGTAGGCAGAATTGGAAAGAAAAAAAAATCAGGTATGCCTCAAAAATTACACGGTAATACGTTTTTGATCAAGTTCCTCATATTTAGAAGAATTGCTGACATACTCTGGTACAAGATCCTTCATCAGGCTCACCATATAATAGTCATCATTGGTAGCTGTTGCTTTAATGAGCTCATCGATCATTTGTGAGACCAAAGCAAATTTTTCCTTACGTACCTGTGCAATCATGATCTTTGGATGATGTGTAGGTACTATATTTTCCTGATTGTTGAGCAGTTCTTCAAAAAGTTTTTCACCCTCTCTTAATCCTGTATAAACGATTTCAATATCCTTGCCTATCTGCAAACCAGAAAGTTGGATCATTTTTTTGGCAAGTTCTACAATTTTTACAGATTTGCCCATATCAAAAACGAATATTTCACCGCCATTGCCCATAGCACCTGCTTCCAGTACCAGTTGACAAGCTTCTGGTATGGTCATAAAAAATCGTTGAATTTCCGGATGGGTTATTGTAAGAGGGCCTCCATCCTGGATTTGCTTTTTGAATAATGGAATTACAGATCCATTTGATCCCAACACATTGCCAAAACGGGTGGTAATGAATCGGGTATGATAGTTTAGGTTTTGAACCAGGTTGGCACTTAACGCTTGTACATAAATTTCAGCTATCCGTTTTGAAGCTCCCATGATACTGGTAGGGTTCACAGCTTTATCGGTAGACACCATCACAAACTTTTCTACGGCATACTTCACCGAAAGATCTGCCAGTATTTTAGTGCCTTTTATATTGCAAATGATGGCCTCTGAAGGATTTGATTCCATTACCGGTACATGCTTGTAAGCTGCAGCATGGTACACCAATTGAGGGCGGTATTCATCAAATATCCTTTTCATCCGCCTTCTATTAGACACATCAGCGATTTTATGAACCACCTTAACAGAATGGAGCACTTTGTTTATTTCCATTCCTATTTCAAAAAGTGGTGTTTCAGCTTGATCTACCAAAATAACAGTATCAGGCTCATAGGTCAAGGCCTGTCTCACTATTTCACTTCCAATCGATCCTGCTGCGCCAGTTATCATTATTGTTTTATGATAAAGTTGGCTACGAACATGCTGATTATCCAGTTTTATCGATTCTCTTCCCAGCAGGTCCTCAATCCTGACCTCCTGTATTTGTTTCATACTCAGTTCGCCACGTACCCATTTCTCTACGGGAGGTACAGTTCTAACCTTGATATGGTGCTTCAAACACTCATCCACAATTTCATTTTTGCGGTCGAGTGTAAGGTTTTGTATGGAAATAATGACTTCTTTGGCATTAAAATCTTTTAGTATGCTGGTCAGTTTTTTTCGTGCATCATAAATTCGTATGCCTTCAATACTTTTACCTATTTTACGGTGATCATCTTCAAGAAATGCCACCACCTTATAGTTAAATGACCGGTCATGTTCGAGAATATGCTTGGTAGCCTGGCCAAATTTACCGGCACCAAAAACCACTACATTATTTTTTTTCTGAATAATCTGGGTATAATAAGAGAAAATGTATTTTACGGCAAAACGATAATAGAACAAAAATATCAGTGTGTTGAAATAACTGATAATAATCACTGAGACAGGTATTAACAATTCCTGGGTATTCCATAAATACAGGTAATTGATGAGTATGGCCGATACCAAGGTGAGGGTGGTAGTATATACGATCCGGAGCCCATCCTGTATACTGGTGTACCGAATAATCCCGGTGTAAAGTCCTGTGACAAATAGGGATATGGCACCTAATCCGAAATAAGTAAGCATACCAGGAAAGGGGTTGCTATATTCTACGGCTGATAGGTCGAAATTAAACCTTAATAAATAGGCCAAAAACACCGAGAAGAAAAAGATGCCTAAATCGATCAGAATAATAATCCAGCGGGGGAGTATTTTCAGGCTTTGAATTAACTTAATCATTCAAAAAAATTTTTGTGAAATTATACAATTTCGCTTACATGGTTTTAATTAATCATACTAAAACCTTACATTCAATATTTTCACTAAAAATATGTTTATTTTTAGTACCTCCTCCAGCATCGGCCTTGTAAGACATTCAGGCTTAATATGTGACTACAATGTTAGTGAATAATTATTAATGAATGTTAAAAAAATGTTGCTATTATTTAAAAAATAATCATTCTGATTGATTTATAGCCAGTTAGTTATTGCCTAAACAGATGTTTTGATTTACGTTCTGCAATAATATAATAGAATTAAAAAGGATTTGTTTTAATGTCAGCCCTTCTTTTTCCTGTGATCCACAATTTTTTTAACGCCATACCCCGCCCCTGCCAGGAGTAACCATAAGAGACCGCCATCGAGAGGGATTTGAGTACCTTCTAAGCATGCTTCACATTCTGGGTCCGAAATGTTTTCACAATTTTCGCCACATAGAGCAATGCATGGTGAATCAGAACATGACCCAGGTTGAGTAAAACCATCAATATGTAAGACCAGGATGAGAGTAAAAAATATAAATATGATTTTTTTTCTAAGCATGTCTATTGAATAACCAGTTTCTGTATCCGAACTTCATTTTTATAAATAATCTTGTAAAGATAAACACCGGATTTCAAATTTTTACCATTTATCCAATGTAATTGGTTTTCACCCTGAGGATATGCTCTCCTGAACTCCTCTATAATCACCCCATTTACATCATGGATTACGAAACTTACTTCATCTGGTTCAGGGATGAAAAAAGCAATTGTTCCGGATTCCCGTACCGGGTTAGGATAGACGGGTGATACTTTGAATAACGACAGTTGATGATCTGAATTACCCAAAACATTCTTTTTTCTTGGGCTAAAGCCTACCATCGCAAAATCTGCATTCAGGGCATTTGATTCAGCCAATACCAGAATATTTATCTCTTCCCCAATAGCTAATATATCAAAATAAAGTGTAGGAATGGTTTTACTATAGTTGAATAAGAATAACTCTCCAGTTTCGTCATTTACGGTAAATTGAAGATCCGCTGAAGATATATCCCTGAATGTTATTTTTGCAGGATCCCATTTCAGTTTCAACTGGTATGCCAAAATATTTTGATTATCGAATACAAAATTTACCTCTAACAAATCATTGTTCGGATCTTTCAATTGTTCGATATCCAATAGAAGCGAATCGTTCGAAAAAGTAAATGGATCATCATGTAACTGACCTTTTGGTATTGCCACAAAAGACAAATCATCAATATCTGTATCAGGCATGATTTCAAAAAATTTATTATTTCCATTTGTTGAAATCAATTGGTGGGAATTCTGAAGTTGTTGTATACCCAGATAAGCATCAACCAGAACTTTTAAATCATGCTGGTCGATTTGATCAGAGTTGTCCAGGTCAAAGGCAACAAATTGATCAGTATTGGGATCAGGCAATTGCGTGTTCAATGATTTTACCAAAGTATACATATCCTCTACCTGTATCATATTGTTGCCATGAAATTCAGCGAACAACTGGTAAGATTGGTGAGGGGCCACATGAAATGTATATTTCCCGTTTTCATCTGAAGTGACTTTTGAAATCAATTCATCATTCTGATACAATGAAATAGTGGCTTGTGGTAATGCACTACCATCCCTGTCTGAAATGATACCGGCAAGTGCCACCCTTGAACGGTTAAATATCAGGTCGAACCTGTTGATTTCTTTATTTTTATCCTCATTGCTGATGGTAAAGCTATATTGAAAATCATCACCCACCAATAATGTTTTGTCCAATAGGTTATCCTTCATCCAGATTTGAGTCTCATCTTTGAAGCTATTCAACCCACTTAAATTTATATTGTAAGTTCCAGCTTGTGAAACCGTGGTATAGATATTTATGGTAGTATCCTTTTTTATAAGAGCTGAAGTATTGATCGCATGATGATGGCCCTGTTCATTTTTGGTAAAAATGTTTAAGTCACCTTTAAGTTTGTATGCATCAAGTCCGATATCAAAATCAGTGGTACCCTCTTCATGCAGCCTAATATAGGTATTATCTTTTCTGCCCGTAGGATCTACCAGTGAAAGTTTGATCACATTTTCAGGGGCTTTTTTTCTGAAAAATGTAGCCCCGCCTGTTTTTGCACTTTCTGTAATGTGAAGTGATGCGTCAGGGCCAGTAGCTCTTACAAAAAATCCCTGGCCGGAAGCAATTTTTTCAATTTCTGTATCACCTGTACCATCAAATAGGAGCGTCTTGTAAACAAAATTTTCCCCATCCCAAATGTAAAGAGATTCATCGATTTGATTTGTCTCCCAACCTGCCTCATTCCAGTTGATGTCGGATGGATAAGGATTGGATAAAAAGTTAAAGCCGGTTAACTCAGCATTCTCTTCGGAGTCGGTATAGCTCAGATTGAATTCAAAAGATTCATTTTCTGAAGTGATTGACTCATCCCCGCCATCACCAATTACAGGCAATCCTTTATTATCAAAGGTCATTGAACCAGTAGTAAAATTTGATGTGTACATTAAAATCTTATATCCAACACCTGAAACCAATGGCTCATTTTCTGAAGCGACAGGTACCCAGGAGCGGGTTTCTTCATCATATGTTGATACATTTTTAAATGCGTTTGGATATTTTGTATCCACACCCTGCACCCAAAAATCATCCATCCAGGATTTAAGTGTCTGGCCTTTAATAGATGTTCCTAAATAATAATAGCCTATTTTATTTCTCGCGATCGTTCTTTGAATATTTACTTCTCCGATCAAAGTAGATCCGATTTCCACTTTATCAATCCTGGCGGTCAAATCAGGGGTAGAAACAAGGGTCAGGTAATTGTTTGTATTAAAAATTCCACTTTGAAGTTTCAGTACATTCAAAACTTCAACAGGGCCGTCTAAAATTAATGAAGACCCTGTTTTGTTGACTTCAAGGTCATAAAAATTTGTATTATTTGGAATGTGCTGTTCCTGAGCACCAATGAAAGATACCTTATGATTATTGTGGTTAAAAGTGCCGGTTCTTGACCAGTTGCCACCAATGTGCATTACCGACGAAGGAGTCAATGTGCCTGCAATATTGATATGATTAAACGTATATTCAGCTGATGCCGGCAATAAAGTTGTATTTTGATTAAATACGACAGTTCCCGTCCCAGGGATAAAAGTGCCGTTATTGGTAAAGTTGCCAGTTAAAGTGAGTGTACTGGAACCGGCATCTACTGTTGCGCCATTATTTATGGTAATCAGAGAAAATGAAGGATTGTCATTTAATGTCTTCATTCCCGTATTTGAGAAAACAACATTATTAAAAGTTGTATTTCCGCTAATCGATTGTGCCGAGGTTCCATTAAAGAAAACATTACTTGTTCCAGCGTCAAACACACCTTCATTGTTCTCCCAATTTCCTGCTATATTAATAGTTCTTGCGCCTCCATTTAATGTTCCCCCACTGGAAAGAGTCAGGTTGCCTTCAATATTTAAATTAGATCCTAAATTTGCGATTGCTCCATTGCTCATGGTTAAATTATGGAAGGTTACATTTGGCAATGTTCTCGTACCCCCTGAGAAAGTAAATGTGGAAGTTCCGATATTTAAATTGCCATCGGCTCTGGTAAATGTACCCCGAATAATGATGTTTGATGCACCCGTTTCTTTTGTTGCATTTCCGGATAAGGTAAGGTTTGCATATCCTGGAGCGGGGAGTTCAGTAATGTTTTGGGAGCCACTAGCGGCATTATAGGTAATGGTAGAAGTTTCACTAACTATCAAGTTGTTAATATTTGAAAAATTCGAGGATAATCCTCCTGGTGAACTAACAGATAAATTACCCAAGATTTCTAAAAAGCCAATATTATCAATTTGATTATCAATTGATAACACCACATCGTTATCTAGTGACAAAGTCATATTCTCAGAAATGATAATATTACTGCCGCCAAAATCCACCTCATCAATATTTAAGTTTGATTTAATATGAATTTCAGCATTATCGGCAAAAAGATAATTTAAAATCTGATCATTGGTAGAGAAGTCAAGATCAAGATAACTTCCATAAAAATAAAGGCTTGATTCACTCCCACCTTTTAATTTACCTGATGTAACCACTAATACATCTTCCACTAATAAAAACTGAGGTATTTCTAATGAGCCAGAATTTAAATAAAGGCTATTACATGATAGATATCCTTCAGCAGTTTTTAATCCTGTTCCAGTTATTTCAATATTTGGATAGTAACATTGACCAATCGTTTGATTATCACCTCCATATACGATGTAAGCATTTTCAGATAAACTATTGCTGATAGGTGGAGGATATGTAGTATTAATTTGTAATATACCATTATTTACTTCCAATTCCGGTCCGGAATAAGTTCCTAATATAGTTAATTTAGCTTCTTCATCAATAACTACTCTATTATTAGATATGGGAATATTCCATTCATTACTATAATTTTCTGTTCCATTGACTATAAATAATTCAATGCCGGAATTATTAAAGGTTGAAAGAACATCTCCCGTACCATCAGGAAGAGAATTCCAATTTGATGGTTCGCTTAAATTGGAATTCTCTTTATTAAAATACCGATAAATTACAACTTCAGAGATATTAATATTGTCTATTCTATATAGAGGTTGATTTATACTCCATTCAAATTGAATTTGCGAATTATTCCCTACTTGAAATTCTAAACTTTGAGTCCTCCATTCATTATTACCTGTGGGGCCATGAGTTAAATTTTGAGGAACCCAGTTTAATCCCCCATCAACGCTATATCTAAATGTCACAATGCTTTGCTTATTAGTGATCTGATAATCCCAATTTATTGTAACAATGGCATTCGGTTGAACATTTATAGGATGAGTTGTAAGTTGATTAGACTGAGTTCTAGTGTAAATATAATTTGGAAGAAATAACCATTCATATGAATTGATAAAATCGCTTTGCCATTGAGGATGACTATTGAAAGTCTGTTCATATGGTAAAGATAATGTCTGTGCCTTTACCTCCACAACTCCCCAAACCAACAACACCAGCAAACCAAAAAATTTAGTAGAACTTTTCATACCTAGTATTTTTTCTTCAAATTTAGACATTTGAGATAATTACAATAAATAATTTAGATAATCCTATGTTTTTCATCGACCAATATATTTTCTTACGAGAAAATCTTATATTCTTTTGAGAAAAACGCTAAGCATCTCATCCCTTTGGCTGGTTGGAAATGTAAGTTTGTTGTCGAGTTTATACTTAAGGATGAAATATTTACAAAATAACATAAATAAAATGATAATTCATAATCATTATTAAGCATTATTCTTAATATAAATCCGGAAGTATACCTTAAGGTTTTAAATAAATAATGGTATTTATGGTTGAGATTGCTTGTTATATTAGGTGTTATCACGTAACGATGGGGCTGAATGTACTGATTCAGCCGAAAAAAGAAAAATCTAAAAACAAAAAATTGACCAACGCATTTATAAAAGACTTTAACTGATAAACAGGTTATTATTTTATCTTTGTGTTTTTGTAGACAACCTATTATGTTGAAATATCAGTGGTTTGCCGCATATACCAATCCTCGGTCGGAAAAACAGGCCGAGCGTTTTTTGCAGGAAGAAGGGATTATTACATATTTGCCTATTATCAAACGGTTGAAACAATGGAGCGACCGGAAAAAAATGGTGGAAGAGCCACTAATCCGTTCCTATATTTTTGTTTATATCAGTGAAAAGGAATACTTCAAGGTTTTGAATACCCGTCATGTGATCAGGTTTATCACCTTTGAAGGCAAGGCTGTTCCAATTCCTGAAAAACAAATCGATGTCCTGAAAAAACTACTCTCTACCGATACGGAGATTGATGTAATCGATACCCCACTTGAAGCAGGTGCCCCGGTGATCGTATCCAGAGGGCCATTATTAGGCATGACCGGGGAACTGCTGGAATACAAACAAAAGAAACGGGTAATGGTGAAGTTGTCGCAAACCGGCAAGACCTTGGTGGTCAACCTGCCGCTGGCTTTTTTGGAAGCTGTAAAATAATAAGCAAAAAACTATTTAACAATCGAATCCTTGAAGGTTATCAAAACCTTCAAGGATTTTGAACCTCCCCCTGCTCATATACTTCCAAAAGCATGCGCGCAGCTTTTATGGCAGGCATTTTTTTGTCAGCCACCTGTTGTTCAACTTCATTGATCCTGGATTTTATTTGCTCATCCTGATAAAACCGGCGTTCCAGCGTATCTTTGATCGTTTCATGCATCCAGTCGATATGTTGTTCGGTACGTTTTTTATCAAAATATCCTTTTTGCCACATCAATTGATGATGTTTTTCTATGGTTTCCCAAATGGCCTTTATACCCTTTTTTTCCATGGCCGAACAGGTTAGCACTTTGGGATACCAGCCCGTAGCTGAAGCCGGAAATAAATGAAGTGCATTCTGGTATTCCAAACGAGCCCTTTGGGCAGCATGTACATTGTCGCGGTCAGCTTTGGTAATGGCAATCGCATCGGCCATTTCCATGATACCTTTTTTTATTCCTTGTAGCTCGTCTCCTGCCCCAGCCAACATCAATAACAGGAAAAAATCAACCATTCCATACACGGCGGTTTCCGATTGTCCCACACCAACTGTTTCCACAAATACCACATCAAAACCTGCTGCTTCACATAATAAAATCGATTCACGGGTTTTATTGGCCACACCACCCAGGGCACTTCCCGAAGCAGACGGCCTGATATAAGCCAGTGGATCAGTAGCCAATTCGATCATTCGTGTTTTATCACCCAGGATACTCCCCTTCGACCGTTGACTGCTGGGATCTATTGTTAAAACAGCCAGCTTTTTGTTCAGCAAGGTGATGTACTTGCCAAATGATTCGATGAAAGTACTTTTACCCACTCCGGGCACACCGGTAATTCCTACTCGAAGGGATTTTCCGGAATAAGGCAAGATGCCGTCAAGAATTTCTTCTGCCAATCGGTTGTCTTCCAAAAGGGAGCTTTCCACCACAGTGATCGCTTTACTAAGCATAACCCGATCTCCCTGTATGATTCCCTGTATATATTCACTGGCAGGTAACCTGCTTTTTTTTCTATAGTTCATGGGTTGCAAATATAGTAATTCAACTAATTTGGGTACTTGAATTTCAACTCAAATGTTGAAACACAATACCAAATCCATATTGCTAAAAAAGTCAAACTCTTTGGCTATTTATATGTTTTAATGGATTAACCTAAAATTTATTGATATGAGCATTACCACCCAAACTTTATCTGAGTCTATAAAAGGTATTATTCTAAAGGATGTCAAAATTCCTCAGAAGCATCAATTTGAATCTGATCCATTTTGGCAAAGCCTGAAAGCTACCGGCACCGAACTTTGGCTCGACACTGGCGATCTGGAAGAAGCAGGTAAAATATGGACAGGTGATATGACAGCCCTTACGACAAACAATACCCTGCTAAACATGGAAATCCAGAAGGGTATATATGACGATTTTGTAGCTACAGCCAACAAGGTTATTGCTGAATTGCCTTTGGAAGAGCGTGTGGTAGAATTGGCTTTTATCCTCAATGCACGACATGGACTAAAATTGGTGGAAAAATTTGGTGGCAAAGTAAGTGTGGAGTTACATACAGCTTTGTCATTCGATCAGGAAGGAATAGTAGAATATGGCCGAAGGTTTCATGAAATAGCTCCAGATCATTTTATTGTGAAAGTGCCCTATACTGCAGAAGGTATTTTAGGGGCCAGGAAGTTGAGAAAGATTGGGATTCCGGTCAACTTTACACTTGAGTTTAGTGCCAGACAAAATGCGATAGTCACGGCTGTAGTCAAACCAAATTACTTGAACATCTTTTTAGGCAGGTTAAATGCTTTTGTGGCTGATAATAAGTTGGGTTCAGGAGAAAATGTAGGTGAAAAGGTTACTTGGGCAAGTCAGAAAATTGTGAAGGAATTATCTTCAGGTAATGCAGTACCTACCAAACAAATTGCTGCCAGTATCAGGAGTTACAGCCAATTGAAAGATTTGGCTGGGATAGATGTATTCACCATGCCAGTAAAAGTGGCTACCGAAGGGTATCAGAAACTTTCGGGCGAATTTGAGAATAAAAGCAACTCCGATTTTGAAGTTGAAATTTTTTCAGATATTGACCAACCATCTTTGAAGCTGGATAAGCTTTGGGAGGTAACTGATAAGGAGCGTGAGCTTGCCCTGTTGTTGGATCGTGAAACCCCAGCCACTGGAAAGGAATTGATTGAAATAGCGCATGAAATGAACTGTGCCGATATGTTTCCATGGTTATCGGAAGAAGACAAGGAACATATTGTAAACGATGGTAAAATTCCAAATTATCAACGGTGGTCACATCGGATCAAAAGCAATGAATTAGCGGTGGATACCTTGATGAACCAGGCTGGGTTGGCGTCGTTCACCCTTGACCAACAAGCCATGGATGACCGGATCAGAAGGTTGATTTCGTAGAAATTTCAGTACAAATTCGAAATACTAATAATGCTTTACCTTGATGCATTTTTTGCGCAGGGAGTCTGAGCCTGCCTGCGCAGGGGGTATGTGCTTACCTGCGCAGAGGGTCTGAGCTTACTTGCACTGGGGGTCTGCGTAAGCTACGCAGGGGGTATGCGCAACTTAAACCGTTTCGACCACCCTAATTGCCCCAAACCTTTCCCACGTATGGGATGAGATGAAAATACAGTGGAAATTTGAGGAATATCATCTTAAAAAGTCCATTCTGTTGGGCCTTGCTACAACGAAGCTACATGATAGCTGAAAAAATACGATTATAACAATGAAATGGGTGATTAATCGGACTAATGTTAAAGATAATTTTATTTGATAATCAGTAATTTTGCTGTTTTGCTGTTTTTCTTAGATACAACTGCTCTGATGAGGTAAATACCCGGAGGTAGCAGGTTCGGGTCAATTTCCATTATTTCATTTTTACGGATATACTTTGACGAAATCACCTGTCCTAAAACAGAAATTAATTGAACAGTGGCATTTTCAGTAATTTCCACAAAAACATTCGTTGTCGGATCGGCAGGATTGGGATACACTTTTATGTTGATGGATTGTGGAACAATAGCTTGTTCAGTATTGCGTAGCAAAAATACACCCCCCTGATTACTACCCACCGCCAATAACGGTGGAGAGTCTTTATATACTGGTGCTAAAGCCAATTGGCTGTTCAGTCCAAACCTTGTAACACTCATCTCTTCGAGCAACGGATTATATAGGATTTGTGTATGAACAATAGGTTGCCCTGAATTATAATTTTCAATAACTTTCAGTACACCTGAGTTATCGAGAATCACCAATTCGTTTTTTCCATCTCGGTTTAAATCTGCCAAGAGCATTGAGGGTGATCGTTTGGTATAGTTATCCACTACACCTGCAAATTCCTGCGTAGTCCTTGTATAGGTGAGATTTCCTGTGTTTTCAAATAATTCGATCCTTCCGGTGGATTTTCCAACCAGGATATCATGATGCCCATTCTGGTTTACATCAAAAAAATAGATGTTATCTTCAGAGGTAAAAGTAAAATCAAGTTCCCGAATATCGGAAGGGTCGAATTCGTAACCGCCAGAAGTGTTTTTATTAAGTAAATAGAAAATTGCAGATTTCCTGGATGCTTTTACTCGGGCAGGAATCACCAGATCGGGAGCCCCATCTCTGTTCAGATCAGAGAACAATGGTTTCATGTCCACCCATTTTTGGGTTGATAAACCCAAAAAATCATCTGTAATTTTATTATACACAGGAATTGCCAGAGTACCTGTGTTTTCGTACAAGGTAATCGAGCCATAGAAAACATCGTCAATTTCAAAACCATTTGCTGCAAGGAACATATCCTGATCCCCGTCAACATCATAATCAGCAAAAAATGGTTTGGCCATCCACCCGGCATCAATCATTTCTTCCTGTAAAAAATTATTCTTTTGATAAGTAAATGTTTTCTGTGTATCACTTCCGGTATTTTTATATAACCATAATGATTTTTTGAAATCTACCTGATTCGCCGGATCAACGGAAATATTTGGAGATACCAGTAGGTCTCTCAACTTATCATGGGTGACATCTTCATGAAACGCAGCAGGAAAAATAGGGAAATGGGCAGGATGTTCAGGGTCAGGGAAGTTCATCTCAAAGTTGTTCATTATGGCTTCGTTTGGCGTGCCCTGGTTGGGGAGAAAATATAATTTTTCGCAATCCTCCTGGCTCATGATCAGGTCTTTTACTTGGTTGCCATCCATATCGATGAGCAGCATACTTTTGCCACCGGCGTGCATCACTCTGCCACCTGCGTGGTCAACCCCACTACAACGATTGCCATTAAAAGCAAAAATATCACATTCACATTCTTCAAATCCACCCCATTCCATTGATTCCAGCGTGAAGTCGAGTCCACATTGCCCGGTATTTTCTACAGAAAAATTCTTATGATGGCGTATATAGCCACCTGTTGCAAAATTGTAAACCAGGATATCCAGATCACCATCATTGTCGATATCTGAAATCACGGGTATGTCGGAAATATTTACCTGAAGATTAAACTCACCTGATGAACCTGAGGTATAAATAGGATCAGCTATCAATTCCCAAGCTAAAAAATCGTCAGAAATATTTTTATAAACTTTAATTCCGAAAATGGTGTGGGTGAACAAGTCTTTTAAACCATCACAATTGTAATCTGCAAAGATGATCCAACCGGTAATTTCAGGGGGGAACATCTGTTCATATTCTGGTGCGTATTCATATGAAGTGCCAGTATTGATATAAGTATTCAGTTTGTACGATGTGCGATCAAAAATTACAAGATCCTCTAATCCATCCAAGTTCAAATCTATTGTTCCCACCTGTGCAGAATTTAAACCTCCTGCCCAGGGTTTAGTGAGTTTTTGCCCATGAAACACCTCAATTTGACTGGTTTGTTCATAATAAAATTGCCCATAAGAATTTGTAGAAAAAAAGATTAGTACATAAAAAATGAGTATACGGAGCATCTTATAATAGTATAAAATTTTAAAGATAACGAAAAGATGACAGTATTGCGCATGGTTGGGTTGGAAGGGGGAATAATAAAATCATTTTTTTTTTTATCATCCGTAACTAAATAATAATATTAACCGTTTTTTAAATTAAAAAAATCTATTTATTATTGAATTCATAACAGGTATATCAATCTAAATTTCTACTAATCAAATAATATATATAAAACTGTTCATTTAAGAAATATCTGGGTAATCATGAGTAAGAACGTAAACAGAGGAGAGTTTTACGAGGAGGAATTTGAGGCTCTCGATAGTTATGGATTGAAAAAAGGTAAGGTGGCAAGAATTGTACATACCACCAAAAAGCAACAGAAAAAAGTGGCGAAATTTAATGACATTCCGATCAACTATGATGACATGTCCCGCTCGGAATTAGTCAACAGGGCACAGGAATTAGGAATTTCAACTAATGCAAAAATGGGTAAAAAAGACTTGATTCAGGCATTGAAGGACCATATTTAAATTTGGTTTAGCGATAAATATAGTAAGGCTGCCGTAAATGGCAGCCTTTTTTTGTATCTGTTGTATAAATTTATTTTCAGTATAAATTCATTTTTTGGTGTTTGCTTACAAAATTTTTGTTCATCCATTCTCCACATCATCAGCATTTTTTATAAACCTGATCACATTTTCCCGCACCGCTTCACTATTGAACCAGTATTCCCTGCTGAAAAATTGTTTATAAGGCC
This sequence comes from Bacteroidota bacterium, assembly GCA_023393375.1. Taxonomy (GTDB): domain Bacteria; phylum Bacteroidota; class Bacteroidia; order Cytophagales; family Cyclobacteriaceae; genus JAEWLI01. The sequence goes on from JAEWLI010000113.1 coordinate 29,434, forward strand.
AATTTCTACGGGCAAGCTGAAATGGTTTGTACACATGTGAATCTTTAATGGAAATGCTGTCATGGTAAATGGTATCATCCATTAGCATCGCACCAATATATTTTTCACCGTTTGATACAGACAAATCTGCAAAAGTTAAATCTTCATTGAACTTGATTGCTTCTGGCAGATCATCAAACATGTTTTTAATCTTGTTTTTCAAATACCATGCAGATTGATGTCCCTTATCCGGTTTTGTCATAGGTTGATATTTCCCTTCAGAAACATCATAAGCATATTGTAAATAAGCTTTTAATAGTCGTGGTCCTTCATTTTTTGCACCTTCAGTTTTTAACTGATGAGGCAATAAACTACTGATGATATAAATTTTCTCTTTGGCACGGGTAACCGCCACATTTAATCTGTTTTCACCTTTTTCCTGATTAAGGCTACCAAACTGCATGACCAGCTTCCCTTTTTTATCAGGGGCATAACCAGTTGAAAAAACGATGATGTCTTTTTCATCGCCCTGCACATTTTCGATATTCTTTATAATGAGGGTGGGAGGGATTTGGATTTTGGAGTTTGACGCAGCTTCGTCCAGCAAATCAGCAATATAATTTTGTTGTTTATAATTAAAAGTAATTACACCAATCGATTTTTCAGGATGCTCCTTGATCAGTTTGGTGATAAGAGCTATCGTCTGGACAGCCTCTTCATGGTTCATATTGTTTTCCCATATACCATCCACTTTTATATAATTGATGGCTGGTTGTTTCCTGTTCATGATTGCCATTTCAGGAAGCAGGGTTAATGTGCCATCATAAAAATGAAAATTGGAAAAATCAATGAGGTCGGGTGATTGGCTACGATAGTGACCTTTCAGCATCGTTTGCATTAAATGTTGGCTTGCCAGATCAAGTAAGGAGTCAATCTCCAACATCGGATCATCATCAGTTTGCTCTTCCCACCGTACTTTGTAGAGGTCATATGGGCTCAACTGTTTATCATCTCCTGCCACTACCACCTGTTTGCCTCTGTACATAGCCGGGATGCCCCGCTCCACAAAACATTGGGATGCTTCATCAAAGATCACCAGGTCAAATACCTGTTCCATTGGAAATATAGCCGAAACAGCTTCCGGAGAGGCCATCCAGCAGGGTAACAAATGAAACAACTCCTGATAAAAGTTAGAAAACAGCTTCCGGAGAGGCCAGATTTTCTTTTTCTTACTCACCTGATATTTTAAATCCCGATAGGTCACCTGATTGTTCAACCGGTTGAATTCCAGATTTTCAAACGTTCTTTCACGTGTGCGCAACAACACAATGTCCCCGCTTATTTTCATCTTTTCTTTTACACAATCCTGCAATTCCGACAGTATCTTTTCGAACCGCATGGAGGACACGCCACGCAAAACCGGATATTTTGTTTCTATATGTTCAATCCACGCCAAACGAATGCTGTTTTGGAACAATCGAGCAATGGCATCTTCCGAAAGTTCTTCAGTTTCATCCAAGAGTTTATTTAGGATAATTTGTTCATGTGAAGCCAGTTTTTCACCCAAAGAATCGAATTCGCAAATGTCTTCAAAATCAGCCTGAATAGTTTTTAATAGTTTTTGACCATAATTAGGATCTTCTAGTATATAATGAATTTGTCGTGGGGTAAGATATCTTAACCAAGTTTCTGTTTCTGCTGGGATAACCTTCAGAAAAAACAGTAGTGACTCGATTTTTTGCCGTAATTCATCGTAGTTTAAATGCTGGACATTAAAATATTCCTTAAAATTTCGCATTGAACTGAAAATCAGTTTCGACAATACGGCTTTTTTCTGGTTAGAAAACCAGGTTTCCAGATTTTCCCGGTTAAAATCTGCAGGAACATCTTTTAATGATTTATACCTGCGCAGCTTGGTGAGATTATGTTCAAGGTTCAGGCGATTATCTATTTTTTCTACTAATACCCTTAGGTCTTTTTTGGTGGATGACAACTTGTTTGCTGCAAGCACTTGTGAAACCAGGCTTTTTTCTTTTGAGAACAGGTGCCACTTGATGAATTTAATAATTCCTTTTCCGGCATCTATTCGCCGTTGCAAAGCCTCCTGAAATACACCAAGATCTTTGCTTTCGATCGTGGTTTCCGGTCCTGCACCTTTGAAGCACTCCATTACTACTTTCTCCATCGTGCCCACCCATAGATAATCTGTTTCATTATCTTTAAAAGTGATCATATGACGGAAATAATCAAATACCTCGTCGTTCAGTAAATGCCTGAGTAATTCTTTTATTTTTTCTTCTTTAGCTAAAATTGCTTCACCCTCTGTCAGGGTAATAGGAGAATTGACAAGTTCCTGCGACTTCACTGAGATCTGTTGCTGAAATTCGGGAATAAAATTTATTATTCGTTTGATTTCGTTCAGATCGTTAATGGCATAATTTTTAAAATTAACCCTGTTTTTCCAGGGATGGTCTTCCTTATTGAACCGGATCGCGTAAGCCACAAAGATTTTTAAAGTAGACATAAATTCATCCACTTTATCAAAATCGAAAAATTTATACTCCTGCTTCAGATTGATTTGTGGTTGGTATAAATCACTCGTCAGATATAGCTCCTTTACCGACATTTTGCATTCACTATCATCGAAGAGAGCAAATTTTAATTCCTCCAGTTCTTCAGCTATTTGGTCGATACGATGGCTTACCTGTAGAAATTTTCGTTCTAATTGAATAGCATCCAGGCTGTTGTTTTTTATTTTATAATCCATCAGGTTATCAATCTGTCGCACAATCTGATCATATATCTTTTTACGATCATTTTTAAAATCATGCACCAGACCTACAAAATCAGATAGATCCTTTTCAGCCAAACGGTTATATACTACATCAAGGGCTACTTTTTTCTGGCTTACCAGCAAAACCCTTTTACCACGGGCAATAAAATCTGCAATCAGGTTACAGATTAACTGAGATTTGCCAGACCCCGGAGGGCCTTGTACTACAATAGAATTGCCCCGTTTTACAGCTTTTACCGCACTTTCCTGGTAAGCATCAATTTGAAAAGGAGTGAATATCTGGTCTTCTTTTATCTTCTTAAGCACATCAAAATATCCCACCATATCCTTTTTTTGAATCGCTTGGTCTTCGATAGTGCGGCTTAAGAAAAATTCTTCAATATCATCAATTCTGCTGTTTTCTATCAGATGACGGTAATCGGGCACCAGGTAAGATCCAGCTTGAGGAAAAATCCCCATTACAGCTTCAGGATATAATTTCAACTCACCATCCTTGTGTATATCATCAAATTCCGGTTTGGTGAAATTTTGAAATGGTATCAATGTGTCAAGAAAATTCTCCTGGTTGAAATTAATTTCTACAGGACTGTCTTTGAAAAGCTGATAAAGATGTGTTCTGAAAACCCGGCTATCTTTTTCATAGTCATCAAATACATGCTCAATCAAACTTTCATCCAGGTCGATCTGGTTAAAGTAGGCATAAGCCAACAAAAAAGATTTATTTAGAGAAATATTCACATCCTCCCGGAGCTTCAAAAACCATTCATTATTGGTCAGTTCGAGATAAACAGGAAAGAAAATTAATGGACACCTGATTGGCGATCCGTCAATTAATTTACCTCTGACAAAAGGCCATCCCACATACAAATCCTGTGAGCCCCTTTCCTCAAATATAAACTTGTCTGTACGGTCCAGACGTTTTAAATGTCTGGAATTGATGTTGGTTTTTTCATCCCTACTATCCAGGGTTTTTCCTAAAGAGATCTTCGTTTTTTTTGCAATCAGCTGTTGGATGAGGTCAAAAGAGGGTTGATTGTTGATGAAATCAAACTCGTGCAGGTCGATGAAATGATCTGCGATTAGCCTCATTAGCAGTAGCGACCGGTTGCTACCTGACAAATTGGTTAGCCTCCTTAAGTATGACTGAAGAATCTGGTGCATGAATAATAAGGTTAATTAAGAACAAAGGAAGAAAGATAACCCATCTTTTCCATATTCCTTTTATAATGTGACATAAGGCTGTAACTTATTAAATAACGAATCAGCCATTATGCTCGCATCTCTTAAGGCGTCAGTACTTTTAAATGACCCGTTTTTATCCCTGAACTCAATCAATTTTTTTGCAAGTTCCGGGTCGATATATGGGTGCTTCAGCAGTTCTGAGCGATTAGCAAAATTAATATTTATTTGGGTAGGTTTATAATCCTGATTGATATAAGCTGACTCTTGTAATATTTTGACCGTTTCATCCGGTAACCCATAAATTTCTTCCAGTTGTTGTATAGAAGTAAATCCGCCCAATAATTCCCGGAATTTGATTATTCTGGTGGCAAGTATTTTACCTATGCCTTTTATAGCCACAAGATCTGAGGTATCCGCTTGATTGATATCAAGTAACACTACTGGGTTGGCTGAACCACTTTTAAATTCTACCGGCTTTTTAGTTGCTTCTTTTTCATTGTAAGGTTTTTTATCAGGCAAGCGGTCAGGGAGGTCGATATAAGATTCTAATTGATCATATTCTGCTTCAGAAAATCCATAAATTTTCAGTAAATCCTTTTTTATCCTGAAATTCCCTCCTGCTTCCCGGTATTTAATTAGCCGGAGAGCCACAGATTCTTGTAAACCTAACCTTACCAAATCAGATTTGCTGATATCATTGGGATTAAATCGGAAAAGCTCAGGTGGAATTTCTAATGCATTGACAGAGGTTGGATTTGCGAATTCAATTAACCCTGTAATGCTATCCAACACTTTTTGATCATTGGTACTCAGATAGTTTTTGCCGGGAAGTAGATCATCTATCATGAAAGGAACCATTACTAGCACCAGCATAATCCCGAATAAAATGATTGTTCCATTGGTTTCTGTTTTGGTAAACCCAAAAGTATTGCGAATCCAGGCTTGTAATTTTCGACTCATAGAACAGGATTAAATACGATTGTAAATAAAATCATTTTTTTTATTGAACCGACTGAAACTCGTATTTTTTTTAAATCGTTTCAATATAATTAGTAAAAATATTATTTTCAGTTAAATTTGCACTATTGAGTAGGATGTTTCGTACCTACAAGTAATACGCCTTTTAGAAAATTATGTACGACCGGTTTAAGACCTTAAGTTTATCGTATAAAAATGCTCCGATTCAGATCAGAGAGGCAATTTCTTTGGATGAAAGCATCATAACTGACCTTCTGACAACGATTTCGGAGTTTTATACGGATATTGAAGAAGCAATTATTTTGTCGACCTGCAATCGGACTGAAGTATATTATGTTTCCGATAAGGACGTTTTTGACCAGATTATTAAATTGATCGGGGTTAAAAAAAACATGTCCCATATTCAACAGTACACTTCTTTTTTTGAACAATATGAGGGTGAAGAAGCGGTACAGCGTTTATTTAATGTTTCGGCGGGTCTTGAAGCTCAGGTAGTTGGGGACATGCAAATAGCCAATCAGGTAAAGCGTGCTTATCAAATGAGTGCTGACTTGAATATGGCCGGACCATTTTTACACCGTTTAATGCACACTGTGTTCTTTACAAATAAGAGAATTGTGCAGGAAACCGCCTTTAAAGATGGCATAGCTTCAGTATCATACGCTGCCATTGAATTGGTAGAGGAAATGACCTCGCATATCGTAAATCCTAAAATACTTACCATTGGGTTGGGCGAAATTGGTGTAGATGTATGCAAAAGTCTGGCTGCGGCTAAATTTGAAAATGTAATTATAACAAACAGAACATTGGATAAAGCTGTTTCAATAGCTGAATCCTGTGGTTTTACTACAATTGATTTTTCTAGTTCACTTGATGCCGTGAAAGACGCTGATGTGATTATTTCATCACTTTCAGGAGATAATTTTTTTATATCCAAACAATGGATGGACTCCCTTGAAATACCAGGTTATAAATATTTTATCGATCTTGGCATCCCCAGAAGTATCGATCAAGCTATTGAGAATACTCCTGGTGTACTTTTATATAATATTGATAACATCAAAAGCAAAACTACAGAAGCACTCACCAAGCGGTTGGCAGCAATTCCCGATGTAAAAGCAATTATTGCACAATCACTTAAAGAATTCAAATCCTGGTCCAAAGAAATGGAGGTTTCCCCTACCATTAAAAAATTCAAGGATGCTTTAGAGAAAATCAGAAAGGAAGAAATAGCTAGGCATCTGAAAGATCTTGATGCAAAAGAGTCAGATAAAGTTGATAAAATCACCAAAAATATTCTGCAAAAGATCATCAAATTGCCGGTATTAAATTTGAAAGCAGCCTGTAAAAGAGGCGATGCGGAAAACCTTGTTGGTGTATTGAATGAACTTTTTGATCTTGAAGGAATTGCTAAGAAAAAACCTGTTAAATGATATTTATAACAGGTAACCCAATAGGATGATGATCAGTATGATCACAAAATATAAAGGACGGTGTTTGGCCTTCGGTTTACCGAAAAACCACGAATTCACGCCATATTTTGATCGTTTTTCATATTCTGTCTTCATAATCAAAAATGCTATATAGGCACATTAAAAAATATAACACACAATTATTGGTAAAAGATTCACTGTTTTAATCATAAGGCCATTTTTTACCATTTTTTTTTGAAACTGAATAAATTATGACATCCATTATAGACCTTATTGGTAATACTCCATTGGTAGAATTAAAACAACTGGTGAAAAATCCACACGTAAAAGTATGGGTTAAACTGGAAGGCGATAATCCGGGTGGAAGCGTAAAAGACCGGGCAGCTTATGGAATGATCAAAGGGGCAGTGGAACGTGGTGATCTTAAGCCGGGTGTGAAAATGATAGAACCCACCAGTGGGAATACCGGGATTGCGCTTGCGATGATTGCCGGGATTATGGGATATGAAATTGAGCTGGTGATGCCCGAAAATGCTACCCGTGAAAGGACATTGACCATGGAAGCCTATGGTGCCAAAGTGATTTTAACACCAAAAGAAAAATCTATGGAAGGTGCCATTGATTATGCGCATCAACAAGTTGCCAAAGGTGGGTATTTAATGTTAAATCAATTTGCCAATCCGGATAATTATCTGGCGCATTATCAGACGACAGGTCCCGAAATTTGGAATGATACAAAAGGAAAAGTTACACACTTTGTGTCGTCTATGGGCACTACCGGAACAATAATGGGCGTTTCAAGATTTCTAAAAGAAAAGAACCCTGATATCCAAATAGTTGGTGTACAACCCGAAGGAGAGTCTTGCATTCCCGGTATCCGTCGTTGGCCTCAGGAATATTTGCCAAAAATATTTGAAAAGGAACGTGTGGACCGTACCATAGATATTAGTCAACAGGAAGCTACGGAAACTGCCAGAATGTTGGCTAAGAAGGAAGGAATATTTGCAGGAATGAGCAGTGGCGGAGCCGTAGGGGCAGCATTAAAATTAGCGGAAGAGCTGGATAGCGGCATCATTGTATGTATTGTTTGTGACCGGGGCGATCGGTATTTATCGTCTGATTTATTTGGCTAAAATCAGGAACTAAATCCACTGACTTTACTGTTGGCAAGGGAATCAATTATAAAAAGTTTTAATGCTTCAGTCAATAAAATGCAGGAAAAAAATATAAATATTGGCATTGTACAGATGTCGTGCAGCGAGGATAAATCCGAAAATCTGGAGAAAACCATAAAACTGATAGAAGAAGCTGCCGCAAAAGGAGCTCAAATCGTCTGCCTGCAAGAACTGTTTAACACGCTCTATTTTTGTGATGTGGAAGATTGGAGCAGATTTTCCCTGGCTGAAGAAATTCCCGGAGGAGAAACCTCACAAAAACTACAGGCGATTGCCGGCAAACTAAAAGTAGTGATTGTAGCTTCTTTATTTGAAAAAAGATCACATGGCATTTATCATAATACTGTGGCAGTAATAGATGCTGACGGTACTTATTTGGGAAAATATAGAAAAAGCCATATTCCCGACGATCCAGGTTATTATGAAAAGTTTTATTTTACCCCCGGTGATACCGGTTATAAAGTTTTTGATACAAAATTTGCCAAAATTGGTGTGTTGATTTGTTGGGACCAGTGGTATCCTGAAGCTGCCAGGCTCACTGCACTCATGGGAGCAGAAGTCTTATTTTATCCCACCGCAATTGGCTGGGCCGATGCAGAACCAGACGATGAGGGGAAGGAGCAATTTGAAGCATGGCAAACCATTCAGCGGAGTCATGCCATTGCCAATGGTATACATGTGGTGGCAGTGAACCGGGTAGGTAGGGAAGGGGAAACCGTTTTTTGGGGAGCTTCTTTTATCGCAAATCCATTCGGAACGATATTGTACCAAGCCAGTCATGACAAAGAAGAAATTCAAGTTCAGAAAATAAATCTAAACACAACAGATTATTACCGGACACATTGGCCATTTCTGCGCGATCGTAGAATTGATACCTATTCACCAATAGTAAATCGGTTTATTGACGAAGATTAATGAATTGGAAATTAAGTACTTTGGTATAGATCAGAGTGATCACTATTTCTCGTCAAACAAAAACCCTAAGTACAAATCTTAATTATTAATTATATATTTGCAGTTTGATTTTAAAAATGCAGTAATGATTTATTTGAGCAGACAGGTTCATTTTTGTGCAGCACATAAACTGTATAATAAAAATTGGACAGCGGAGAAGAATAAAGAGGTATTTGGGTTATGCGCAAATGAAAACTGGCATGGCCATAATTTTGATCTTACAGTTACCGTAAAGGGATTGCCCGATCCGGATACTGGCTTTGTCATGAATTTCAAAGACCTGAATAAGATAATCAAAACAGAGATATTGGGAAAAGTTGATCACAGGAATCTGAATATGGATGTAGATTTTATGGAAGGTAAAATGGCCACCTGTGAAATTCTGACCATAGAATTCTGGAAAATTTTGGAACCAGCCATAAAAAAACATTCACCCCGGGTAAGCTTACACTGTCTCAAATTATATGAGACACCAGGTAATTATGCGGAATATTATGGTGAATAGGTTTTTATGTAAATTAAAAACACTATTTTTTTAATTTACCAATGCATGAAATATTATATCATAGCCGGAGAGAAGTCGGGGGATTTACATGGCTCAAATTTAATTACAGAACTAAAAAAGCAGGATAAATCAGCAGAAATAAGGTGCTGGGGTGGCGAACTGATGGAAAAAGCTGGCGCAACGCTCGTCCGTCACTATAAAGAGACTGCTTTTATGGGGATTTGGGAAGCCATGATCAACCTTGGCAAAATTTCCAAAAATCTTGAATTCTGCAAAAAAGATATCTCCCAGTTTCAGCCAGATGTGGTCATCCTGATTGATTATCCCGGTTTTAATCTGAGAATAGCAAAATTTGCAAAAACCGCAGGCTTCAAAGTATTATATTATATTTCTCCAAAAATATGGGCTTGGAACAAGGGTAGGATCAAACAGATCAAAGCCTATGTAGATAAGATGTTGGTGATTTTGCCATTCGAAAAAGAATTCTACAAACAATACGATTATCCGGTAGATTATGTGGGCAATCCTGTTTACGATGCTGTAAAAAAGCATCAGGTAAGTTTAAGTTTTTTTGAAAAAAACAAGTTACCTGAAGATAAAACCATTGTGGCTATGCTTCCTGGAAGTCGCTTTCAGGAAATTGAGAAAATGATGCCGATCATGTGTGAAACAGCCTTGTTTCATCCCGATTATCATTTTGTAGTTGCTGCGGTTTCCCATATCGATCAGACACTCTATTCCACTGCTTCAGGTATTTCAAACGTTACTTTGGTATATGAACAAACCTATGACTTGTTGGCATATTCCGACGCAGCTATCGTAGCATCAGGTACTGCCACTTTGGAGACTGCATTATGGGATGTACCACAGGTTGTGGTTTATAAAACTAGCATGCTTACCTACCTAATTGGTAAAAAGTTCGTCAAAATCAGGTTCATCTCCCTAGTCAACCTAATTGCAGATAAGGAAGTGGTGAAGGAATTGATCCAGCAAGACATGAATGTGGAAGCTGTAGCCAAAGAACTTCACGAAATTTTACATAATAAGAACCGAAGGCTCTTTATGATTAAGGAATATAATAAGATCAAAGAGAGTTTGAAGGATGGAAAGGCTTCTTTTCTGGCTGCAAAAAAAGTAGTGGAATTTTTGAATCAAGGTAAATAAAAAAGGTTGTTTCCATTCGATAAATCAAGCAGAAACAACCCGTTGTTGAAACATCGCAGCTTTACGCTACCTTCAACTTCTTAAATTTAGATTTCTCCAGTTTCTCAGTTGCATATTCCCTCGAGATCCTGAATGATTTTATTTCATCATTTGACGGGATTTCAAACATGGCATCCGTAACGATTGCTTCACAAATTGAGCGAAGCCCTCTGGCACCTAGTTTAAACTCTATGGCTTTGGTTACGATATAATCCAAAGCATCATCATCAAATTCAAGCTCAACACCTTCCATATCAAACAGCTTTTTGTATTGTTTGGTCAGGGCGTTTTTTGGTTCAGTTAATATTTTCCTCAGAATGTCACTACCTAATGGATTCAAATAGGTGAGCACAGGTAATCGACCAATGAGTTCTGGAATTAAGCCAAATAATCTTAAATCATGAGCTGTTACGTATTTCAGCAGGTTCTCTTTATCGATTTTTTCTTCTTCACGATCTCCCGACAAGAAACCTAACGGTCTGGTATTCAAACGTTTAGCAATGGTTTTGTCCAACCCATCAAAGGCTCCACCACAAATAAAGAGGATATTTTCAGTATTGACTGAAATCATTTTTTGATCTGGATGTTTTCTGCCTCCTTGAGGGGGTACATTTACTGCTGTACCTTCCAGAAGCTTCAAAAGAGCCTGTTGTACACCTTCGCCACTTACATCACGTGTGATGGAAGGATTATCAGATTTTCTGGCTATTTTGTCTATTTCATCGATATAGACAATTCCTCTTTCAGCAGCTTCCACTTCATAATTGGCTGCCTGTAATAACCTTGTCAAAATACTTTCCACATCTTCTCCTACATACCCGGCTTCAGTCAACACTGTGGCATCGGCAATGCAAAATGGCACCTGAAGCATATTTGCCAGTGTTCGGGCAAGGTAGGTTTTACCGGTACCTGTTTCGCCTACCATAATGATGTTTGATTTTTCGATCACGACATCATCATCATCGGCTTTCTTCTGCATCAATCTTTTGTAATGATTATAAACGGCTACCGAAATAACTTTTTTTGCTTCATCTTGACCGACAACGTACTGATCTAGATATTTTTTCATTTCAGTAGGCTTGATCAGGCTGAACTTGGGTGAAGATTGTTTGTTTTTTGTTTTCAGTTCTTCTGTCAGTATCTGTTGAGCTTGTGTGATGCATCTGTCGCAGATATGGGCATGAATACCCGATACCATCAGATCCACATCTTTTTTACTTCTACCGCAAAATGAACAGGTTACTTGTGCCATGCGCAATATTTTTGTTCAAAAATATATTTTTTTTTAATTCTTTCTTTCCAATACTTCGTCTATTAATCCGTACTCTTTAGCCTCGTTCGCTTTCATCCAATAATCCCTGTCGGAATCTTTTTTGATTTGTTCAGGATCTTTACCGGTATGTTTTGCCAAGATTTCATGCAGCTCATCCTTGATCAATAAGATCTGACGGGCTGTAATTTCTACATCGGTTGCCTGGCCTCCGGCTCCACCTAAAGGTTGATGGATCATGATCCGGGCATGAGGAAGAGCAGTTCTTTTATTTTTAGCTCCCCCGGTCAAAAGTATTGCTCCCATCGATGCTGCAAGCCCGGTACAGATGGTAGCTACATCCGGATTTACATACTGCATGGTATCATATATACCCATACCCGCATAAACGGAACCACCCGGGCTGTTAATATACATATAAATGTCTTTTTTCGCATCCACAGAATCAAGAAACAACAGCTGGGCTGTAAGAATATTTGCAATGTGGTCATCAATCGGCAAACCGACAAAAAGTATACGGTCCATGATCAACCTCGAAAATACATCAATTTCCCGGAAGTTGGTTGGACGCTCTTCAATTACGGAACGGGTCATGTTTTCGACATGGTGTATGTATTTATCCACTGCCAATCCATTGATACCCTGAGCTTTTACAGCATACTTTCTGAATTCGTCTTTATTAATCATGGTAATTATCTTTACTGATTACAAAATATTTAGTTACGTGTAAATAAAAAAAAAGCCCTTTGAAGAAAGGACTTTCATATAAACTATTAAAAGTATTACTTAGTTCGAAACGACCTTCTTGAATTCTTCAATATTAACTGTTTTTTGATTAATTTTCAATTGTTCCTTCACAGCATTTATAATTTTTTCATTTTTTACCTGCTCATGAAGCTCCATATAGGTTTTTCCTTCACCACCTTGCAAGTAATTATCGGCAAGTTTATCAATGTTTTCTTCCAGAAATTGAGGTGGCATACCAGATGATTTCAGATAATCACTTACCACAGACCTGGCTTTTTGATGAATTTCCTCCTTGTCAACCGACAAATTAAGGTCTTCTGCGATCTTATTTCTGAGAACTGACCATTTTAGTTCTTTCAGGTAATTGTCAAACTCATTCTCAATTTTAGAGTCATCAATTTTTTCATCGTTCACCTTGAGCCATTTAATGAGGAAGTTTTTTGGTAGCTCTATATCAGTTTCTTCCAACAATTTTGTTCTGATATGGTGGGTCAGCAGGAAATCAGTTTCCCTGGCGTAGTTTTCTTTTAAATTTTCGGCGATTTTTCCTTTCAGCTCCTCTTCGGTTTTTACCTGATCTGGGCCAAATAGTTTATCAAAAAACTCCTGATTTAGTTCTGCCTTTGCACGACGGTCAATTTTATTTACCTGAAAAGAAAATTCACCAGAAATGTCTTTTGCTTCATCGGTAGTTTTTCCAGTTACCAGTCCGATTAACCTATCCTCTGCAAAAGTTTTCCTTATATCAAAAGTGATTGTATCTTCCGGCTTGACACCAATAAAAGCTTTTCTCTCATTTTCGTTTACTTCAAATAAAGCAATTACGGTATCTCTTTCAATTTCTCCATCTTTTTGTTTCAATGACCCATAAAGATAGTCACCTTCTTCACTCGATTCAGGATTTATGGTTTCTCCATATTGGATAAGAAGATTTTCGATAGCTTCATCGATGCTTTTATCATCAATTTCGATATCATAACGAGTGATTTCGGTATTCAAAGAATAATTAAAATCCCCGATCAGGCCTACTTCATACTCGAATTCAAATTCTTTTTGATTATCCCAATCAATATCCCGGCTTTTTTCCATGTTGGGCAGGGGGTCACCAATAATTTTCAGGTTATTTTCCTTGATATAATTGGTGATAGAAGATGACAGCATTTGGTTCAGTTCTTCTACCATAATGCTTTTTCCATACAATTTTTTAATCAGGGTTGATGGAGCTTTCCCTGGTCTGAAACCTTTGATATTAGCTTTTTTGCTATATTCCTTAATTTTTTTATCAACATTGGGCTCATAATCAGCTTCAGAAAGTTTAACCTTGATGGAAGCCTCTGTAGCCGAACTTTTGTCTAATATAATGTCCAAGGCCTTCTTTGTTTAAATGTTAAAAAATTAATTAATTTTTTTGGATGAATTAAAAACCCTCAACTGTGTTAAACAATCGAGGGTATTAAGTGCGGATGAAGGGACTCGAACCCCCATGCCTCGCGGCGCTAGATCCTAAGTCTAGTGCGTCTACCAGTTTCGCCACATCCGCTTTTCTTCTGTGGTTGCCTACCAGGGTTTGGTGTCGACAATCTGCTTTTTATTAGTTCTACAAGCACATCAAACCACCCAATCTTTCCATTCTTGTAAAACAGGTTGCAAAGATAAATATTCTGCCTCATTATGCAATTGAATAATCACCTATTTTTAGGCTTGATTATAAAAAGAAAAATTTATTTTGTATCTTAATTAAAGATTTACTGTTATAATTTGTTATTATTTTAAAAACTATTATAATTTGCTAATTGCTTTTAAAGATATTTTTGGAGGGGATCCTGATATCACAATTGCTACCCAGGGGAAACACCTATTATATATGAAACTAAGTTTTTTTGCCTAATGCGGGAGTAATTTATGGTGACGATAGATATAGAAGAAGAGAAAAAAGAAATATTAAGGAAATATAGGATATTATTACGCCATGCCAAACCATTTTTAAAAGATGGTGATGCAAAACGTATTAAAAGAGCTTTTAGTGCTTCTTTAGAGGCCCACAGGGGGATGAGAAGACGTTCTGGAGAACCCTATATATATCATCCTCTGGCAGTGGCGCAAATTGCTGTTGATGAAATTGGTTTGGGTACTACTTCAATCATTGCAGCATTGTTGCACGATGTAGTAGAAGATACAGAACTAGAGCTGGAGGATGTAGAAAGAGACTTTGGCCCCAAAGTAGCAAAGATCATTGATGGTCTTACCAAAATTTCCGGCGTATTTGAATATGGTAGTTCTGAACAGGCAGAGAATTTCCGGAAAATGCTCCTTACACTGTCCGAAGACGTAAGGGTAATCCTGGTGAAACTGGCGGACCGCCTTCACAACATGCGAACCCTCGACAGCATGCCCCGCCATAAGCAGTTGCGTATTGCGTCAGAGACCATGTATTTATATGCTCCTCTGGCTCATAGGTTGGGACTGTATGCTATCAAATCGGAACTGGAAGACCTTTACTTAAAATATACTGATAGTGAAACCTATCGTAAAATTGTAGAGAAAATAAATGCGACAAAAACTGCTCGGGATAAGTTCATCAGAGGGTTCATCAGTCCGGTACAAAGGGAGTTGAATAACCATGGTTTTGATTTTGTGATCAAAGGCAGGCCTAAGTCTGTTTTTTCTATATGGGAAAAGATGAAAAAACAGAATATTCCTTTTGAAGAAGTCTACGATCTTTTTGCCATCAGGATAATTCTCGATACCAGTCCTGAAAATGAAAAGGCGGCTTGTTGGCAGGTCTACTCAATTGTCACCGATTTTTATAAGCCTAACCCTGATCGCCTGAGAGATTGGATCAGTACACCAAAATCCAATGGATATGAATCACTTCATACCACTGTGATGAGTAAAACCGGTATGTGGGTGGAGGTACAGATCAGAACCAGGCGGATGGACGAAATTGCTGAGAAAGGATATGCCGCTCACTGGAAATACAAAGACAATTCCGGATCACAGGAATCCCAATTAGAGTTGTGGATCAGGAAAGTAAGGGAAATGCTGGAACAAAATGATTCTTCGGCCATCGAATTCGTAGATGATTTCAGATCGAACCTGTTCAATGAGGAAGTTTTTGTATTTACACCCAAGGGTGACCTAAAAATCCTGCCCAATGGTTGTACAGCCCTTGATTTTGCTTTTGAAATACATTCAGAAATTGGGGCAAAATGTTTGGGTGCAAAAGTGAACCAAAAACTGGTACCCTTAAACTATCGATTAAAAAATGGAGATCAGGTTGAAATTCTGACTTCTAACAAACAAAAACCTTCTGAAGACTGGCTAAGGCTGGTGGTAACCAATAAGGCCAAATTAAAGATCAAAGAAGCACTCAAAGATGACAGAAAATACATTGCCGTAGAAGGGAAGGAAATTGTTTCCAGAAAACTTCGTCAGATCAAGGTGGATATGACCACCGATGTGTTGAATCACCTCTGTTCCTATTTTAACTCCAAATCCCACCATGATTTGTTTTATAAAGTTGGGAAAGGATACATTGATCCAAAGGATATAAAAAAATTCCGGCAGGAAACTAACAGACATGAGCAGCGGCGGCAAATGGAGACAGCTTCTGATGCCAAGACAGTTGAAAAAGAGATATCCAAAGCCACGGGCAATCTTCGGGATATGCTTTTGATTGGTGAAGATATGAATATTGTGGACTATACCTTGGCCAAATGTTGTAGCCCAATACCCGGTGATGATGTATTTGGATTTGTAACTGTAAATGAAGGGATTAAAATTCACCGTACAAATTGTCCGAATGCCATGGAGCTTTTATCTAACCATGGGCACCGGGTGATAAAAGCCAAATGGACTTCACAACAGAAAATCGCTTTTCTCACTGGCTTAAAAATTGTTGGCACTGATCGTGTAGGCATGATCAGCGATATTACCCGTATAATTTCGAGTGATTTAAAAGTAAATATCCGGTCAGTCTTGTTTGAGACAGATAATGGTATTTTCGATGGAAACCTGATGCTTTATGTAAATGACACTACCCAGTTGGATCTGTTGATCTCAAAACTTGAAAAAGTGAACGGAGTGGTTAATGTGAACCGGTACGAATTGAAATAATTTCTGAAATTGCACATATTGTTAAGTTTAAGTGTAAATCTTTTTATATTTGCTACTAATTCCTTTTGAATATTATACATGGTATTGAACAAGCCTATATTTTCTGAGGTAAAAAAAATATTTACGGCATATCTTGAAAACAAAGGTTTGAGGAAAACCCCTGAAAGATATGCCATATTAGAGGAAATCTATTCCCGTGACGGTCACTTTGACGTGGAAGAGTTATATATCAGCATGAAGAATAAAAAGTATCAGGTTAGTCGTGCTACAGTATACAATTCACTTGATCTGTTGGTGGAATGCGATCTGGTGAGCAAACACCAGTTTGGAAAAAATCTTGCGCAATATGAAAAATCGTATGGATTTAAGCAGCACGATCATTTAATATGTACGGAATGTCATAAGGTTGTGGAGTTTTGTGACCCACGGATACATAATATTCAGACAATGGTAGGAGAACTACTCAACTTTAAGATTCTACACCACTCATTGAATTTATATGGAATTTGTGGTGACTGTCAAGCGAAATTATCCAGTCAAAAAAAGAAATAAGATGAATTACTCCAGTGAAATTAAGGATGAAGTAATGGTGCTATCCATTGATGGTGATCTAATAGGTGATAATGATGAGGTTCAATTAATAGAGGAAATCACATCGCATATTGCTAATAATATCCTGTTGTGTGCTATCGATATATCAGCTATTCGATTTATAAATAGCAGTGGAATTGGGATTTTAATAACCATTCTTACAAAATTCAGAAATAAAGGTGGAGAGGTAATGTTGGTTAAACCGTCCGATCAGGTGAAAAAATTATTGATCATCACCAAGCTTAATTCCATTTTTACAGTAGTAGAAGATGAAGAGACTGCCATCAGTCAATTAAAGAATAATTTGGTTAAATAAAGCATCTATGCCGTCATTGTTCTGTTGGTTCACTATGACAGCGGGAAAATAAATAAACACATGAAATTAAATATTTTATTAGGTCTTCAGTGGGGAGACGAAGGAAAAGGTAAGATTGTTGATTATCTGGCACCACAATATGATGTAGTTGCCCGTTTTCAAGGAGGTCCAAATGCCGGGCACACTCTGGAATTTGATGGCATTAAGCATGTATTGCATCAAATCCCATCCGGGATCTTTCATCCAAGGATTAAAAATATTATCGGCAATGGTGTAGTATTGGATGCTATAATATTAAAGAAAGAAATAGAAGGATTAAAAAAGTATAATTTAAATGTTCATGAAAATCTTTATATTTCCAAAAAAGCCCATTTAATTTTACCAACCCACCGTTTGCTTGATGCGGCATATGAGCAATCTAAAGGAGAATTAAAGATCGGTTCTACATTAAAGGGTATTGGCCCTACTTATGAAGATAAGATTTCCCGTTCAGGATTAAGGGTAGGGGATATTCATGAAACTAACTTTAAAGAAAAATATAACTCCCACGTTCAAAAACATATCAGCATTCTCAACTATTTGAAATATGAATACCAGCTAGCTGAGTTGGAAAAAGAATTTTTAGATGCCATACAATATTTAAAGGCGTTTAAATTTGTTGACGCTGAATACATGATCAATGATGCCCTTAAATCAGGCGCAAGTGTACTTGCCGAAGGTGCACAAGGATCATTATTAGATATTGATTTTGGCAGTTACCCTTTTGTTACCAGCAGTAATACAACTGCTGCAGGCGTTTGTTCAGGATTGGGAGTTGCTCCTGCCAGAATAGGAGAGGTCTATGGTATTTTTAAAGCCTATTGTACCCGTGTAGGTAGTGGCCCATTCCCCACTGAGTTAAAAGATGCCACAGGCGATAAACTCAGAAAGATTGGGAATGAATTTGGCTCTACAACAGGTCGTCCTCGAAGGTGTGGCTGGATTGACTTACCGGCTCTCAAATATTCAATCATGCTGAATGGTGTTACACATCTATTTATGATGAAAGGCGATGTATTAAATGATTTCGAAGAAATCAAAGTATGTACCCATTATAGGTTAAGTGATGGGACACTTACTGATCAGCTTCCTTACGATATTTCAATAGATAAGGTAGAGCCAGTATACGAGACTTTGAAAGGGTGGAATACCAATTTGAGCGGTGGCTCATTTGAAGAGCTCCCTCAAGCATTACAAGACTATGTATCATATCTTGAAAAGCAACTTGAGACGCCAGTAAAAGTGATTTCTACTGGTCCTGATCGTGTTGAAACCATAATCAGATAAATTATATCATTTTAAAAGGTTCTAAATTAAATTCTTGGAATTTCTTTTCAATCCGGGAACTAAAGGAAACCATACACGGTTATTTCTAAGCAATCTTTTTAAGTGCAAGTTTTGGTAATTTGTTGCTGATTCAATTCAGTGTTTTTGTCTTGTAAATATCTTTTTTTATAATTGGGATACATTCCGAAGGTTGATAAAAATAAAATTCCCAATTAGTTTGTTGGATAAAATAAAGCGTCTAATTTTGCTGTCCCGTTTCGATCGGAGATGGGGATAAATAAAAGGCCGGGTGTTTAAAAATATATTTAAAAAAACATTTGGTGTTGAATTGATAAAGGTCTAATTTTGCGGTCGCAAATTTGGAAAGGGCAAGGGGCCCGGATATTCCCGGACGGGGATTATCATCGATCACGTGGGTTTTGTCCCTGTGTTAAGTTCTTTGAATGGATGTTGTAGATAGCGGACCAAGTTTTAATAATTTTGAGACGAAGAAGAAGCCAGGGGACTTGAAGGT
>JAEWLI010000177.1 GCA_023393375.1 Bacteroidota bacterium
GTCATTTTAAATAATTTTCCTTTTATTAGTTCTACCCTTTCTTTGAATTGCCAGGTCAGGTAGTCGCTAAAAGAATATATCTTGTCCGGGTTTAATTGTTCAATGCTTGTGATCATCATATTGGCCGTTGAGAATGTCTTCTACGATTTAACGCAATTAGCAAAATTGAGTTGATTGATGAAAATGTTTCAACAGCAACCTCAGAAACTTTAATAAAAATCCCAATTCATCTTTTCCCATTCACCAATTTCCTCAAAGACCTTTTCCATTTTTTTATGGTATTGCGGAATTTCTTCTTGTACACGGTTTTTCGCAACCATTGCTCCGGATGAACCAGGTTGATGAGCTCATTCTCCGGCTCTACATTTATTTGACCCTTTTTCGCTACCACAAATATATTTTGTCGGTACCAAATATCTACGTCAGGGTTTTTCCAAATTTTTGGTCTGATGATATCGTAATAATGATAATCATGCTCCAAAAACAACTTTTGCCAATATTCCGGCCACTGCTCATTGATATGATCCTGCCCGCCCTGACCTGGTATTGCAGCAGAAAATATGATAATATGAGCATGGCGAACGAGGGATTTCACCAGTTTCTTAGCTGATTCATCGGGAAGGTGTTCACCCACTTCTAGACAGATAGCAAGATCGAATTTGCGTTTCAAATCAAACTCCTGCCGTAAATCATAAGCCTGGAAACGATCAGGGTGGATATATAATTTTGTCCGGTCTACATAATCCCCATCAATACCCAGAAAATCATTTATTCCATTTTTCTCAAATACCGTGAGCCATGTACCGGTACCACAACCCACATCGATCAAACTATCCACCTTGATTTGTTCAAGAATGATGGGTACAACTATATCTGCGGCTCTTGTATTGTGGTCTGTCGGTCTGTGTTTGTACATAATTCAATGTTCATCCTTGTGACTCCTTTCAAAACTTTCTGCTTTTATGGCTATGCAACTTATTCGAAATAGAAGATGATCTATATATTTAAATAGCCATTAACTTCTAATGATTATCCAATCGAATTGGTATCTTTAAAGCTTACAAGTATAATTTGTATGATTTTTAATCTTAAATCTAAAAGAAATATTGTACAATTAACCTTTATTGCTATTCCAACATTTATTCTTTATGTGATAGCAAATGGAAATGGAATTAGATTGACTGATGATTCTCACACTTATGTCGCCTGTAGTTGTATTTTACAAGCCCGTGGATTTTGGCAAATATTACAAGAACCATTGTGCCCTCCTCTGTTTACACTTTTTCTTACATTTCTTGGCAATCATCTCATATTCAAAACTGCAATTGTCAATGGAATATTATTGATGATGAATTCACTAATATTTGGTTTAATTGGTCTGCAATTAATCCGTAGCATTTATTTCCAATGGTTTTTTCTTATCAGCCTCGTCTTTTCTGCTGATCTGATGATGGTACACAGCATGCTTTGGAGTGAACCACTTTTTATATTTATCCTTTCCTGCCAAACCTATTGGTTGATAAAGTATATGAACCATCAGAGAACTAAATTCATATTATATGTAACTCTTGCTGGAATTGCCCTCACATTACAAAGAAGGACGGGCATATTCATTAATTTGGCGATGGTTATTGCTATTTTAAGTGTTACATGGCGTTCAAAGAAAGTCACACTTTCTCCATACCTGATCCTTTTATTAGCTACTATATTTAGCGGTTTGATACTCTGGGAAGTATATCTGAGATTTTCAACTGATCTTCCGGTGAGTGTATTTAGTCTGCCCGATCTAGTGGGTTTCTTCCCAACTACAGAAAATTACTTGAATGCCCTGTCATTATGGATACTCCCCCTACCTTTGCCTCAAACGCTACGTTTGATTGTGGCATTATTGGTAGTTCTTGTATTAGTTTCAGGTTTTATCTGGGTTCCACACAGAGTGGGGCGATCGCTTTTGTTTATTTGGTTAAGTTACTTTGTTTTACGGTTATTCTGGCCACGTTACGATCTTGACGAAGCACAAAGGTACCTGGCTGTTGTTTATCCGTTGTTTGCCTTAAGTTTTGTGATATTTATTGAATATTTGACTTTATTACTGCAAAAACAAAAACGAGCCATTGCAATAGTGATTTTATCCATTTGGTTGCTCTACCCAATGATTCGTACGGTGAAGAACGCTGTTCTTTATCATAACATAAAAAGAGAAACAGTCACAATTTTGTCTTTTTTAGATCAAACGCAATTGATCAATCGCAGAAGACGCTAAGGTTAAACGAAAAAGGCGCAGAAAACAATACTTCTTTGCGATCTTGGCGACTTCTTTGTGAACTTTGTGGTTCATTTTTATCCTGAACAAAACCTCTAACTCTTCGTCCCATGTTCCTTTCTCCTTTCTCCTTGTTCCCTGTTCCTTTCTGTTACGATGAGCTATCAACTACGAACTTCCAGCTAAACAATATCCGCCATCACATCTTCCACCCTTCTGAAATAGAAAAGTGCCGAAATAAACAGCACCACCACCATACCAAATGAAATATAACTATACGGGCTGATAGGCAATCCACCAAATATCGCCCACCGATAACCTTCTATGACACCCGCCATAGGATTGAGGAAAAACAGGATGTTGCCCCAGGAAGGCAACCTCTCCACTACCATGCTGGCAGGATATCCGACCGGAGTGGCATATAACCCAAACTGTACCATGAAAGGCACTACATGTTGGAAATCACGGTAGCGAATGGTCAATGCGCTGAGCCATATCCCAACTGCTAATGCAGATATAATATTCAGGATGATAAAAAGCGGAAGAAATATCAGATTGGTAGACGGTACAAAACGATAAACGATCATTAGAACAATGAGGATCAGCAGGGCTACTGCAAAATCTACAAAGCCCACCATTGCTTTGGACAAAGGGATCACCAGCCTTGGGAAATAAATTTTTTTGATCATTTCCTGCGAAGTGATAATCGATTGGCCTGATTGATTCAACACAAACCCAAAATAAGTCCAGGCAGCCATACCTGCTATTGCAAATAACGGATAAGGCACTCCTCCGGTGTCTACATTTACTACTTTACCGAAAACAATGATAAAAATCGCCAGTGTAGCCAATGGTTGTAAAAATGCCCAGAACAATCCCAAAAATGTTTGCGCATAACGCACCCGCAAATCCCGGTAAGCCAGGATATAAAACAAGTCCCGGTAATCTTTAAGCTCTTTTAAACCTAATCCAAAGGAGGGTTTGGATGCGTCGACGATGATTTTCATAGAAGTAGCTCGTAGCTGTTAGCTCATGGCTCGTAGCAAGTTACTGGTTTATTTGAATGCTATTGCTAATTATTTTTGATTGAATTGATCAAACCATTCAACATTTTACCTATCTCCGAAGCAGAGATCTCTAATTTTTCTAATTTTGAATTGTCAATCCAGGATAATTTATGGAATAAATTCAGTAATGAAACAGTTTCAAAAATAGAACCTCGAGCTATGTACAAGTAATGTATGAATTCTTTTTTCGAATATCTTCCTTTCCCTTCAGCTATGTTCATTGAGATAGAGGCTGCACACGCTTCTATTTGCTCAATCAACCGGAAATGCTTCTTATCGCTGTTCAATTCCTCAGTCGTCATGATAACCATTTGGGCAAACTCTAAAGCTTTATGCCAAACCTTTAATTCTTTAAACGCAAATTCATCCAAAATTTCTAAAACTTAAATATGAACAGGGTTTTCTTGGCTATGAGCTACGAACTATGAGCTACGAACTAAATACAGCTTCGCCACGTCACTCACATTCAGAGTCACTGACAAGTTCAATAATTACCCAAAATAAACAGTCTTTTACCAATTCTACAACGGGCATGTAAGGTTAAGTCGCTGATTAACAGGAATATGTAAAATTGCTAATTGATATCTGGTAAATATAGCCAATGCAGAATCAACGATGTATGTTTTATGTACAAATAATGTTTCCTGTTAAAGTAATGATTTATATTTTTCTGTAATGAATTGATCATGAGGGAATTATCCTGAATGGAGCGCGATTTTACATCTTTTAAACACCCACTTATCTTTAATGAATATTACCAAAATTCGTATCATTACCAATTAAAATTACAGCTAATATAACAAGAATTTAATATGATCAAGCTGATAAAGCATAAAGACATTGATAAACAAAAGTGGGATAAATGTATAGGAGAATCAATTAATGGGCTGGTATTTGGATATTCATGGTTTTTAGACATTACTTCTCCCAAAAGCTGGGAGGGATTGATTGAAATGGAAATAGTAGACGGAAATGTATTTTATATCTCCGTTTTCCCAATAGAATACAGACGAAAAGCGGGCATAAAGTATGCTTATCAATCACCCTTTGTAGTGGAGACGGATATTTTCTCTATCAAACCATTAACCGATCAGGAAAGAAGTCAATTTTATGATGTGTTGATCAATCATTACAAGTATATCGCTAAGTTGATTTTTAGCGACCAAGTGAAATTGCCCTTCCCTGTAAAGAAACATGATACCTATATTATCAATTTTAAACAATCCTATGAGTCAATATTCGCCCAATATAAATATGATAGAAAAAAAGATATAAGGAAAGCCGCCCGTCAGCAGTTAAAAATCAAATATTCTGAGGATTATCAAAAACTTATCGACTTGATAAATCAATACATTCTACCAAAATATGATTTTTCTGTTATTGCAAATGTCCAGGACACATGGGAAAAATTGGTAAAAGCATGTTTGGTGAATAAAAAAGGACTTCTTCTTCATACTTTCAAGGATGACACTGACCTGGATTTTTCATTTTATACCATTTCAAAAAATAGGATTCATCGTTATTTATGTGTGGCGACACCCGAAGGGAGAAAGTCAGGGGCAGCTACTTTCTCCATAGATTATTTGATAAAAACATGGGCAAGTAATAACTGTCAGCTAGATTTTGTAGGCATTCATAATGATAACCTCCACTATTTCAAAAGCAGCTTTGGAGGAGATGTTCATCATTATCAAGAAATCAGCATCAATAATTTCCCTTTTTACATAAAAAAGCTGATGTCATTAAGAAAACGTATGCTGTAATAATTATTTACGGTAGATTAGCCACTTCCTCATTTATAAGGCCTCCCACAAATTCTTCAAACTCAGCCACAAAATCCTGATAATACTTCCCCGTACCAGGCCCGTTGAAACCTGTGTGAATTTTACGTACGTTCTTGTTTTTATCCAGATAAATAGTGGTAGGAAATGCAGAGAAATTCTCTAACATCGGCAACTTCTCCGCGATATTTTCTCTTTTATTGTCACCGGCAAATAAGATTGGGTACTGCACATCGAACCTTTTAATATGTCTGCCCAATTGTTGCTGCGCATACATAAAGTCATCTTTTCTTTCAAAAGCAAGCCCCACAATCTCCACTGGTTTATCCTTATTTTTTTTGTACCATTGGGCTAAAAATTTAGTTTCATCCATGCAATTGATACACCACGAACCTAAAATTTGAACAATTACCACTTTATTTTCAAAACGAGGATCAGATAATGCCACTAAAACACCTTCCATATTTGGCAAGACAAAATCCAAACTTTCATACCCTTCATCTATAGAAGTCAATTGAGTGGCATCAGGCAGTGTGGCATTTTCATTTTTTTGAGCAATCCAGGTTTTGTATCCCGCTTTACCAGATACAAATATCCCGGTCATGCGGTCACCTGTTACTTTTGATTTGAACAAATAAGCATTAGTTCCATCAAATACACTTAAAAACATACTATCACCGCTTATTGCACCTTCCAAAAACCTGTAATCTCCATGATTAGTCGCAAAACTGCCGGTAACATGATTCCCTTCTTGTTTAAAAAGACCAATAGCTGCAGATGTCCCTCTTTCATCTTCAAAAGCAACTTCCCATTTACCTGATACATTAGTCTTCGGTTCATCATAAGTTTCAGCTATTCTGTAGTTCTCATCATGAACAGCTTCAAACGGCAACACGAAGTCTTCGGCATATGGTTTTATCCATTCCCCAGCCATTTTACCCTTGCCTGTTTTTGCCACTATAAAAGCATCAAATAATTTGAAAGGAATATGAATTGAGTCATCTTTCACGGTTACAGAATCAATTGTAAACCGATCCTCACCGTTTATCAATACCAGATCGAAATAATCATCAGTTACTTTCTCTATATTAAAATTAAAAGGTATTTCCTGGCCTTGGGTATAAATGACACCTCTCCAAACCCCTGTTTTAGGAGATTCCTGACAAGAAAATAATGTCACACCTAAAAATAAAATGATTGTTCTGAACATATGATTGAATAATATCTTAATACACGTTTAATAAACTGTAAATATATCAGATTGAAGGTTTAACCATTTTAAAAAACTACTTTTATTATAGGCAATATCTGATAAATTATTCCATCCTCTTAAATTTCCCTTCCAAAGAAGGCGATTCTTGCATAACATCCTATGAAATAAATAGTTATGTACAAAAGTAATTTTTCAGCCACGCAGATGATAAGTTTTACCGGTTTCCTGATTATTCTGGTCATATCCTTTTGTTTGACTTTATTGTTCGTACTACAAGGTTTGTCAAATACCCAAAAAAGAGGTAGAAATAAGATCCATCTTTCAGGCGGACTTACCATTTTGCTATGGTGGTAATAGTAGGTGTATTAATAAAATATTTTTTTAAGTATGAACACTTGGTTTCTTACATATAACAACTATTTGCCTGATCAGGAATCCCTCCGTGAATCGCTTTGTACTTTAGGTAATGGCTATTTTGCTACCCGTGGGGCATGGGAAGAAACCCATGACGATGGTCTGCATTATCCCGGGACATATCTGGCAGGAGGGTACAACAGGATGAAATCCTATGTTTCAGGAGAGTCAATAGAAAATGAAGATTTTGTAAACTGGCCTAATTGGTTGCCCATGACCTTCAAACCCGAAGGAGGTGACTGGTTCAGTTTGAAGAAAGGTGAAATCATTAAATATCGTCAGGAACTGAACATGAAAGAGGGGATCCTGGAAAGGAAAATACTCTACAGGGACCATGAATTCAGAGAAACAGAAATAGTCTCCAGGCGCATTGTCCATATGGATCAGCCGCACCTGGGAGCAATCCAATGGCTCGTAACTCCCAAAAACTGGGCTGGTAGAATTGTAATCAGATCAGCTATAGATGGTACGGTCTATAATAATGGTGTGGAAAGATATGCATCATTAAACCAAAAACATTTGGAACCACTTGCAACAGGCCATCTTAAGAAAGATGACATTTTTCTAACAGCAAGAACAGTGCAATCCCAAATAAGAATAGCGGTGGCGGTGCGAACCAGAGTTTATTATGACGAAAGGGAAATTACTGTCCAACGCAGACTACATGAAAAAGAAAGTGAGGTGGCTCACGTATTACAATTTGTCACTGAAAAAAACCGCACTTACAGGATTGATAAAATTGCTGCTATCTATACTTCCAAAGATATGGCGATTTCCGAACCCACCCTCGAAGCCTGTAAAGTAGTGAACAGGGCAGATGATTTTGAAGGTTTGCTTCATACCCATCGGCTGGCATGGAAAAGAATATGGGACCGCTGTGATATTGAAATTGACGCATCAGACGAATATCAGCAAGCACTGAGACTTCATATTTTTCACCTGATACAAACTTTATCCAAAAACATCATGGACCTCGATGTGGGAGCCCCATCTCGTGGTTTACATGGTGAGGCGTACCGGGGCCATATCTTTTGGGATGAATTGTTTATTTTTCCCATTCTCAATTTTATTTATCCTGAAACTACACGAGAATTACTCATGTACAGGGTACGACGACTTTCGGAAGCTCGTTTTATGGCCTTCAAAGATGGGATGAAAGGGGCGATGTACCCTTGGCAAAGTGGGAGTGATGGCCGGGAAGAAAGCCAGATCATTCATTTAAACCCCACCTCCGGAAGGTGGCTTCCTGATTATACATTTCTCCAAAGACATGTAAACGCCGCCATTGCTTACAATGTGTGGCAGTATTTTCAAATTACGAACGACAGGGAATTCCTGGCATTTTATGGGGCAGAAATGTTTTTGGAAATTGCCAAATACTGGTCTTCAAAATGTACATACAACGAGAAAAAAGGTAAATATGAAATTCTTCACGTGGTAGGTCCGGATGAATACCATACTTATTATCCTCATTCTGATCAACCTGGAATTGACAATAATGCCTACACCAATGTGATGGCTGTCTGGAATTTGATTACAGCAAAAAAAATACTGAATCTGCTACAAAATGGCAGAAAGGAAGAGCTAATGGAAAAACTCCAAATAACCACCGATGAATTAGAAAGGTGGGATGAAATTACGACAAAAATGTATGTTCCGCTCCTATCCGGAGGTGTGATCGAGCAATTTGAAGGTTTTGACCAGTTGAAAGAATTGGATTGGAAAAAATACAGAAAAAACCATGGCCAGTCCCTCCGTCTCGACAGGATTTTGGAAAGTGAGGGCGATGACGTAAATAAATATAAAGCATGTAAACAAGCAGATGCCTTAATGCTGTTTTATCTGTTTTCAACTGAAGAACTAAAAACGATCTTCAATAATTTGGGATATGATTTTAATGAAGATGCCATTATCAACAACATCAATTATTATGATAAACGCTCCTCACATGGTTCAACCTTGAGCAAACTGGTCCATTCGTGGGTAACGGCACGATCAAACCGGGAAAAATCCTGGAGTAGTTTTAAAGATGCCCTCATGAGTGATATTAAGGATGTGCAGGGAGGAACCACAGCAGAAGGTATTCATCTGGGTGCAATGGCCGGAACAGTGGATTTGGTACAGCGTTGTTATACTGGTCTGGAAGTAAAAGAAGAGCGGTTGATTTTCAATCCTGACCTACCGGATGAACTTAAGCAGATCAAAACGAAATTGCAATACAGAGGGATATGGCTCGAAATCCTGTTGACCCATGATACTTTTCGGTTGAAATGCAATGGCGGATGGAAAGATACAGTCTGTATTCAATATAAGGATGAAACATTTTGCCTCAAAAAAGGAGAGGAAAAGGAATTTAAGAGGGTGTAGTTGGGGTTGAGTGTGTGTGCTAATCAGAGTCATCAACCTAACAATTTATAAACCATAGAAAATAGATCGCAAATCGTAAGTTAGAATACGTCGCGTTTGCTTGTTTATTCCTGAATTACATATATGCAAAATTTAATTTTGCAGTTTTTTTCTCAGACTTTGCGCTCGCCGCGCGTGCCTTACTTTTTTGCATCGCCAAAAACCAAAATAATAACGGCTTAGGTTGAGCGCTAACCTGTAAAAAATACTCTTTTTACGCGGTCACTGATACTCGTAAGAATTTCGTAAGGAATAGTTTCAATCCTCGCTGCCAGTTCGTGCACAGGCAACCCTTTTCCAAAAATAATCACTTCATCGCCTTCTTCAGCATCAATTCCTGTTACATCGATCATGGTCATGTCCATACATACATTTCCTACAACAGGCACTTTTTTCCCATTTACCATGACCATCCCATTACCATTACCAAATCTCCTGGTGAACCCATCAGCATAGCCTATACCAATGGTAGCAATGCGGGAATACCTGTTGATTATCCCTTTTCTGCTATATCCGATAGTCTGGTCAGCCCGTAATTCTTTTATTTGAGAAATTCTTGTCTTTAATGTGCCAATAGGTTCGAGATGTGCTTGTTCTTGTTCACTGGCATCAATCCCATAAAGACCTATGCCCAATCTAACCATATTAAATTGAAATTCAGGGAACCTTATAATTCCTGCTGAATTGAGAATATGTTTCAATGGACTTGAATCTGATTTTCGAATTACCTGATCAGCCATATTTTCGAAATCGGCAATTTGGTTCCTTGTATATGCATCAAATGTGCATTCATCTGCACCAGCTAAATGACTAAAAATACTAACTACCTTGATTACAGGATATTGATTTAGCACATCTATCAGCTCAGAAATATTTTCTTTATCAAAACCCAACCTATGCATTCCGGTATCAATTTTGATATGAATTTTTACTTCTTTATGATGTAAATCCAGGTAATCGGTGAGGGCTTTTAATGATCTCAGGCTATAAATTTCAGGTTCAAGATTGTAATCCACAATTTTATCAAAGCTATCAATGGAAGGGTTCATGATCATCACAGGCAAGGTAATCCCGTTTTCCCGCAACATCACGCCTTCGTCAGCATAGGCTACTGCCAAATAATCTACCCGATGGTATTGCAACAGATGGGCTATTTCAATGATACCACTCCCATAGGCAAAAGCTTTTACCATGGCCATTATTTTGGTTTCTGGTAGTAACTTGCTTTTATAATAATTGAGATTATTGATCAGGGCATCTAAATTGATTTCCAGAACAGTACCATGAATTTTTTGCTGTAATTTTTGAACTATCTTCTCAAATTCGAAAACACGGGCTCCTTTCACCAGTACTATTTCTTTATCGAATGATATTTTATTATAATATTCAAGAAATACATCGGTATCAGAAAAAAATATGGAAGAAGGTTCAAAGAGATCCTGATGTGCGGTAAGTTCAGAGCCTATCCCAATCAACCTGTCCACGTGTTTATCTTTTAATAGACCCGACACCTGCTGATAGAGCTCTCGGGAAGGCAACCCACTTTGTAGGATATCAGAAAGAATTAAGGTTTTCTTCTTTCGTTGTTTTTGTTGTTCCAGAAAATCCAAAGCTACCTGAAGACCTGCTAAATCATTGTTGTATGAGTCATCGATCAAATAACTTTGATTTATGCCATGCTTCAACTCTAATCTCATGGAAACATGGCTCAACCTGTTTACCTGCTTTTGAATAAAAGAATGATTAAAATTCTCATATAAAAGATAGGTAATACAATGCATTACATTTTCCAAAGATGCCTGATCTGTAAAAGGGACATCAAAATGGAAAATTTTTTTTTCGAATTCAAGAGTTAACCTTGTATAATTCTCCTCTCTGATTTTTTCACGAACGATCACATTAGCCTCTTCATTCATCGACCAGTTAAACAAAGTGACCTGTTTACCAAATTTTAACATCTGTTGATGCACAGGGCTGTGATCCTTGCAATAACATATGACTTTACAGTTTGTAAATAACTTCAACTTCTCATTTATCTTTTCATTTCGCGATGAAAAGCCTTCATCATGAGCTGCACCGATATTGGTGAAAATACCTATAGTGGGCTGGATGATCTGTTGAAGGCTTTCCATTTTGCCTTTTTCAGAAATTCCCGCTTCAAAAATGGCCATTTCATGTGCCTGATTCATTTGCCACACTGAAAGAGGAACCCCAAGTTGAGAATTATAACTTTTTGGACTTTTTACCAGATTTAATTCCGACGACAATAATTCATATAGCCATTCTTTAATAATGGTTTTGCCATTACTGCCCGTGATCCCAATTACAGGAATATCAAACTGCAACCTATGTTTTATCGCCACTGCTTGTAAGGCATCAAGGCTGTTTTTGGTTTGTAAAATATTGCAATTTGTAATAATCTGTTCCGGAACTGCTTCTATAGATTCAACTACAAATTGGCGGATACCTTTTGAGAACAATTCTTCAATGAAGGTGTGACCATCATGCCGAAGTCCGGATATAGCAAAAAAGACTGATCCAGGTGCTATAATGAGTTTTCTGCTGTCAGTAAGTAAATGCTCTACAGGTAATTCCCGATGCAATTGCACTATTTTTCCTGACGTGATTTTTTCCAGATTGCTAAAAACCAACATATCATTGTAAATTTAAGATCATTTCATATTGATTGACCTTGTTCACAAAACCCATTTTCTTTAAAAACCTCCTTACTCCTCTTTCTTTTTCATCGATATTTAAAATAGTAAGGTAATTGGTATCAGAATGGCTTAGCATATATGCCATCATTGCGGCACCTATCCCACTCCTTCGCCTATGTTGTGCGACACCAAATTGACTGATCCGTCCCAAATCCTGTTGATATATGGCATATCCAAGACATTCACCATTAAAACTGGCTTCTAATAAAGTTTCGTTCAACATATTTTTCTCCAGAAGAAAGTACTGATCCAAATAGGAAGGCTGGATATCTGCAAATTGTTTATAAACAGGCCAGTCGGGTACCAATTTCTGACGAACCACAATTTCTGAATTTACCTTTGGCTCATTGAGATTACCCGCTTCCATTTTAAAACATCTTAATGTCCGGCTTTTTTTAAACCCAACTTTTAAGTAAGCGTTTATGGCTGGCTTATTTTCTGTTAGCACCTCTAATACACATTGTTTTATACCCATTTCCTTGAATTGGGCTAACAATACTTGATACATCTTTATGGTTAACCCTTTGCCCCGATAAGCAGGTATAACACCAGACCCTCCATTATAAGCTGTTTTTTTACCCAAATAATTACCTATTCCAGTAAAAATAAACCCCACCATTTCATCTCCTGAAAATGCTCCGGCTGATAAGTCAAAATCAATATGAAGCTTTTCAATAAATTTTCTTATGAATTTTTCTTCTGTTAGGTTAAATGCCAACGTATAATCGGAAAAAGCACTCTGGAATGCCTTGTACATCATCGGAATGTCTGAGAAATTAAGTGATCGGATGATAACCTGCTGATCCATAGGAGTTACACAATGTAGTAGTGACGCATATTACATCCACAATTTATAAACACTTAATCTACAAACATGTCTTTATTTTCCATCACCTCTACTTTATTTACCTTCAAAGGAAATGTAGCAGCTCTCCTGTCAGTATTTGTAATATCAGGGTCTAATCCTTCTTTTACAATATTAGAATAACTCATGGGAGAAGGTGTATTTTGTTTCAAATCATTTGCCAGTTGACCAGCTTCACTGGTATGTGTGATGATGGCTACATACATATTCTCAACCTGAAGATATTTTTTGATTGCGTCATTTACATCTTCTACAGTCAACTGATCAAGCTGCTCTCCTACTTCTTTAATATAATTCTCCCGGTTGTAAAATTTGGAATCCATTAAAAAACCCAATTCCCGTTCAGGGGTTTGAATATATAGTTTTGTATAATTTTTCAAAAACTCCCGGGTTTTATTAAAATCCTCTTCCGTAAGGCCATTTTTCACTAACTGATCTAATTCCAGTAAAGCTAATCGTAATGCAAAATGCGCATGGCCTGATTTTACATTTTTCAATTCTTCGTATTGACTCCTTAATGAGGAACCGGTTTGAACTGGCCGGATCCAGATTGAAAAATAATTTGAATTTCTTGGAACCCCTGAAGGTGGTAACTGATAAGATGATCCCCTGTCGTACCATTCAATATATGAATAAGTGCCATAATTCATTGATCGTTTTTCCCTCAACTGCTGATATAGCCGTCCGTATGATTTCCGGTGTTCTCCCAACCATGAATTTGCGACCATAAGTGCCACAAAATCATCATTTGAGCGGGTAATCGGAATTGGGAATCCGGCATAAATTGCAGAACCCAATGCATCATCTTTCTGAATTATCTTCACCTGAAAACCTTCCGGCATTTCTGCTTTTTGAATCTCCGGCAGCTTTATTTGATGCTCAGGGAGCTTTTTAATATCAGATCTAATAGTTTCAACATAATTTCCGGTAAACTGTCCCGCAACACCAATCATCACATTATTTTGTGTAAAAATTTGTTTATAATGGTTCTTTACATCTCCCAATGTTATTGAATTAATACCATTGATGGTACCAGCTACCATATGCCGATATGGGGTTTCCGAAAAAAGCATTTCTTCTAATACCATTTTACTGTAATCTTCATCAGAAGAAGCTTTTATTATTTGTTCTACGTAATTCAGTTGATTGGATTTCACCCGGTTAAAATCATCTTCAGTAAAAGAAGGATTTAAAATTAAACCCATCATGATGTCATATATTTCCTGTTGATACTGAATAGGAAACTCAAAAGTAAAAATGCTCACTTCTTTATCAACTTGTGCATGATACCTTGCCGCCATAGGATAAATCATGTTATCAATTTCGTTTTTGGTAAATTGGTTGGTACCACCTTGCATCATCAAGCTGGCAGTAAGAGCGGTTAAGCCCTCTTTACCTATAGGATCTGAAACCGACCCATTACGGAACATGAACTTTACTACAATCTTGTTGGAAACAGGTTTTTGTAATATTACCACCTCTTGTGACAGCACTGTCACTGGCAAGATAAAACATAAAGCAATAAAAATTATATTCAGTTTCTTCATTATTTAATCCCTCCTTCTTCTTTTGATGAAATGGTAGCAATGGTTAGTTTTTCGGGTGAAAAATATTTTCTGGCAGCATTCATCACATCTTCCTGAGTAACCTGATCGTACATTCTCATAAAATCAACAAATGAACCTGCTTCACCAGTTACCCAAATAAAATATGACAAAGTTTCAGCTATGCTTGTAGGATTATCCAGTTCCATCACCAATGAATTCCGGATATTCAATTTTGATTCAAGCAGTAATTGACTGTTTACAGGCGTTGTTTTTAAATTTTCCAAGGCATTTGTGATTTGATTTTTTACATCCTGCATATCCTTTTCTTCCTTGAATGATGCAGCAATGGATATTAGGTATGGATCACGGGTGTAATAAGCATTAGCTTGCAATCCCCTTAAAATACCTTCTTCCAAAACCAGTTTTTTATATAATTCTGATCGTTCTGAAAAAACCATATTTAATATAATATCAATAGCCGCGTTATCTATAGTATTGGCATCGAACGCAGGTCCTTTATAATTGAGGGAAAGATAAGGTGGAAAAGCAGGTACCTGTACATGAGTAAACCTTGTTTCTAATTGTTCCGGTTCTACAGGAATTTCCGGTTGATAATTTCCTCTTTCCCAATCCCCAAAATATTTTTTGGCCAGGTTCATTACATTGGCGTGATCAATATCGCCCACTACCAGTATGGTGGTATATTCAGGTCTGTAGAAACGGTCGAAGAAAGTAAGGGAATAATCATACATATTGGGCATTTCCACAATGTCTTCCCAAAAACCCATTGTGGTATGTTTATAAGTGTGGTTTTTAAATGCAGTACCCACTACCTGCTCCTGTAATTTTCGATAAGGGTTAGCATAATTTTTGGTATATTCCCCTTTTACAGCTCCAGCTTCGGTCTTAAAATCATGGACAGAATATTTCAAGTTCATAAAACGATCTGCTTCCAGATTAAACATTTCTTCAAGTCTTTCTGCATTACCCGTCATGTGATAAACCGTCCTGTCCATCCAGGTATTAGCATTAGCTCCTGCACCAATCGACATCAGCGCATCCTTATATTGATCACTTGGAAATTTGTCAGTACCTCTGAACATCATGTGTTCGAAGAAATGGGCAAATCCTGTTCGTCCTGGTTCTACTTCTTCCCTGGAACCGGCCCTGACCACAATATAAAATGCCACGATATCGGGACTTGGATATTCTACCGAAACCACAGATAACTCATTATTCAGCTTTTCTTGGCGTAACTCATAAGGAAACACTTCCCGTTCCGGTATAGCATTATTACCAGTATTGTCATTACAAGACAAAAATAATCCAGTTATAAACACTGCGATCAAGAGTGATTTTTTCATTTGAAGTCAATTTTAGAAGTATTCAAAAATATAACGATATTATGCTCTAAAAATTCCGATTATTTTTTTCCTTACAATCTCCTATAATGCGTAAAAATAATATTATTTTTGCAACGTATTTTGATTTTAATTCGTATTTCTTTACACAACCCGTAATATGAAATATTTAAAAACCAGATTCAGTATTTTAGCCTTAATTCTCCTTCTATCAGGAGGATTATTTTTACGTTATTCAAATCCAGGTTATCAAAAGATAGAAAAAGTTAGCATAGCAGAGGATCAAATTGAAAAAAACACATTGGAAAATGTGCAGGTAAAGGAAAATAAGTCGGTATTTACCTATAATTTTTTATTCAATTTGCTTCATAAATTTGCGTACGGAGAATTAAGAAAGTAGTTATCTTGTATGACTGCTAGAATGCTTTCACTTACTTTGAGGTAATTCGCACAACCTGATCTGATCGTAATAAAATTGCATGCGCGAATGCCTCATATTCAGTAAATCAATTTTATCTATTGCAGCCTGACGGTGATTGTAAAAAACTTCGACATAAAAATCCTTCAGTAAATAAAGATTGATCTTATGACTGTAGTACCGGATAGACATAACATATGTGCCATGTTCATACAGCAATTTTATCTTATCCATCATCGATAGTTTTAAATAATCCTTCTTTGCAATCATATTCTGTTTTACGCTACAATAAAATTCTTAGTATCCTAAAATTAGTAAATCTTTAGCAATTTTGTAAAGCCGATTTAAAACAGGCAATATTAAAAATAGATGACTTTTTATAAAAATGGTGCCGGAATAAAGCAGAAACTAATTGAGGAGATGAACAAATTAGGCAAAAACAGAATGCCATTTGTATTTATCATCAATTTTGATCTTTCACAATATTATATCAAGCCATGTAATGAAATCAATGAAAATGAACTTCTGTACCAAATTAATGGCTTTGGAAATGCGAAGGAGTACCCTGTACTTCAGAAGGAAATCCTCTTAAAAAAGCATCCAATTTCATATGACTCATACCTTAAAAAATTTCAAGAGGCCACAAATCACCTTTCCTATGGCAATTCTTTTTTGATTAATCTGACACAACCCACTCCGATTACCTGCAATTTGACTATTGAGGAAATATTTTATCATAGTAAGGCCAGGTATAAATTATATGTTCCGGATACATTCGTAGTATTTTCACCCGAAATTTTCATACAAATAGCTGACGGTGTGATCTCTTCGTATCCAATGAAAGGAACAATAGATGCTGCTGAACCTTGTGCGGCTGAAACTATCCTGATGGATCCCAAAGAATTGGCAGAACATGCTACAATTGTAGATCTGATACGGAATGATCTCAGCAGGGTCTCAAATCATGTTTGGGTTGAACGATTTAGGTACATCGATGAAATTAATACACACGAAAAAAAGCTTTTACAGATAAGCTCAAAAATCTGTGGTCATCTTGATAAAAACTATTCTCATGTTATCGGCAATATCATATGTGCTATGCTGCCTGCAGGATCAGTTACTGGGGCACCCAAACCTAAAACCATTGATATTATAAAAAATATTGAAGATTATGACAGAGGATTTTATACCGGTGTGTTTGGCTATTTTGATGGTCATAATCTGGATAGTGGCGTCATGATTCGGTTTATCGAAAAAAATGGGGATAATTTGTATTTCAAAAGTGGTGGGGGAATCACGGTGTATAGCAACCCAAAAAAAGAATACCAGGAATTAATAGATAAAGTGTATGTGCCGGTTAATCGAATCAATTAAAATCAAAGATGGCCAACTGTTTCATTTGGACTATCACCAGCAGCGGATGGACCGCACTTGTAAAGAGTTGTTTAATAAAACTGCACCCAAATTAGCCAATCTTATCAAAATCCCGGAGGTATATAAAGAAGGATTGGTAAAATGCAGGATACTCTACACTCACAATGATCACAGAGTGGAATTTCATACTTATGAAAGACGTACAATCCGTCATTTAAAATTAATACACGATAACACTATCGATTACACTTATAAATATGCAAACAGACAACATCTAGAAAATTTATTCAATAAGAGAGAGGACTGTGATGATATTCTTATCGTAAAAAATGGTTTGATCACAGATGCATTTGCCAGTAATGTGGTATTTTTTAAAAATGAAATCTGGTATACACCTGCATTCCCATTGCTAAAGGGAACCAAGAGAGCCAGCCTGTTAAACGATAAAATTATAACTGAAAAAGACATTTCGCCCGATGAAATATTTGAATACAAAAAGATTAGCCTTATCAATGCCATGGTAGATCTGGAAGAATTGATAGTGGAAATTAACTCTATAAAAAAATAAATCATATCCAACTTCTTTCAATTATAATCAACCATTGCCTAACATCACTCAATTTATTCTTTTTTTCTGTTTTTATTTGGGAAGAAAGAAATATTTATTCGATATTTACGTAAAATCAAAATTATTTTTGGCGACCAAAACATTATAACTATCCAGAATTCGTTTTAAACAATTATAATTTAAATCATATACTTACTAATTAATTCAACAAGATACATGGCTTTAAATTTCAAAATGGATCATATTGACAGAAAGATCCTGGCTATTTTACAGGCAAGTGCAAAAATAACCAATGCACAGCTTTCAAAAGAAATCGGATTGTCACCAGCCCCTACATTGGAACGGGTGAAAAAACTGGAAAATGCAGGCATCCTCAAAAGTTACCATGCAAAAGTAGATACCGATAAAATCGGGTTAGGCGTCAGTACTTTTGTTCTAGTTTCATTAAAAGGTCATAATAAAGACAATATTGAAGGTTTTTTAAATGAAATACACAAAATTGATGAGGTAATTGAGTGCCATCATATTACCGGATCAGGCGATTTCATGCTCAAGATCATTGCCAAAGACATTGGATCCTATCAAAAACTGATGTTGGAGAAAGTGAGCAATATTAATGTAGTAGACAATATGCAATCTATGGTAATTTTGTCTACTTTCAAAGATAGCAAAGTAATACCTATTCCTGGAAATTAACCAGAGGGAGATATTCCATCGATATATCTTTATACTTCGGAAAATAATAATTACTTTTAAGCCTGCTTACTCCGGCAGGCTTGGTTTTTGTTTTTAATTAAACTGCAATGATCAAAGATTCAACACTTATCCTGGACGAACAACAGGTAATTCAAAAATTAAAAAGAATTGCCTATGAGATCTATGAAAATAATTTCAATGAAAAGGAAATTGTAGTGGCCGGAATCAATGGCACTGGTTATACTATTGCATCGATGCTTGTAAAATTTATAAAAGAAATTTCATCATTCGAAACCCTTTTGACAGAGATAACTATAAATAAAGCTGAACCATTTAAAAGTACGGTAACCCTGGATCAGGATCTTCAAAAGATGAAAGGAAAGTGTGTGATCATTACCGATGATGTGCTCAATACAGGGAAAACCTTTCTACAAAGCCTAAAACCTTTTTTAAATGTAGAAGTAAAAAGAATCCAAACAGCGGTATTAATCGATCGAAGTCATAAAGAATTCCCGATAGCTGCTGACTATACAGGTTATGAATTGGCCACTACCATTAATGAACACATCAGTGTTTCTCTTGAACCCGGATCTATAGGGGTTTTTCTTTATTGATAAGTTTGATCAACCGCCATATCGCAAGTCCGTTTCCCATTCGACCAAAGGCACGGCATCTACATTTCGTATCCCAGGGTTCACCACTTCCCCAATAAAAATAGTATGATCTCCGGGTTCAATTATTTCAGTCAATTTACATTCAAGATAAGCAGGTAATTGTTCCAATAAAGGACATCCTAAAATGCCTTCCTCATATTTAAATCCATTCAGCCGATGATCTTCCACCTGGGTATCTTTAAAAAATGGCCATAACATTGGCTTTTCAGCTTTTCCCACCACATTTAGTGCAAAAGCACCACTATCTTTGATAACATTTCGCAGATGGCTTTTCACTTTTACGGCGGTCATCACCAATGGTGGCTCGAAAGACACCTGGCAAGCCCAACATACCGTGCCTGCTGCTACCTCATCCCCATTCTTCGAAGTAAGGATATAAAAACCATAAGTGATTTTTCGTAAAGCTTGTGTGATTACATTTTTTTCAATGATCTTGCGTTCCATAACTATAATTTTAGGTGCTTTCCGGGTATAATCTTAATTTTTCAACTTCGTAACTCCCGAATTGTTCATTGTTCAAGTGCAAGTTTTAATATGGATACCGTGACAAAATAATCGCTACCATTTCAGAAAATAAATTACATGTAAATTAAATCAGTAAGTATTGATTTTTATCATTAGCCTATTAATGATAATTTTCCTGTTGCAACTGGGTCTTCTTTTTGTAAACATGATTATATACTATGTGTATTTTTAGGATTGTTATATTATTCCTGCTATTTATGCCGCAATTAAACCTGGCTGGAATAAAAATATCCAAAGATGATACATTGGTGCGAATGGAGGGAAAGGTATTGGACATAGTTTCAAATAAACCGGTAAAAGCTACTATTTATTATGAAAAGTTACCTTATGGAAACGATCTTGGCGTAGTGCATACCAAAGATTCCGGCAACTACCAATTCGACCTCTTCCCAAGTGCAAATTATAAAATTCATGTGAAAGCACCAGATTATCTGGCAGTAATAGAAAACATTTTACCTACTGTTTGTGAAGAAAGTGGATATGTACACCGTAATTTTTATTTAAAACCTATTGTTGTCGGTGAAGTGTTCCGGTTGGATCACCTTATATTCGACTTAGGTGATTATAAAATTCAGGAAAGCGGTTATGACGAACTAGACCAGCTGGCCGACATTCTAAATGAACATCTGGAGATGGCAATTCAATTGGAAGGCCATACTGACAGCCGTGGAAATGCAAAGATGAACTATAAGCTATCTTTGCAACGGGTAAAAATGGTAAAAGAATACCTCGTAGCCAAAGGGGTGAAACAAACACGAATAAAAGTCAAAGCATTTGGGGGCAAAATTCCTCTAAGTAAAGAACAAAGTGAAGAAGCAAGAAGTA
This sequence comes from Bacteroidota bacterium, assembly GCA_023393375.1. Lineage (GTDB taxonomy): Bacteria > Bacteroidota > Bacteroidia > Cytophagales > Cyclobacteriaceae > JAEWLI01. The sequence goes on from JAEWLI010000177.1 coordinate 20,715, forward strand.
TAAACCGACGGGTGGAAATAAGAATTTTAAAACTCTGATTATTCCTTCACAAGATTGCTTCATTAGATCTTTTAACAAATATTACTTCTTCTTTAAATCTAAGGTCTCGATTTAATAACTTGCATGAAATTAAATAAGCATTGAAGAAACTTAATCTCACATTATTAATTTGTGGTTGTTTAGCATTTACATTTCCCCCCGCTTACAAGAGCACTTCCTGTGTTGAAGACAATTTTGCAATTCAAAGCAATGAAGCGGTTTATTATGACGTATTCTATAATTGGGGATTTATATGGGTGAATGCAGGTGAAGTTTTCTTCAAAGTTCAGGATACTGTTTATCAGAATCAGCCAGTGTATCTTTTTCACAGCTATGGAACCAGTCTTAAAAAATGGGATTGGTTTTACAAAGTTCGTGACACCTATAAAGCTTATGTAAACAAAGAAACCCTCCAGCCCCTATTGGCAATACGTGAAACCAGTGAGGGGGGATATGATGTAAGCAGCCAGTCTGTTTTCGATTATGATAATTCCACTATCATTTCAGCATCTTCATTTTCTGATAAACCTGACCGTTATGATACTGTAAAGCTAACGGGTTGTACTTTTGATGTATTGAGCATGATTTACTACACCAGGAATATTAATTTTTCGGAATATAAATCAGGTGATAAAATCCCTGTCAGATGTATCATTGATGGTGAAGTCTTTGATCTGCACATCCGGTATTTAGGGTTGGAAAATATCGTGACCCGGGAAAAAGAAAAATACCGGTGTCATAAGTTTAAACCTTTATTGGTAGAGGGGACCATTTTCACAGGAGGAGAAAACATGACCGTTTGGGTGTCAGATGATTTAAATCGAATTCCAGTTCAGGTGGAGGCTAAAGTATTGGTGGGGTCAATAAAAGCCAGCTTAAAAGAAGCCCACCATTTACGGAATCCAGTTTCCTCTCTCTTAAAATAATATGTTTTTTCAAAATTGAATGGTGTTTTATTGCCATAGATCTACAGTTTATCATAAAAAAGGCATTCCATAAAATCCAGTAATGAAATATTTTTCTTACAGATACGAGAAATTATGGGAGAAAACTCAAGAATAAGGCCTAACTAATTGATTGTTAGCACATAAGAGATCGGGTGATAGTCTTTATATTTCAATTATCTGGATAAAATATACTTAATCAATACAATTTGTTAACTTTTACTTCATGTATTACGCACTTAAATCACCTGCCTAAAGACGTAATTTGATGAAATAGAATTAAATAACGAATTTCAAGTCTATTTTTATCCAATTAGCTATGACACGAGACTATCAGGAAAAGCTTAGTCACCTCAATGACTTGATTAATCTATCCCGGATTGATGGTTATGAATCCAATATAGAATCCAACTACATAGAGATGGTTGCAGAACGAATTGGAGTAGAACCAAGGGATCTTGAGCGATTAAAAAACAAGGAAATTTCTATTTCGTTTTCACCCCCGAAATATGAATATCAGATAATCCCCCAATTTCATCGCATAGTTTTGTTGATGGGTATTGACCGGATGATATATAAGGAGGAATTGAATTTTTGCACCGAACTGGGGCTGCGCATGGGCTTAAACCCTCATGCGGTTAAAGAAATCCTGGAAAAGATGATTTATTATCCCAATAATATCATTCCTGCAGAAGAGCTAGAATGCATTTTTAAAAAGTTTTATAACTAAGGTTCAGATCTTTTTTTGGCATATTAATATACAATCTTGCCAACGATTTTGTAACGGACAGTATCTTGAAAAATCATTTTCTGGCGACCGATCACAGAATAGTTACTGATTTTATTTATGCCATTATCTTTGGCCATTTGCAATTGTAGCCTTCTATAAGTATCGTATAACAGGCTCTTTTCGTGATATACACCTTCAATAATCAATATATCACGTTCTTTCTCTACCATTTTTAGAAACTGAACACCATCTTTTTTTTGATCCTTTCGTTCATAGATCGTTATTTTATGTCCGCCCACAGAATCGTACTCTGATATGCTATATTGGTCACGCAATACCGGACTATTCAGATCCAATTCGAAGAAAATATCTAATTCCCGGACCCAATCGGTACTGTCTGGTGAAAAACGGACAGTATCAGGTTGACCGGAAAGAAAAGCAATTTTGATCAACTCAGGGGAAAGCGAATCCAACAAATTTTGCTGCTCCTCGAGCAGATGCTCCAAATCAAAATAGCTATTTCCCCTTACTTGATTACTATTAATTCCCGATTCACAGGAAAATAAAACAAGTGTATAAATCACCAATAGTCTGACAGACATGTAAAGTTTTTTAATTATATGTATTTAAAATGTAAAAAACATTAGGTATATTCACCAACGTAATCCTGCATTGCTGGTTACTATGATGCAATCTTACACTTTAAATTACATCATGCCTACTTTATGCAAAAGTAAGCATTGCTGGCATAGTTTTAGCTTTCATTAATTGACATTTAAAATGGTTATGAAATTTAATAAGGCAATTTTATTCATTTTGTTTAGTTACGCTTTAATTTTCCAGTCTTTCACCGTATCTGCACAAAGTGATGTAATCAATCATGTGCGAGCGGCACTTAAAAGTGGCAGCTCCAAAGAATTAATCAAATGTTTTAACCAAACTATCGAAATCAATTTTGATGGAAATAAGTCCAACTATAGCCGTACTCAGGCTGAGTTTGTCCTTCGTGACTTCTTTAAACAATACCCTCCTTCCGATTTTCAATATATTCATCAAGGTGCATCTCCACAAGGCTTCAAATATGCTATCGGGAAATATAATTATGGAAACGGCTCATTCAGGGTGTGGATACTTTTTAAACATGCCGAAGGGAAATATTATGCCGACACCATGGATTTCACCAAAGACAATTAACCTTTCAGGTACTATTTTTTAACATTTTATAAAAAAAGCCACAGGTATTAAAGGCATTTTCTATTTTTGTGCCGTGAAAATACCAGAGTACATCACCGAAACAGCATTAGATCAATTGATAGACCTTGCCTTAAAGGAAGATATAGGTGATGGCGATCATACCACAATGGCAGTTCTTCCTGAGCGAGCTGAAAATAAGGCTAAAATGGTAGTAAAAGCAAATGGGGTGATTGCCGGAATTTATGTGGCTGAGAAGATATACAGGAAACTTCAGGAGGATGCAGAGTTGGTTTTTCATGTCAGAGATGGTGAAGAAATGAATGAAGGGGATTTAATTATGACCATTTCCGGGAAAGCCCGAACCCTCCTTACGGGAGAACGGCTTGCATTGAATTTTATGCAGCGGATGAGCGGCATCGCAACATATACCAATCGTTTGGTAAAATTACTTGAAGGAACTCCCGCAAAAATTCTTGATACCAGAAAAACGACACCGGGCATGAGGATGCTGGAAAAATGGGCAGTAAAAATTGGAGGCGGGGAAAATCATCGGTTTGGATTGTATGATATGATCCTTCTCAAAGATAATCACATAGATTTTGCTGGTGGGATAAGCAATGCCATACAAGCAGTGCAGCACTATTTGCAAGATACTAACAAGAATCTCAAAATAGAAGTTGAAACCCGCAGTCTACAAGAAGTACAGGAAGTGCTTCGAACCGGAGGAGTGGATGTGATCATGCTCGACAATATGGATCTGGATACCATGAAAAAAGCAGTAAGTTTGATCAATGGAAAGTACAAAACAGAAGCTTCGGGTGGGGTCAATGAAACTACCATAAGAGAAATAGCCTTTTGTGGTGTGGATTATATCTCAGTTGGGGCTCTTACACATTCTGTTAAAAGCCTTGACATTAGTTTATTAGCATATAAATAGTTTATCTAAAAAAACATGATAGTAAAAACAAAAAAATACCAATTGGCCACCGGCAAATATCTTCGTTTGGGCCTCAAAAATATTCTAAAAGAACAATGGTGGGTAATCCTGATTGCCATAGCCATAGCCTGTGGTGCATTTTTTGTATGGTCAATCTGGTGGATCATTGGTGCAGTCATAGCATACGCCCTTTATTGGTTGTTTTGGGTAATACAATTTACTGGTGTTACACAGATGGAGCAGAATAAAATCCTATTTGAGAAGCTGAGTTATGAAATTACCAGTCAACAAATATTAATAAAAATCAATACCAAACAAGGTATGCCTATTAAATGGGAAAATGTAAAACGTGCCATTGTTGAAAAGGATGCCTTTGTGTTGATTATTTCAAAAGCACAATTTATACACCTGCCTTTTAAAGTTTTCAATTCTGAGAATGAAAAGAAATTCATTGAAACTATACTCAGACGGAAAAATTTTATTAAATAAACCGAATTCAACCTCCGGGTCTCTTAAATGGACATAAAGGAAGCGAAAATAAAGATTGCTAATTATTGTGCTTATCAGGAAAGAGCACCAAAGGAGGTTGAAGAAAAATTATCAGGATTCGGGCTTAAGGAACAGGATATCCCTAAGATTATTAAAGAACTTGTCGATGAGGGATTTTTGAATGAAGATCGTTTTGCCCGTGCTTATGTGTCTGGTAAATTCAGAAATAACAAATGGGGAAAACATAAAATCCGTCAACATCTGATTTTTAAGGGAATTGACAAAGCAAAAATTGAGACAGCATTAAATGGCATAGATGCGGATGCTTATCATCAAATGATCAGACATTTGATTATGCAAAAACAAGCATCTTTTGATTCAACTGACAGCTACATTAAAAAACAAAAAATTGCTGCTTATCTATTACAAAAAGGTTTTGAATCTGAAGCAATTTGGGAAAATCTAAAAATCCTTGGAGAGAGTAACAATTAAAAACGGAAAGCTATTCCTGCAGTACCATATCCAAAAGCTCCCCGACCACCTTCCACATAAACTCCTATACCAGGATTAAAAAAATATTTTAGTCCAACAACTGGACCGAAAATTACTCTGGTTTCTTTTTCATAAGGCCCCGTAAAATTCAGATACTCATCTGCCACCCTGATCTCAACACCAGTAATTACCGAGATGTATAAGTCCCATCGGGTTGGATCAAGATCTATCCAGCCAGGTTCTCCAGTAAGTGTATGCCAGGTTAGACGTGCACCGGTAGAAATAAATTCTAGATTGTAGTCGCCCAAATATTCCCATTTGGCATAACCAAGATAAAGCCCTGCACTAAACTGATTGGATATACCTTTTTCCAAAGAGACGGTTGTAGGAAGTATTTTTATTTGTCGGTTGCCGGAAAAACCATATTTATAATAACCGAAGCTGAAACCTGTGTTTACATACCAGCCCTTTCGTTGAAAAGCCATATCTGAAAAGTCCCCATTCTGACCAAATGCCATCTGAAATAACACGGATAACAAAGTCAGGATGATTGCTTTTTTCATAATCATATTCTTACTCAATCTTTTATTTACCAGTATTTGGCCTCAAACATGATGGTGATGGCAATACCGGCTATTCCTGAAGATATTACCAGGTTCCAATCCCGGCGGTTTACACTAATCAGGTTTACAAATAAATAAGAGGCAATCAGAAATAAGAAAATGATGATCATATGGGCGAGTTCAATACCTAAATTATAAGCTACCAACTGCATCACTGTTGGTTTTCCTGATATCAAAAGATTTTTTAAATAATGGGCAAACCCCGCACCATGAATCAAACCGAAAAACATTGCCAAAAAATAATTTGATTGCAGGTTTTTTTTGTAATAGGTACTCTGTTTTTTTAAGACATTAGAAACCGCAGTGATAAATATGGTCACTGGGATCAAATATTGTATCAGCTCGGGTTTGATTCGGATGATGTTCATCGCAATCAAAATCAACATCAATGAATAACCAAAAGTAAAAAACAATAACAAGATCAATACTTTACGCCAGTCTTTCAACAGATAAACGGCACAAACGGCTATCACAAATAAAATGTGTTGTACGCTGTTGATATCAAGAATGTAATTTTTGCCCAAACCGAAATAAAACCAAAATTGCGACATATATCAAATATGATAAATTAATGCAAGGTTGCAAAAATAATGTATTTATTTAGTCCTAATGTAGTTATTTGTTACAAAACTGACTGTTTTGCCATGCTGAGTAAGGAAAAGTACTAGATTTAACCATTTGGATTTTCAAATTTAAAACTCTTGTATACTTTCCATTCATGGCCATCATGTTTGAGCAAACTAATGTGATTGACCAAAAATTCTTGATCAAAAGGCTTATCCTTAAATTCTTTCCATGCTTCTTCAAATGCCGTAGGTTTTAAATCCCTGTGGGCAATAGTCATGTGAGCAGTAAATCCCTTGTTCTTATAGGTTTCAACCAAAATCTTCAACTCTTTTCTTACAGTTGACAATAAATCGTTGGCCAAGGTATACAGTTGTTCATTTTTTTCTACATCTAAAAATATTACCCGCTTTGGGAAGGCACCAAAGCCATTAAGACGGATATTAAAGGGACTGCGTAGTAACGCAAATGTTTTTAAAAAATCTTCAATAATCGATTCTTTTTCCTCTTTCCATTTAAATGGCATGAGCAATGTGATATGTGGAGGAGATTTTAAGGCATGCCTGCTGTTATATTTTTGAGCCATTTCATTTTTCAGAGCAATAACTTCATCTTGAATTGTTAATGGAGGAATTATTGCGATGAAATAAAGCTGTTTTGAATCCTGCAATTTAACCATTGTTAATTTTTTTTAATCACATGTTTCTTTTACATGGTCTTCAAATTCATCTGCTCCTCTCATCGTCAAAACCGTATAACAATCGCAAGCGGTGGATTTATCTTCCATAATCAATGCGCATTCGGCCTTTTCAATATAGGCTTCATTCAGATATGGCCGTAAAAAAATAGCCCAATTAAAAGCAGACATGGCATTTTGATAAAAACCTAAAGCTCTTACCGTAATGCCATATCCAAGATATGCCTCGTAATGGAGCTGAGGTGTAGCTTCTGGATTTACTGTAAGTGGGTACGCATTGCCATAGATATATTGATATTGCGCTTCAATAGCCTCCAACGATTGGCTGTAATATTCCAGGGCTTTCGGGTAATTATTTAATTCCAATCTGAAGATGGAGGCAATCTCTACGGTATTGGCAATTTCATCATATCCGGATTTTGTGATTTGCATGAGTAATTCAATGGCTTCATTGTAATTGCCAAGATATTTTTGACAGGTCACAATATTATAATAGACCGATACATTTACATATTTAAAATTATCAACGATCAGGTAATAATACTCAAGGGCACTTCGGTGATTTCCATTTTCAAGATGGTTATCACCTAAATCAAGAATACGATGAAATACTTCCTCTTTGAGCGCAAAAATATCAAATTCACCTGAATTTAATATATTGATATGGTTCAGCTTGAGGAGTGCCGCTGAGTAATTGCCGTTATGATAATCATTTTGGGCATCTTGAAATAATAAACTAGCCTGTACTACCAATTCTTTTTGTCGCTTTTTCTCATAATATGTATTTACATTGACAGCGATAATAGTAAAACAGATTACAAATATCAGAAAGCCTGCTGCCCACCAGTTACCAATTCGGTCAAGCCTGCCGTATTTGTATTTTATTTCATGGTACCGTCTAGTGGTGGTATTTTGACGAGTGGTATAGGTGGTTCTATGGGTGTGTGGTATATATTGAAAAGCTTCATAATCGATACTGTAATCATACCATTTTTTTTTCTCCGGGTTAGAAAGTACCTGATATGCCTGATTTATTTCCTTAAATTTCTCTTCAGCTAAAGAGTTATTCGGGTTTTTATCAGGATGAAACTTTACCGCTAATTTCCTATAAGCCGTTTTTATTTCAGTTGGTGTGGCACTTCTGTTGATTCCAAGTATATGATAAAAATTCTTCATTTAGAACTTCTCATCCATAATTTTCGACAAAGATAACTGCATACCACTCACCATCATTATGAAGAGGGGCTTAATTATAGACACATTTCTTACATGTTTTGTTCATTATGGATATTGTGATATAATACGGTCTTTTTAATTAAATTATATCCAATTATTGGAGAATTATAATAATCAATTGAATATGAGCTATTTGCGGATTTTTAATATTTTATTAAATAGTATAAAATAAAGGTGATTTTATTCCACTCTTTTATAGTACTTACTTTTGTAGGCTTTCACTATAATAGGAAACGCATAGTTTGAAGATCAGGCTTACCTTTATACCATTAATAATTGTCAACTAGCTTTAAAATTATGATTATTACTTTAATACTATTTCAGTTGATATTCGGAGCCATAGTATTTATGATCATGTGGTCCGGTATTAAGGAAAACAGGAAGCAAGCCGAGAAAAAACGCAAGCTTGCCAATTGAAAAAATATATTTGATCAGTTAATTCTATATAAGAAGTAGAAAAACAGAATTAACCATAATATATTTAGGTACTGCCAAAAATCATTTAGGATCTGTAATCTGACTTTCTCGTAAGGATTAGTCACTTTTATTAAAACTTTCACCGGGTCTTTAGCAACTTTAATCGATTCGATAAGGATAACCACCAAAAAGGAGACTGCGAGAATAAATAAAGATAAGTGAAGCCCACTCACCACATATAAGTACATACCTTCATTTTTCCCCCCCGTAAATATGCCTAGTGCTTGTAATTTTTGCCATCCGATATATTGGCAAACCGAAAACCCAATGCCAAGGATAAGTGTGACAAAAAGGGCATTTCTAACTTTGTAAATTTTCTCGGCATTAAAAGCCGAAATAATTTTGGAAATGGTAAAACTGGAAACCAACATAATCATTGCACTAATAATAAATGCGTTGGGCATATTGTAGTTATTGATATTCGTTTCAGTTACTGAATAAGCCAGTATCATGAAAAGAAATACCATTGAAGATCCAAAAATAAACAGATATGCCAGCATTTTATGCGGGTGTATCTTATCTATACTTTCAAATGTGGATTTTAAATGTTCCTGTTTTATGTTTTTTTTATGTTCCGCCATCAGTGTAACCCTTACAGTGAAAAAAATTGACTCTATTAGAAACTGGCTGTCACCACTTCAAAAAATTCATGTCTCATTAAATAGAAACGAAATTGCTATCATCTTGTTAAAAAAAATATAGTGCCAATACATTTTACAAATACTCTTTATCTTTGCAGTTACTAAGCAAAATATGTGTGGAAACATCATTATCAATTAAAAATATAAATTTAAACCAGCTTTTAAAAATTTATCAAAACGATGGATTTTTAAAAACCATAGCCGAAAAGATTAAATCATCACAAGTTAAGGCAATTCAATTGAAAGGATTGACAGGAAGCTTGGATGCCATTGTTGCCGCCACTGCATCCCATCTGGTCAACTTTACTCATGTTTTTATTCTGTACGACAAAGAAGAAGCCGCTTATTTTTATAATGACCTGCAAAATCTTCTCCCTCAGAAAGAAATCCTGCTTTTCCCTGCATCTTATAAAAAACCTTATCAATTTGAAGAAACAGAGAACGCCAATATTCTGATGAGGGCAGAAATTCTGAACCGGATTAACCATGATAAAAAAGAGGGAGAGATTATTGTCACTTATCCGGAAGCACTCACTGAGAAGGTGATCAACAGGGCATCGCTATTAAAAAATACGTTTACTGCCAAAAAAAATGATGAACTTGATATAGAATTTCTTAGCGAACTGCTTACTACCTATGATTTTGAAAGAAGTGATTTCGTTTATGAAGCAGGTCAATTTGCTCTGCGTGGTGGTATTCTTGATATATTTTCTTATGGCAATGAACTCCCTTACCGATTGGAGTTTTTTGGCAATGTGATTGAAAGTGTCAGAACCTTTGACCCGAATACCCAACTTTCGAAGGAGGAAATTGAGGAAGTAAATATTATTCCCAATATTCAGACTAAAATGCTGAATGAAAAAAGACAAAGTTTTTTTGAATTCCTTCCAAAAAATGCCAAAGTCTGGTTCAAAGATTACCAGCACGCTTTGGATGTCATCAATCTCTATTATGAAAAAGCAGTTGAGTCTTTTCAAACCATATTAAAACAAGGTGGAGAAGTCCAGGTGGTTCTTGATCCCGAACTGCTGTTTGAAAATTCCCCTTCATTCTCATCCTCTCTCCAATACAAAGGCATTATAGAATTTGGCAATAGATTTTTTCAAAAAAGCGATACTGTTTATACTTTTGAATCAGAACCTCAACCGTCTTTTAATAAGAACTTTGAGCTTTTGGTCGAAAATTTGAGTTTTAATCAGTCAAGAGGGATTCAGAACATAATCACTGCCGATTCAGAAAAACAAATTGAAAGGCTTTCTCAGATTTTTGATGAACTAGATCCTTACCTTGAAATTCAAAGTTTGAATATTAGCTTACGAAGTGGATTTATTGATAAAAACCTAAAAATAGCCTGTTACACAGATCATCAAATATTTGAAAGGTTTCATCGGTACAAAATCAGGGAAAAATACAGCAAAAGCAAAGCACTCACTTTAAAAGAACTTAATTCCCTACAGCCAGGCGATTTTGTAACCCACATTGATTATGGTGTGGGAAAATTTGCAGGACTCGATAAAGTTGAAATGAATGGCAAAGAACAGGAAATGCTCCGATTGATTTATCGGGATGATGACCTGCTCTATCTGAGTATTCATTCATTGCACAAGATTGCAAAGTACTCGGGAAAAGAAGGACAACCCCCAAGTATCAATAAACTGGGAAGTCAAGAATGGGAGACCAAGAAAAAAAGAGTTAAAAAGCAGGTTCAGGATATTGCAAAAGATTTAATTAATCTTTATGCCAAAAGGAAATCCGCTCCCGGTATGGCATATTCTCCCGATAGTTTTTTACAGGCGGAGCTCGAATCATCATTCATTTATGAAGATACCCCCGATCAAGCCACTGCTACTGCCGATGTAAAAAAAGACATGGAAAACCCGCACCCCATGGACAGATTGGTATGTGGTGATGTTGGGTTTGGAAAAACAGAAATTGCTATCCGGGCAGCATTCAAAGCCAATACTGATAATAAGCAGGTGGCCGTTCTGGTACCAACCACTATACTGGCCTTACAACACTATCGCACATTTACCGAACGTCTTAAAGGGTTACCTGTAAAAGTTGATTACCTCAACCGGTTTAAGAGTGCTTCGGAGGTAACGGAAATCCTAAAAAAGTTGGAAGCGGGGCAGATCAATATCATTATAGGTACCCATAAACTTGTGGGGAAAAATGTAAAATTCAAAGACCTTGGATTACTGATCATTGATGAAGAACAAAAATTTGGAGTAAAAGTAAAAGATAAAATAAAAGAATTGAAGGTAAATGTGGATGTACTAACCCTGACAGCTACACCCATTCCCCGTACCCTGCATTTCTCTTTAATGGGTGCCAGAGACCTGAGCATAATAGCCACACCACCACCCAATCGACAACCGGTTACCACTGAAATACATGTTTTTAACCACGAAATCATCCGAGATGCCATTAGTTATGAAATTAGACGAGGTGGACAGGTATTTTTCATTAATAACAGGATTCATGATATTGAACAGATCGCGAATTTGATCATAAAATTGGTGCCGGAAGCCCGAATAGGAGTAGCTCATGGACAAATGGATGGTAAAAAGCTTGAAAAAGTAATGGTCAAATTCATTGAAGGTGAATATGATGTATTGGTTTCGACCAACATTGTGGAATCCGGACTTGACATTCCCAACGCCAATACGGTCATTATCAACCACGCTCACATGTTTGGCCTAAGTGATCTCCACCAAATGCGGGGCCGGGTAGGCCGGTCAAACAAAAAAGCTTTTTGTTACCTGTTGTCTCCTCCCACTATCGGACTTTCAGCTGAATCGCGCAAACGGTTAAGTTCTCTGGAAGAGTTTTCAGAACTGGGTGATGGTTTTAAAGTAGCCATGCGGGACCTTGATATCAGAGGTGCCGGAAATTTATTAGGAGCTGAACAAAGTGGTTTTATTACCGACCTCGGTTTTGAAATGTACCATAAAATACTTGATGAAGCTATTCAGGAACTGAAAGAAACGGATTTCAAAGAATTGTTCGCTGATGAATTGGCTATAAATGCAAAAAAACTGATTACTGAGTGTAATCTTGAAACAGATCTGGAGATTTTGATTCCTGAAACTTATGTAAATAGCATTACAGAACGCCTGAGGTTGTACTCCTCATTGGATAGTGTGCAAAATGAACAAGATCTTGAAATATTAATTCGCTCCATGATTGATCGTTTCGGGCCATATCCAGATCCTGTAACTGATCTGATCATAAGTGTCCGGTTGAGATGGCTTGCTGAAAAACTGGGGATTGATAAGATCATTCTGAAAAATGAAATCATGAAATGCCAGTTCCCACCATCTGATGCAGAAGATTTCTATAAATCAGAAACATTTGGAAAAGTTCTTCAGTTTGTTCAGAACAGACCAAGCAAATGTAAACTCAGGGAGTTTAAAAGCAGGTTATTATTAACAGTAGATAAGATTTTCAATATAAATGACGCCTACGAAATATTGAAAAGCGTTGGGTGAGATTTCTGACTAATTTCGTTGATTTTCTTACATTAATAGTATTTTAATGTATAATAACATTAATTTTAACTTATAAATTGAAGAAATTAGCAGCTGTATTTGTGCTTGAGTTAGATAATAATTAATGCTTTGGTGCAGTTATATTGTTATCACGTGTTAAATAGGTCTATAGAATAATTTTAAAAACAGGTTATGAAAAAATTTGTGTCTTTTATCCAGGGTTTAGCCTTGATAATGCTGGGAGCGGTTATTTTTTCCGCATGTTCAAAAGGCCATCCTTCCGCTTCCTCACCTGGAAGGGTTAGTACAGCAACAGGTCTAGAGTATAATTCTGATGACGGTTTTCAGGTAAATGATTTTAAAGGTCAGCCTGAGGGGCCTAACCTGGTGTATATCGAAGGTGGTAGAACAACACTGGGATCTTTTGAGGAAGATATAATAAGTTCCAGAGACAACTTGGAAAGAACAGTTACAGTTGCTTCCTTTTATATGGACGAAACGGAAGTGGCCAACATTCACTGGTTGGAATATCTTCATTATGTCCAACTGGATTCATCAAGAGAGTTTTATGAGTCTGCACTTCCAGATACTACCGTTTGGAGAAGGGATTTAGCATTTAATGACCCGTATGAAGACCATTATCTAAGATATCCTGGCTTTAGGTATTATCCTGTTGTGGGTGTTAGCTGGCGTCAGGCAGTGGATTATTCCAACTGGAGAACACGAATTGTGAATTACAGACTGGCGGAAAAAGCTAATATAGATGTAATGCCAGAAGAAGGTGGTCGAATTCCTTTGGAAACAGGAGTGGTTTTACCGAATTACCGCTTACCTACTGAAGCCGAATGGGAATACGCTGCACAGGCATTGGTAGGTACACAATGGCTCGACGAAAATCAGACCCACAAAAGATTATATCCATGGGATGGACATGCATTAAGAAATCCTTATGGCAAAAAAATGGGAACTATGCTGGCCAACTTCAAAAGAGGTCGTGGTGATTATGCAGGTATTGCCGGAAAACTCAATGATGCTGCAATGATCACCGATCAGGTTTATGCTAATCCACCAAACGATTTTGGATTATACAATATGGCTGGAAATGTAAATGAATGGGTGTTTGACGTATACAGACCCCTCTCGTTCCAGGATGTAGAAGATTTAAACCCGGTAAGAAGAGATGGTTACTTGGACAGATCAGATCTTTATGATGTAAACAACTACAATTCATTGATTGACGATCAGGCCAGGGTGTATAAAGGTGGTTCTTGGAAAGATGTAGCTTACTGGTTATCTCCCGGAACACGAAGATTTTTACACGAAGATTCTGCTAACGCAACGTTAGGTTTCAGATGTGCGATGATCAGAGCAGGTGCCAATAAATAAATTATAAATATCTATACTGTTAAAAAGCCTCCGAACAGGGGGCTTTTTTGTTTTTAAACGAACTATTTAAAAAAAATAGTTGGACTTTACAATTCATGTGTGAATTAGTACTTCACGATTACCTATTACAATTCAGGAATTTTTCTGCTAATCCCGTTGAGGTTTGAAGCATTATACTATACAAATATCTTCTCCTGCTTGTAATATTTTTACGAATAAAAAACATTACTCTTCCAATTCGTTATTTTTGCCCAGCAGTTGGACATGAGAACCAATGATTTAGTTTGGACATTCGCCTCCTTAGCTCAGCTGGTAGAGCAACGCTTTCGTAAAGCGTGGGTCGCAGGTTCAAGTCCTGTAGGAGGCTCATTTACTTCACATATTAAATATTAACATATGAGTTTATTAGTTGTAGGTTCAGTAGCTTTTGATGCCCTGGAAACACCCTTTGGCAAAACAGATAAAATTGTAGGAGGATCAGGTGCCTATATTTCTCTTTCCGCATCCTATTTTAACAATAAAACAAACATTGTAGCAGTAGTAGGAGGTGATTTTTTAAAGCAGGATATTCAAATGTTGCAGCAACATGGAATAGACACTACCGGGTTACAGGTAAAAGAAAATGAAAAATCCTTTTTTTGGAAAGGCCGGTACCATGCAGATATGAATTCAAGAGATACATTGGTTACAGAATTAAATGTATTGGGAAACTTTGATCCGATCATTCCTGAACAGTATCAGGAATGCGAATTTCTGATGTTGGGAAATCTTGCCCCATCTGTTCAAAAAACAGTAATAGAGCGATTGAAAAATAGACCGAAGTTGATTGCGATGGACACTATGAATTTCTGGATGGATTCTGCATGGGAGGGTTTGATGGAAACCATAGAACTAGTAGATGTATTAATTGTGAATGATTCAGAAGCCAGGCAACTTTCCAACGAATATTCTCTGGTAGGTGCAGCTAAAAAGATTATGGCTATGGGGCCCCGGATATTAATTATAAAAAAAGGGGAGCATGGGGCATTGTTGTTCTTTGAAAATCAGGTTTTCTTCGCCCCTGCATTACCTTTGGAAGAAGTATTCGACCCTACAGGTGCAGGTGATACTTTTGCAGGTGGCTTCATAGGTTATCTTGCCCGAAAAGGTGACGTTTCTTTTGAAAATATGAAACGTGCGGTAATTTATGGTTCTGCTATGGCCTCTTTTTGTGTCGAGAAATTTGGTACTGAAAGACTTGTGGGATTAACACCGGCTGAAATTAACGCTCGGGTAATGCAATTTGTAAACCTAGTGAAATTTGAGTCGATTGAATTATAACCATCGATTTTTTAATTATTCATTTTATGGAATTACGAAACTTGGGTTTATCACCCCATAAGGTGTCACCAATTGGTTTAGGATTGGCTGCTTTAGGCAGACCTGCTTATATCAATTTAGGACATTCTCAGGACCTGAATAAAAATTATGATGTTAAACATATGGAAGCCAATGCCCATGAAATGTTGGAACTGGCTTCTGCTTTTGGAATCAACTATTTTGATACTGCCAGGTCATACGGCAAAGCCGAAGAATTTTTAGGCTCATGGTTAAAAACCCAGGATAAAAGCAAGATTGTGATTGGGTCAAAATGGGGTTATAAATATACCGCCGATTGGAAAATCAATGCAGACCATCATGAAATAAAAGAACATTCCCTGAATATGCTTCGGCAGCAATGGAAGGAATCGCAAAACACGCTATTGACATCGCCACATATTTATCAAATACATTCCGCAACTTTTGAAAGTGGGGTTTTGGAAAATGCTGCCGTATTGGATAAGCTTTTTTCTATAAAGGAACAGGGAATATTGATTGGTATCACCGTCAGTGGCGATAAACAAGGTGCTATAGTGGAAAAAGCACTTACGATTAAAATAGGCAATAGATTATTGTTTGATACGGTCCAAGCCACTTGGAACCTGTTGGAAACATCTGCTGGTGATGCATTAAAAAAAGCCCACCAAATGGGATTAGGTGTGATTATAAAGGAAGGTGTTGCAAATGGAAGATTAACTGAAAAAAATAATTCCCCGGCATTTCAGGAGAAAAGTAAACTTCTGCAAACATTTGCTGCACAAAAAAATTGTAGTGTCGATGCCATTGCCTTAGCTGCTATTCTGCATCAACCTTGGGTAGACGTTGTGCTAAGCGGAGCTTCCACACCCGGGCAACTACAGGCTAATGTAAAAGCTTTGGATATAAAATTTTCAAATCAGCAAATTTCAGAATTCTCAAAAATCAAAGAAACTCCTGAAGTATATTGGAACACCCGAAAAACCCTGGAGTGGAATTGATCCTTTTATAACTATCATAAATTAATTTGAGTTGCTATATTTATCGTATAATTTTGGTGAAACTAACGATTCATGATAGATCCGTATAAAATACCTTCTCCATCATTTGTTATTGAGGAAGACCTACTTGAAAATAATTTGAAGGTGCTCGATAGGGTGCAAAAAGAAAGTAGTGCTACCATAATACTCGCACTGAAGGGCTTTGCAATGCACGGTGTGTTTGATAGGATTAATAGGTATCTAAAAGGAGTTACAGCAAGCTCACTGCATGAAGCGCGGCTTGGTTACGAAGCATTTAGAGGTGAGGTACATGCTTATAGCCCAGTGTATTTTGAGGATGAATTTGACGAAATGGCTAAATACTGCAGCCACATTACCTTTAACTCAATCAATCAGTGGCAAAAATATAAAAATCATCAGCTAATTGCTTCCGGAAAAATTTCTTGTGGCTTACGAATCAATCCCGAATATTCAGAAATCCAAACGGATTTATATAATCCGGCAGGAAAAGGTTCGCGCTTAGGCCTTCCTGATTATTTATTAAAGGACGGACTCCCAAAAGGTATAGAAGGACTTCATTTCCATACTTTATTTGAAAACAATTCCGATGTACTTGAGCGAACACTATCAGCTGTTGAAGAGAAATTTGGTCATCTTTTTTCCCAAATCAAATGGTTGAATTTTGGTGGCGGGCATGGAATAACACAAAAAACCTATGACCTTGAAAAATTAATACATCTAATCAGAAATCTTAAATCGAGGTATAATTTTGAAATTATTTTAGAACCAGGAAGCGCAATAGCCTGGGAAACGGGCACTTTGGTTTCTACGGTAATTGATATTGTGGAAAATCATGGGAAGAAAACTGCTATGCTGGATGTTTCGTTTGCTGCCCATATGCCCGATTGCATTGAAATGCCCTATAAACCACGTATCAGAGGTGCAAAGGATGCCCAATCTGGTGATGAATATATATATGATATGGGTGGAACTACTTGCCTTGCCGGAGATGTCATGAGTGGCTATTCTTTTCCAAAGCCACTCCAAGCCGGCGATAAAATCATTTTCGAAGACATGATTCACTACACCATGGTAAAGACCACAACGTTTAACGGAGTGAAACACCCATCTATAGGCATGTGGACAAACGAGGGTAAATTTCATTTGTTCAAACAATATGGCTATGAGGATTTTAAAAACCGCTTGAGTTAGGATAAATTATAAAGCTCCAGTTTCAATTCTCTCCCTATAATCTATGTTGCGATTCTCCTAAGTCTCACAGAATGAGTCACTTCAAATTTCTTTAATTATACTATAAATTGACACATGTCATAAAAACAGGTAAAAACTGATTCTATTTATTCATAGAAAAGTATAACTTGCATGTACAAGTTTAGAAGGGTGAATACTCACCGATTACTTGGATTGAAGATTAAAAAACCCTGTTAGGGTTACCTCAATGATATTAATCAATTACCGGAAGGATAAAACTTATTTTTGAGGCATGATCTAAAAAAGAAAAAGAAGACAAAAGCTAAAATAAATTTATAACTATTGGCAAGGCTTTATGAATAGTAGAAATTATTTTATATTGATTGCGGTCATTATTTTACAATTATCCTCTTATAAATTACATGCACAAGATGATGATATGAAGGAAGCAGCCAGGCAGCTGGTAGAAATTGCGGATGAAGCCTATCAACTCAATTTGGCTCTTGACCTGGTGCGTGAGCAGTACCAAGCTGCTGCTGACATGGATCCTACCAATATCAGGGCGAATTTCATGACCGGTGAGTTGTATATTTTACGGGGACCAAATAAAGAAAGGGCTACCGAATATTTATTGAAAGTAATGGAGCTTGACCCCAATTACCGTTTTGACATTTTGTACAAAATAGGCCAGGGTTATCAATATGGGTTGCACTTCGATCAGGCAATTGAATACTTTAACAGGTACAAGAGTAAGCTAATGTCTGAGGGGAAAAATTATAAAGGAACTGACAAAGTAACACTGCATGATGTAGAAAGAAGGATTTTTGAAAGTCAGAATGGAAAAAAATACGTAGCTAAACCGGAAAACTATTCCATAAAAAATGCAGGGGATAAAATTAATTCGGAATATCATGATTTTGCCCCAGTATTAAATGCGGATGAATCCATCATGATATTTACTACCAGAAGACAGGAGGGAAATACCAGTGAAAACGTGGACGTGGATAACTATTATTTCGAAGATATTTTTATATCGAGAAAGGTGAACGGTGAATGGTCAACCGCTGAAAATATTGGCAATATAGTCAATACCGGTTTTCACGACTCTAACCTGGCCCTTTCACCTGATGGTAAAACATTATATTTATACAGGGATGAAAACGGTGGAGACATATATTTTTCTGATCTCCAAAAAAACGGGAGTTGGTCTGTTCCGCAGCGACTGCCAGGATATATTAATAGCTCGTATTTCGAAAACGCGGTATCTATTTCACCAGATAATAAAACATTGTATTTTTCCAGTGACCGGCCAGGAGGATTTGGGGGAAGGGATATTTATATGGCTACAAAAGATACCCGGGGAATGTGGAGCAAAATTACCAATCTTGGTCCGAAAGTAAATACAGAATATGACGATGAGGGTCCATTTATTGATTATGATAATAAAACACTGTACTTCAGTAGTCGTGGTCATGATGGTATGGGTGGTTTTGATATTTACATTACCGAATTCGACAGCTCAGCCAACGATTGGACTACACCGATCAACCTAGGTTACCCGGTGAATACTCCTGATGATGATGTGTATTTTGTAGGCACCAAAGACCGGAAAAGGGGATATTATTCATCAGTAAGAGATGATGGTATGGGCTATACTGACATCTATATGGTTGAAATGCCAGATTTGACCGAAAGAATAAAAGAAAAACAACAGGAAAAACAACAAGAACCGGTAGTAAAAGAACAAAAAGAGGAACCGGAAAAAGAGCCTGTAGTTGCGAAACCAGAACCTAAAAAACCAGAACCTAAACCTAAACCTGATCCTGCTACTTTCCCAGTTACATTATTGGTACAAGTAGAGGATTTATCAACCGGAAAACCCATAGATGCCAACATTACTATGCGAACCATACAAGGAAATGTACAGGCTCCTATAGAAAAAATCGAAACCGGGACTTACCGTATTGTAACTAAAAACAACAAAGATCTGGAATACATGATCTCCATTGAAAAGCAGGGATATGCCTTTAGGAATACAAAAATGATGGTACCTGCAGCTGATCAAAAACCGTTGGAAATTAAAAGAAAATTTGAATTGAAGGTTTTTGAAGTAGGTACTCATGATGTTTTACGCAACATCTATTTTAGATTTAACAGCCATACTTTTACCAATGACTCTTATTATGAGCTAAACAAACTGGAAAGGATGCTACATGAAAATCCAAACTTTATTATAGAGATAGCAGGCCATACAGATAATATAGGTGCAACAGATTACAACCTCTCACTTAGTCAGCTGAGAGCACGGGAGGTAGTAAAATATTTAGTAAACAAAGGAATCGATGCCCGTCGCTTAAAAGCAATTGGCTATGGCAAGTCCAAACCGATGGCTACAAATGATGACGAGAAAGATGGTCGTGAGTTGAATAGAAGAGTAGAATTTATCGTGGTGGGAAGCACACTAAAGGCGTCCAATTAACAAAAGGTCATTTTTATTTTTTACCTTTGCCGGATATTTATGTATATCCGGTTCGTAAAATTCCATTATGCCAGTTACCCCATATAAAGAACAACCGACATCCAAAAAGGAACAGGTGGCCAGCATGTTCAATAATATCAGTAAACGATATGATCTGTTGAACCACTTATTGAGCTTAGGGATAGACATCTACTGGCGAAAACAAGCGGTAAAAATTCTAAAAAAGTCTCAACCCCGCAAGATACTCGATGTAGCTACTGGTACGGGAGATTTTGCCATTGAAGCATTGGCCTGTAATCCTGCCAAAATTACTGGTGTGGATATTGCAGAAAGTATGCTGGAAATCGGAAGAAAAAAAATCCTTAAGCAAGGACTACAGGAAAAAATCGAGTTGCTGTATGGCGATTCTGAAAAGCTGCCTTTCCAGGAAAATAATTTCGATGCGGTAATCGTTTCTTATGGAGTAAGGAACTTCGAAAACCTGGAAAAAGGATTGAGTGAAATGTACCGGGTATTAAAACCTGGTGGGTCAGTAGTGATAGTGGAATTTTCCAAACCATCAGGGTTTCCTTTCAAACAGCTATACAACTTTTATTTTCATTATATTTTACCATTTATAGGAAGATTGATTTCAAAAGATAAATCGGCATATAAATATTTGCCTGAATCGGTGAACGCTTTTCCTGATGGTAACAGATTTCTGGAATATCTGAACAAAACAGGTTTTAAAAACACAAAATGGATAGCTCAAACTTTTGGAATAAGTTCCATTTACACCGGAAAAAAATAATCACCCTTTGTGTATTGTGGTTTTTGTTCCTTTCTTCAGGAGTGTATGCGCAGAAAATGAGGGAAACGAACCTACCTCATTATGATAATAAATGGATACGTTATGGTTTCATTCTTGGTGCTCATTCATCAAGCTACCAGATGAAATACAATGAAGTATTCACCTCTTCTCAAATGGATTCCGTTCATTCCATACTACCACCTAACAATTTTGGTTTTTCAATTGGATTCATTGTAAACTTCCGCTTGGCCCAGTACCTGGATTTTAGGGTACTTCCTAAAGTTTCGTTTTATGAGAGTAAGCTAGAGTTTAATTATACCAATCAAACCCCTGCACGGGAAGCATTTATTGAGTCTACTGTGGTTGAATTTCCATTATTGCTTAAGTATAAATCTCAAAGGAGGTTT
>JAEWLI010000210.1 GCA_023393375.1 Bacteroidota bacterium
GATCAGGCTCATTAATAAAGTCCCGATAAGGTAGCACCTGTCATATTGGAATGCATGTTCTTTTTTTTGGATCAACTCATAAAATCCATAAAAAAGGATCAAACAAAGTGAAGATTCTATAAAATAATTAAACATCTGGTTCATTGTCCTGTTGGTTTAAATCTTTTTTGATGTATTTCAACATTTCTTCCAACTCATGGATGTCCATTTGATTATCTTTTGCGAAAAAAGATACCAGCCGTTCAATCGACCCACCAAAATACCCTCCCAGCAGATTACGTAAAGAAAAGCTTCTGTATTCATCCTTTTGAATCAAAGGATAATACTCATGGGTTTTCCCATAAGCTTTATAACTTACAAATTCCTTTTTTTCCAGTATCCGGACAATGGTGGAGACGGTATTGTATGCAGGCTTGGGTTCGGGTAATTTCTCAATTATATCTTTTACAAATGCTTTCTTCAAATCCCACAGCACTTGCATCACCTGCTCTTCAGCTTTTGTCAATTCTTTCATATCTTTTTTTAAATGAATATTTTACCCAAATTTATAACTAATTTTTTAGTTTTGCAACTAATTAATTAGTTTATTTATGTTATCTATTAAAAAATAATGACGATTTCCGAAATCCTTTAATCGCATAGGTTATCAATATTACATGGGCTTTTAACGGGTCATTTTGGAAGCTGACAATTTAATCCTATAATTATTAAAAATTAATTCAACTCTTTAAATTTCTTAAATATGAATTGGTATTTAGATGCCTGGAAAAAATATGCGGATTTTTCTGGACGAGCCCGTAGAAGCGAATTTTGGTATTTTATGTTGTTTCATTTCTTAATATTTTCGTTATTGTTTCTTCCCGTTCCAATAATGAAATCAAAATTATCTTTAATACCTTTTGTGATATGTTGGGCATATGTAATCGTTTCTTTTATTCCTTCCATGGCAGTATTGGTAAGACGATTGCACGATACAAGCAGAAGTGGTTTCAATTATTTTATTTCACTTATTCCTATTATCGGAATGATAATGTTAATAATGTTTTTGAAAGAAGAGGGTGTACCTGGTCCAAACAAATACGGTCCGAATCCGAAAGAACCTCACCAGGATCCTGTATTAGTATAAAATAAAAATTTGCAATTAACTAATGAAGCCACTGTATGTCCGAATAGATATATGATGGCTTCATATATTCAGATTTGTTTCCAGCTGAAAACAAATCAAGTCTCCATTTAATGGTCTACTTTCCTAACTTACTTATTATCTTTAATTAACTATTTTAACCCTAATTTTCAACAAATTCCAAAATATAACCATAACGATATGGCTTATTGCCATCAATGGTATACTTATCCATTGTTCTGGCACCCCAAGAATCATTACCACCCACACCTTTTATATTGAGGTCAATGTTCACATTTACGAAATCACGTACCGGCAATTTGTAACCGTGTGTGAACTCTTCAAGATCTTCTTCTCCATAAGGCCATACCCGGAAATTGAGTGGTTGAAGTCCTGTTATCTTCAATTTCTTTCCTGATGTGCTTTGCAATGAAAACCAACGAACATCGTCACGGTTGGCATTGTCCTGAGGGACTACATAATCGGTAATAAAGGTTTCCAAGGGTTTTTTGTAAATGCCTATCAATGCAGCGGTTTTCCTATCGGGATAATTTTCAAATTCCCCACGACCATACCATTCTACCAGGTTCATATTGGCTGGCAAGCGCATACGCATTCCAAATTTCGGGATAAGTGCAATCTCCTTTGAAACCGGTTGGTAATCGGCATCTACTTGAATCTTTCCTTCGCCATTAATGGTGTATTTCAATTGATATTCGGCACCCACCGGAAGATTTATATCGAATAATACAACAGCCAACCCGTTTTCAGTCTTGGTGGTAATGTGCTGCACCGCGCGGTTTTCTGCTGCATCCCTCCATGAGCCCAACCGTGTATTATAGCCGTTACGCCTTTGGTTTTCATTGGCAGGCTTCCAGAAATAAGGCTCCAACACTCCTTGAAGCAATTCTTGGTTATTTACTTTCCAGCTCTGCAATGCACCATTAGTTGCATCAAATATAAAAATGCTTTGTCCGGTTGAAACTTCAACAAATGAGCCGGTTTTTTTAATGGAGGGAACATTACCCCCAGAGGTAAGTTTGTCAATTGAGTTTTGATGCATCACAAA
This sequence comes from Bacteroidota bacterium, assembly GCA_023393375.1. GTDB lineage: Bacteria > Bacteroidota > Bacteroidia > Cytophagales > Cyclobacteriaceae > JAEWLI01. The sequence continues at coordinate 2,193 of JAEWLI010000210.1, forward strand.
TTGCTCCCGGGCAACCACAAAACCTTTATTAGCCCAAAGAGTAGATTTCCGTAATTTGGCATACACATTGAGCAACAGCTCCCCTTTATTTTCCAGCGGAAATGGAATTTCAAGTATATTATTAGCATTCAACGGTTGTTCGTTCGACTGGATGACTTTGCCATTATCAAGAAATTCGTAAGCATATTCATAATTATGTAGCGAAGAAAAATCAAGCTTACTGATAACCCGGACATTGGATGAGCCGGGGACTTGTTGGAAATCAATATATTGCTGTACCTTTTGCGCTTCATAATAATGTGGGTGAGGTGTCCGATCTGATCCGATCAATCCATTGATACAAAACGGACCATCGTTAGGTGTATCCCCAAAATCGCCGCCATAAGCCCAAAACTCATCTTCCTTAAGCTGTATGGAAGATGGGCTGTCAACATATTTCAATGACGAACCATCCTGTTTTTTGGCAATCGTCTGATCTACCCAGTCCCAAATGGCAGCACCTGCAATACTTTCATCGGATTCAATCACATCCCAATATTCTTGTAGATTCCCTAATGAATTGCCCATAGCATGGGCATATTCGCGCATCATCACAGGTCGGTCGGATATTTTTTCAGCTAATTCCTTCAATTTATCGGGATGCAAATACCCATCGTCGTACACATCTGAAACCGACCGATCAGAATCGCAATACACCAAACGAGTTGGATCTATTGATTTTACAGTGTCGTGCATGGCTTGCATATTCATACCACTTCCCCCTTCGTTGCCTAACGACCAAATAACGATGCTTGGGTGATTTTTATCACGTTGGACCATCGATACCGCACGATCTACATGTGCCTTTGTCCAATCAGGATTGTCGCCAAGTTCTTTATTTCCAATCCCATAGCCATGTGATTCCTGATTAGCATCAGCCATAACATACAACCCATACCGGTCGCACAGCTCGTAAAAAAGGGCCGAGTGTGGGTAATGTGCTGTACGTACGAAATTGAAGTTGCCTTGCTTTATCAACTGTACATCAAGTTCCGTAGTTTCAGGATCCACAAAGCGTCCTGTGCGTGGGTGATGATCGTGGCGGTTCACTCCTTTTAGCTTAATCGCTTTTCCGTTGATCTTCAATATTTCGCCTTCCACTTCAATTTTCCGAATGCCCAAATGGTATTGAAATTTCTCAATCTCATTCTTTTTGTCCCTTAACGCAACGGTAACATCATATAAATATGGATCTTCAGAAGACCACACACGCGGTTGGGAAATAACATCTTTCAACACAATTTCTTGTTGGTCATAAGCACCAACAACCGGCACTTTCTGCACAATTGTTTTTTCTATATTTTTCCCTGTTTTGTCTTTACCCGAAATTGTTACTTCCAATTGCAGGTTACTTATTTTCTTTTTGTTTTGATTTCGGATCCAAACCTTAGCCCCTACAGTTGCAGAAGTAAAATCATTGGAAGGATCAGCGATAATGGTGTAATCCTGGATGTGTGTTTTGGGGCGAACCCACAGTTCCACTGGCCGGAATATTCCGCTCAACCGCCAAAAATCCTGGTTTTCAAGATAACTGCCATCACTCCAGCGATAAACTTCAACAGCCAGTTTATTCTCTCCCTCTTTTACATAATTTGTGATGTCAAATCCGGCAGGAGTATAGGAATTTTGGCTGTAACCCACCTTTTGTCCATTCACCCATACATACATCGCAGATTCAACTCCTTCGAAATAAAGGTAAAGTTGCTTGTCTGTTGATTCGGATGAAACCTGAAAGGTCGTTACATAAGAGCCAACCGGATTGCGGTTTTCGAAGCTGAACCAATCAGACGGTGGGTCACTGGTTACACGTGGCTGGTCTCTTTTAAAAGGGTAGGAAATATTCACATAAATAGGTTTTCCAAACCCTTGCATTTGCCAATTACCAGGTACCACAATATCCTCCCACGAAGTAACATCGAAGTCGGTTTTATAAAAATCTACCGGTCGTGTTTCAGGTTTGGGTGACCACTTAAACTTCCAATTGCCATTAAGGGACACTATTTCTCTGCGTTCAGCTTTTTTGGATGGCAATACCAAAGTACTATGGTATTTAGCTTTGTTAATACCAATAACCTCCGGATTTTCCCAATCCGGAGGTTGCTGTGCATATAAACTTAGGGTGAAAAGAAACAAAAACAGAGATAAAATGTATTTCATAATAAAGTGAGAAAGACTACTTCAACATTATTTTTCTGGTTATAACATTTCTTTTCGAATCAGTAATTTTAATGACATATATTCCATTTTGATACTGACCAACATTCATCTGAAATGAATTTGTCTCTGAGTCCCCTGAGTACACTTTAACACCCATTATATTGTAGAGGTCAATCCGGAATGACCCTCCTGACTCATATACTATGTTCATATGATCATCGGCCGGATTTGGATAAATTTTGAGAAGGTTGGCAAGTTCAGATTTAGAAACGTTGGTCGGGATTTCAGGTTCAGGTTCTGATTCCGGATGGTTAACGCCCTCAGGCCCAAAAGCAACAGCTTTACTGCCATCAGTGGCTATCAAATTTCCCGGAAAATAAGATAGAGAATAATATTCATCTAAAGTAGTCCCTGCACTTAGCGACATCATCAATATATTGGGATGATTTTGATCAACCTGTAAATCTTCAATCCCTATTTCTTCATTTGAAAAGAATTTGAAATCCCCTTTTTTTATCGAATTGCTTTGAAGTGGTTTATCAAATTCCAATTTTATGACATTATCTGCATCAAAATGAACACTTATCAACTGTGGCCCCTTTAATTCTGCATCTTCTTCATATAAGGTGATAACAGTATTCTCATTTTCTTTCAAACATGGAACTTTGAACACTTTCACAATATCGTCAAACACTACCTCGATATCATAGTGTCCATAATAAGCATCAAATGAAAGGGCATCACCATTTGTCATCTCATCATCGAAGTTGGTAGCCCATTTGGTTTTGGTGTAATAAAGCAAGGTGTCTGCAGCAAGTTTAGGCCGATAGTTGGCATCAAAAAAACCGGTATTTTCACGCCATGCCCCACGATCATTTAACCCCCAGGATATCATTCCGGTGATAGATGGATGAGAAAAAGCTATAGTCAGGACCTTGATAAAGTCTTCAGCTTGTTGTTCTTGTGTAAGATTTCCACCATAATCATATTCAGTAAACCTGATTGGCAATCCTGCTTCGGCAATAATATTTATGTTTTTCACCAGTTCGTCAATATTCGGTCGGCAGCAATCCCAAAAATGTGCTTGCATGCCTACCCCCGTAACAGGGCCGCCCATTTCTTTGATTTTTAATATGAGGTCGCGGTATTCGACAGCCTGTCCCCAGTCGTGCTCAACATTGTAATCATTAATAAATAGTTCAGCATCCGGATCGGCAGCACGCGCCCATTTAAAACAATTCCAGAGTATAGAATCACCAACGGTATTTCGCAACCAATCAGCATGACCCGTCAAAGGTTCATTAATAACATCATATTCTTTGATAATCCCTTTATACCGCGTCATTTCACGGGTAACCCTCATTTCGCAGGTATCGGTAATTGACTTCGGAGTTGGCAGGTTCCTAACCCAGTCGGGAGTGGAATGGGCATCGTTGCCTCCCCAAAGCAGGGTGTGCGCCCTTAAGTCCCAGCCCACTTTTTGAGTCCAGGCTACAGCATTTTCAAAATTAGTATAATTCGGTGTCGTATGTTGGGGTTGAATACCACTCCATTTGAAAGAATTACCAGTAACGCCATAGTTGAAATATTTATACATGGCTGCCTTCATCCATTGTTCATGACTAGCTACAGTATTTACATCTGGGTCAAAAAGCCCTTGCTCACTCACATACTGGTTCCCATCTATTGTGGTTAATGCTTCACCACCGCAATTAATACGTAAAACATCAGCACTACCCACCTCATTAATTTCTATTCCTTTTATTGAAGCATTATCAAGGGTAGCGGTAATTTCTATATTGATAAAATTGTCAACGGGTGTTATATTAATACTGGTATCCACAGCAATATTTTTACCTCCCGCTTCTGCAAACACATCATAATTTGTGAGGAATAATTCACCTTCAACCTTAACATCAAACAACCTGGAGCTACTTGAACTAAAATAAATTTCAGCAAACTTTAAGGTTAGTTTATATTCCTTTCCACTTTCAACAGGTATTGCATAAGCAAGATAACTGTGCCACCGTTCGGTTTGATAGATTTCAGGATCAGCTACGGCTTCAATAGCATCAGTGGTGCTGAAACTGTTACCCATATTAACGGATCCTTCATAAAAATCGAATGCTATCCCAAATGGATATTCGTGTTTTGTCATTCGCACTGAAACCGGTCCGGAATAAGCTTGTCCATTTTTATCCACGATTTTTATTCCAAAGTTGCCTTTTCTTAAAGTATCTATCCGTTCCTGAGCGGAATTGTACCAGGAAGCATAAGACTGGGCTTTTATTTCTTTGGGGAAGAATGCGATTACAATAATGATTAAGAAATTAAATGCTAATGGTAGTTTTATTTTCATATTTATTGGGCTTTTGATTCAATCATTGTTGTAAACATAAATAAGAATTCATAGAATTCAATAATTCTACCCAATTTTCCAAATATGATGATAAACCTTCCTATGAAAATCCCATTGATTGTGGTTAAATGAAATGATTCTTATTTGTGTTGCTAATGATTTAAGTATTATTCATATAACATGCAACAAAAAAACCGACCCAAAGTCCAATTTCCTTTAGGTCGGTTTTAAGAATATATTTAATATTTCTTACCGTTGGTATTTCATAAATATCACACCTAATGGTGGTAAGGTAAGTGACAAAGAAAATGGCTTTCCGTGTGATGATTGATGCCAGGCTTCCATTTCCCAATGATTTCTGACATTTCCACCACCCAATTCACTATCATCACTGTTAAACAATTCGATCCATTTACCTTCTCTTGGCACACCGACCAGATAATCGTATCTTGCTACCGGAGTGAAATTGCAAACCACTACGATCACGTCTTCATCTGATTTACCTCTTCTGATAAAACTGATCACACTATTGGCAGAATCATTGATATCAATCCATTCATATCCTGTATGCTCAAATTGATTTTCATAGAATGCTCTTTCTTGTTTATAGATATGGTTCAACCGCTGAAGGGTTTTTTTAATACCCTGATGGTAGCCATAATCCAATAAATGCCAGTCGAGACTACTTTCATGAGCCCATTCTGAGGTTTGGGCAAATTCTCCACCCATAAATAGTAGTTTCCCGCCTGGATGAGCATACATGTAACTGTACAATAATCTGAGGTTGGCAAAACGCTGCCATTCATCACCCGGCATTTTATAGATCAATGACTGTTTGCCATATACTACTTCATCGTGTGAAAGGGGCAGCATGTAATTTTCAGTAAATGCATAAATAATACTGAAAGTGATTTCATTTTGATGATATTGACGATAAAGCGGTTCTTTGGAAAAATACTCAAGTGAATCATGCATCCAACCCATCATCCATTTCATATCAAACCCTAAACCACCAATATAAGTGGGACGCGAAACCATAGGCCATGCAGTAGACTCCTCGGCAATGGTATATGTATCGGGATATTCCAGGTGAGTGGCTTCATTAAAATGTTTGAGCAAGCTAATGGCTTCAAGATTTTCCCTTCCGCCATATTGATTCGGGATCCATTCACCTTCTTTACGGGAATAGTCGCGGTACAACATGGATGCCACTGCATCTACCCGTAATCCATCTGCATGATAAGCATCTAACCAAAACAACGCATTGCTGATCAGAAAACACCTGACCTCATTTCTGCCATAATTGAAAATATAACTGTTCCAGTCAGGATGATAACCTTCCCTCGGATCCTGGTGCTCGTAAAGATGTGAACCATCGAAATATGATAATCCATGCTGATCGGATGGGAAATGTGAAGGAACCCAGTCAAGGATCACACCAATACCTTCCCTGTGCAATTCATTGATCAGATACATAAAATCCTGTGGCGATCCGTACCTGCTACTGGGTGCAAAATATCCTGTAACCTGATAACCCCAGGATCCATAAAATGGATGCTCCATTACTGGCATAAACTCCACATGAGTAAAACCCAAATCTTTTAGATAACCAGGTAGCTGCGCAGCGAGCTCACGGTAAGTCAGGTGCCGATTGCCTTCCTCTGGACATCTTTTCCAGGATCCAAGATGCATCTCATAAACTGAGAACGGTTTGGCTTGACCTGTGGTTTGTTTTCTGTGTTCCAACCATTCATGATCTGTCCATGCATAGGTTTTATCCCATATGATAGAAGCTGTTCGGGGAGGTTCCTCCCACATATACGCGTAGGGATCCCCTTTATCTACACTATATTCATTATTATTCGATTCAATGTGATATTTATAAGCTTCCCCGTGTCCAATGTTGGGTATAAAACCTTCCCAAATACCAGAACCGTCCCATCTTACAAACAATTGGTGGGCATTACCATTCCAACCGTTAAAATTTCCAACCACACTTACTTTTTTGGCATTCGGAGCCCAAACACCAAAAAAAGTGCCTTTTTGGCCATTCAATTCCATCACATGAGAGCCTAATTTTTCATATAGTTTAAAATGTCTTCCCTCTCTAAAAAGGTGCACATCGAAGTCGCTCATTAATGAATGAACTACAACCGGGCCATCATTTGACATATCTTTGTGTGTTTTAGGTGTTGATTCCATAAGTGTTTGCTCAGCAATTTGTTCAGGATCAGCTTTTACAGCAGGGTTCTTAACCGGCTTATCAGATGCTTCGTCCAGCATTTTCGATTTTACCGGTTTTTTACCTTTGCCATTTTCATTTAATGGTACGCTATTCCCCTTATTTTTCTGTTGCTTTTCCTTCTTTTTTGATTCGTTTTCCATAATCTCTAATCTTTTTGATCGGGTTTGGATTTCATTATATATTTGATTCCCTTTATAGGTATAATAACCCAATCCGGTCTATTGTTTAATTCATAGTTTAATTCGTACACTGCTTTTTCAAGAATAAAGGTATCCAACATGATCTTCAGATCTTCATTATTGTCAGGCACAAGAGCTGTTTCCTTACCCAATGTGTCCAGATAAGAATGAATATAAATGCCGGCCATATAGTGGTACCACAATTCGCCCCATTTTTCCAAAATATCCAAATCTTCCTGCCTCAGTGATTTTAATTTGAAAAGTGCATTATAAACGGCATAATGGAAAGACCTGAGCATTCCCGCCAAATCCCTTAATGGAGACCTTTTCAGTCTTCTTTCGCTGAATGTACGAGCTGGTTCACCCTCAAAATCTATGATAAAATAATCCTTTCCGGTAAATAGTACCTGACCCAAATGATAATCCCCATGATTTCTGATCTTAATGGAATTAAATTTCCTCGAATAGATCTTCTTCATGCGGTCTAAAATATCATTCTTCATTTCCAGAATTTCCTGTGCCTCTGATTTTACATTTTCAGGCAATTGTTTTATGCTTTTTTCCAGGGTTTGATAAGAATTCCTGGTCAATGATTGAAGAGAAGAAAATAATGATCGCTGATAATGAAGAGAAAAAGCTTCCGGTTCAAAGTCAACTTCATCAGGTTGAGATGCAAGTCCCAGGTGCATTTCGGCAGTCCGGATAGCCAGTAAACTAATTCTTTCGCAAACTGTGATGCCAAGTATATCCTTCAAATCGTCTTCCAGGTCGTTGTATGACAACGGATGGAG
>JAEWLI010000219.1 GCA_023393375.1 Bacteroidota bacterium
GTACAGGTACTGGTGCAGCCCCGGTGATAGCCAAAGTAGCTAAGGAATTGGATATCCTGACTGTGGGTATAGTTACAGCCCCATTTATTTTTGAAGGAAAGAAAAAAATTATTGCCGCACAAGCTGGGATTGATGAACTGCGGGAAAATTGTGACACCGTTTTAGTGATTTTAAATGACAAGCTGAGGGAAATATATGGTAATTTGCCGATTCGGGCTGCCTTTGCGCAAGCCGATAATATTTTAACCACAGCGGCTAAAGGTATTGCAGAAATCATTACTGTTCCAGGATATGTAAATGTAGACTTCGAGGATGTAAAAACAGTAATGAAAAACTCCGGTGCTGCAGTAATGGGTTCCGCCAAAACTGAAGGGGAAAACAGGGCAAGAAGAGCTGCCGAAGAAGCCATTTCATCACCACTACTGAACAGCAAAGATATATTAGGTGCTCAAAAAATTCTTTTATCTATTATTTCTGGCGAACAGGCTGAATTACAAATGGATGAGTTGACCGATATCATCGAATATATTCAGGAAAAAGCGGGTGAAGAAGCTGAAGTAATCTTTGGTCACGGTATTGATCCTGACTTGAAAGAATGCATCCGTGTAACCATCATTGCTACAGGATTCGACAATGATGATTTCAAAACCATCAGGAATGAGAAAAAAAAGGTAATAGACCTTGAGTCGAACCGGCAAATCAGCTTATTCGAAGAAGAAAATTATCGTAAAGAAAAAGCATCGGCAAAAGAGAAAGAAGAGAAGGGAAAACCTTATACTTTTCAAAAACCTCCTTTTGACAATAATCCTGGCTCAAATGACTTTTTCTCAAATATTGAAAATGATTTTGAAATCATCGATGGCAACAATAATGATGTGGATGATGTGAAACAGCCGGTGAATGAAATGAATATGAAAAAAGAAGCCCTGATGAAACAAGCCGATGAGCGCAAACAAAAACTTTTAGGGCTCAAGCACACTTCTATGGATTCGGATGAATTTAAAGAAAAACTGGAAGTTCCCGCCTATGTCAGGAAGCAATATAAACTCCAGGATGTGGCTCATTCTTCGGAAAAAAATATTTCCAGGTATAATTTAAATGATGAAAATCAGATTCTTGGGAATAACAAGTTTTTACATGATAATGTAGACTAATAATAATGTAGTTTAATAAATAATGAGATGTTGGGATATTTCCAGCAATTTCATTTAAGCAAATTTTGCTTTTTTCTGTCTCATAGTTTTATTAAAAGTTTAGCGGGCATAAGCCTCGCTAAACTTTTTTAATTAGCCATTGCTTATCTTGCCAGAAAATACCCAGTGAACTTTCTATATATTTCCGCAAAGCCATTGGCCAGGTGAAAGCTAAAAACAAGTATAACAAGCCCAATAAACATCACAATTATTGACGAACCGGTCAAACCATGGATCCAGTTAAGAAATGAAGAGTGATACCAGTTTTGGTGAACCAATACCGGTGCCAATATACAATTAATGGCAGTATTGAAGAACAAAAGAATAATTACAAATACGGCCATATCAAACGGATATTTTAGCATCAGGTACAACATCCTTTTCCAAACCCTGATGTCAGTAAACAATCCCTTTATTTTTTGAGATAAACTATTATTTGAAGGTACAATAGGCATATTTTCCTCAATACGAGCACCTAAAAAGCCATTCGCTAATAAAACTTCCCAATCCCCGACTTGCCTTACGAGATACATAAATAAAATGAAAAGCGGTATGCCGATCAAAATGAATGATAGGCCGATAGAAAGTGAAAAGCCGGTAGCGAAGAATACCAGATAAATATTACTAAAAACAAAGGCAGTTAACATATAAAACAGGTTTTTATATGACTGCAAATCGACGATGGGTTGAATTATTTTTTTCATGTTATGTATTTTCTTAGTTTTTAATTAAGAATGATGACATAATCATGCCAAGGAAGAAAACATGTGTTTGACGGGCACCTAACTGCATTATTCACAGACAAGTGTGTTCAATAGTGAACAATATGTTGCACGGCTGGGAACAATAAAAAGTTCAATATTTAATTTAATGTCAAGGTTCAAGGTTTGACCATGCCTAATAAAGGTTGACCGTTATTATTCAACCTTCAACCATTATTTGCAGGGGCAAGAAATAGATTTTCCCAAAAGATGATTAATCAATCTGCTTTTTTGTAGCTGATTGACATACCAGCTCCATCGTCATTTACTGTGGTTTCGTAATTTTCTAATCCCTGTAAAAATTGCAAATATGCCACATTTTGGGTGTTGTTTACATTATGAGTGGTATAACATCCTCCTGGTAAAAGCTTCGGATCCACAGCCAGAAAATAATTTTTATACCAGCTTTTGTCAGCATCACTAAACACAAAATCAAAAGGTCCTTGTAATGCTGGTACCAATTGGTGTGCATCAGCCAATCGAGCATCTACAAAAGGTCCAAGACCCGCCTTTCGGATATTATCTTTTGCAATTTTGTATCTTCGTTCATCTATTTCTATGGTAATGAGTTTTCCACCTGTTTTGCTCAAAGCCCAAGCCATCCATATGGTCGAATGGCCTGTTGAAGTCCCAATTTCCAATGCTTTTTGATAATTGTTCGATACTATAATATCATAAAGTACTTTGCCATCTGATTCAGGGATATTCAAATCCGACCATTTGCCTCTTTGTTGATCTAAAAAATCCCGGACTTTTTGGTCGAGCTGCTCAGGTGTTTGACAAAACAAAGGGGAAAACACAATCCACATACAAAATGTAATTACTAACTTTATCATGACTGCTGTTTAGAATAACAGATTATAAAAAAATAATGTCTTCAACCAATCCTGCTCCAAACTCTTTGTGAATAAGCTCCATCATTTTGGTTTTGGAAAGTGAAAGTTCATGTTTCAGGGAGGCAGAGGAGATTTCTATAAACATCACTTTTTCCCGAAAATATATCTTGGAGGTTCTTTTGGCAATGGTTTTTCCCATCAAATTTTCCCAAAAGGCAATGATCCTGGTCTGGTTGTATTTATTATCGATCCGATAAGCTTTCAAGAGTTCATTAAAAGCTTCTTTTAGAGGAGCTGTGTTTGATTTACGTGAATTGTCATTATTGTATTTTTTGTATTGCATGGGTGCAAAATATTATATAAAAATACCGGAATTTAACAGAAACAAAAAATTTATAGATAAAATTCATTTTGCAGAACCTTCCAAAATTTGAATGATCTTAATGTTTGCATTTATTTTCTTGAAAATCTGTTCTGTTCGTTCAGGGCGCGCGTCAGTTACAAATAACTGACCAAATGTATATCCGGCCACCATATCCATTAGTTTGCCAATCCGTTTATCATCCAATTTATCAAAAATGTCATCCATCAGCAACAAAGGTTTTGTATTTCTGATCCTTCTGATCATTTCAAATTGAGCTAATTTTAAAGCTACTACAAAAGACTTCTGCTGTCCCTGTGAACCAAATTTCTTTAAAGCATAACCCTCAATACTAAATTCAAATTCGTCACGATGGATGCCCTCGCTTGTCCTTTGAATAAAAATGTCCTTTTTAAGGTTTTCATTAAAAACCTCCTTAAAATTTTCATTTGATAAATCAGAAATGTATTCCAATCCTACCTGTTCCTTACTTTCTGATATGTCGGCATACAGTTGTTTTAATATGGGGATAAAATCTTTCAGGAAAGTAACCCTATAGTTATGAATCTCAGTTCCAGTCACTATTAATTCATGAGTGTAGGGTGAAATCAGGTCATTGTCTATGTAGTTTCTTTCAAAAAATTGTTTCAATAGCGCATTTCTTTGTCGCAATACTTGGTGATACTTTACGAGGTTTGTTAAATACCCGGAATACATTTGCGACAATAGGCTGTCAAAAAATTTTCTTCTGGTTTCACTACCCTCCATAATAATTGCCTGATCGCCTGGAGTAATGATTACAATAGGGAATTTGCCAATATGGTCACTTAATTTATCATAAGGTTGGTTGTTATGTTTGACGATCTTTCTTTGGCCATTTTTAAAATTACATAATACTACCTCTTTATGTTCTTCATGCTGATATGTGCCCTTAATCATGAAAAATTCCTGTTGACGACGAATATTTTGTGAATCAACATGATTAAATGCGCTTTTAGTGAGGCTTAAATAATGGATGGCATCCAGTAGATTGGTTTTACCAGCTCCATTGTCTCCAACAAAACAATTGATTTGATCGGAAAAATCTAAATTTAGTTCTTCATAATTCTTAAAGTTCAATAATTTGATATTTTCAAGGTGCATTAATTTCTAAGTTTAGGTTTTTTCCTTAATTTCGCAACACAATTTCGATAAGTCTGTTCTAAATACCAAAAATACTTAATTGCCAGTGGCAATGAGGGGAATTTTTTAAATATAAATCTATGGCAAAAACTAAAGAAAAGGCAAAAGCGGGTTCAAAGGATAAATATTCCAAGGAAACTTACATGTATTGGTTTGAATCGATGCTGCTCATGAGGCGGTTCGAAGAAAAAGCCGGTCAATTGTATGGACAACAAAAAATAAGAGGTTTTTGTCACCTATATATAGGACAAGAAGCTTGTGTGGCAGGTACAGTAACTGCGCTTAAAAAAGACGATAGTTATATAACAGCTTATCGGGATCATGCTCATCCGCTTGGATTAGGTTCCGATCCCAAGACAATTATGGCGGAGTTGTATGGCAAAGGTACCGGTATTTCAAAAGGTAAAGGTGGTTCCATGCACATTTTTGACAAGGAAAGAAAGTTTTTTGGTGGTCATGGCATCGTGGGTGGACAAATTCCTCTGGGTGCCGGAATTGCTTTTGCAGAAAAATATAAAGGCAACAAAAATGTTTGTGTAACTTATATGGGTGATGGTGCAGTGCGTCAGGGAGCATTCCATGAGGCATTAAATTTAGCCATGTTTTATAAACTGCCCGTAATATTTGCTATAGAAAACAATGGTTATGCCATGGGCACATCAGTTGCACGTTCCTCTAACGTCACCGACCTGTTTAAGCTGGGCGATGCATATCTAATGCCAGCTCAGTCAGTAGATGCCATGATGGTGTGGGAAGTACATGAAACGATGGCTGCTGCGGCCGAAAAGGCTCGTAATGGAGAAGGCCCTACTTTATTGGAGTTGAGAACCTATCGATATAAAGGACACTCCATGTCTGACCCTGCCAAATACCGGACTAAAGAAGAAGTGGAACAGTATAAATTGCGTGATCCTATTGAGCAGGTAAAGAAAAGAATTCTTGACAATGGAATAGCTACTGAAAAAGACCTGGAAGAGATTGAGAAAAAAGTGAAAGAACAGGTAAATGAAGCCGTTCAATTTGCTGAAGATTCTGATTGGCCGGATATTTCAGAGGCGATGACTGATATTTATGCACAAAAAGATTATCCATTTACCACTGATTAGTCAAAAATCATATAATTAAAAATATATTACTGCGTTAGAAAAAAGCAGTTTGGATTTGCACGTATAAATCATTTACATTTGCAGTTCCGAAATACAGGTAAATAGTGAAATTAAAAATGGCTAAACTATCCAAGACTAATAAGAAACAACCGGAAAGCGCAAAGCTGATGGAAGATCCCAATGCATTAAGGGAAAAACTAACAAGCACTGAGGAGTTTTTAGAAACGAACAGGAAATGGGTTTTCCTGATTGGTGGGGCAATTGTAGTTTTGATCACAGCATTTTTTGGATTCAAATATTATGTAGACAAGCAGAATAGTGTGGCTCAGGTAAATATGTTCCAGGCTCAGTATTTCTTTGAAGCAGATAGTTTAAGTAAAGCATTAAACGGCGATGGGAACAGCTATGGTTTTCTTGAAATCATTGATGAATATCCGATGACGGAGGCCGCTAATCTGGCACATTTCTATTCTGGAGTAAGTTTTCTGAAACTTGGAGAGTATGAAGATGCCATTTCGCATCTGAAGAAATTCAAAGCCAAAGATCTTTTATTGCAGGCAAGAGCATATGCTCTCATCGGAGATGCATATATGGAATTGGAGAATTATAGTGAATCTGCAAAATATTATAGCCGCGCGTCAAACTATAAACCTAATAAGTTTTTCACGCCCACCTATCTTATGAAAGGTGCTTTGGCCAATGAACTCAATGGTGACAAGAAAGCAGCAGTTAAAAATCTGGAAACACTAATTAATGAATTTGGTGATTCAGAATATATAAATGAAGCGAAAAGAGAATTAGCCAGATTGAACGGCGAATTGAGCAGCAAATAATTAGATGAATAGTAAAAAATCATAATCGTCTGTTCTGGTTTTGGACAGACAAAAAAGGATAAAACATTAACTAATGTTGTTTTATCCTTTTTTTTTAAATATAAATGTTATGGCTACTTCAGGAAAAAATTTAAGTACATATACTAATAAAGGTTTACCGGATATCTCAAAAAAGAAATTTGGAATGGTAGTGGCAGAATGGAACAGTGAGATTACTGAAGCATTGTACGCTGCTGCTTATGAAACTTTAGTAAAGAATGGAGCTGCCAAAGATAACATTATCAGAATGAATGTACCGGGAAGCTATGAATTGTCTTTCGGAGCACAGGTAGCCGCTCAAAAGTCGGATATTGATGCTGTTATTTGCCTGGGATGTGTAATTCAGGGGGAAACCCGTCATTTCGAATTTATTTGTCAATCGGTAGCTCAAGGTATTAAGGATGTTTCATTGAAATACAATAAGCCGGTAATATTTGGTGTGTTAACAACCGATAATAAAAAGCAGGCCCTGGATAGGGCAGGAGGAAAACATGGAAATAAAGGAGATGAAGCGGCTATTACTGCTGTAAAACTATTAGGTATCATGTAATTAATAATAAACTTCAACCCATTAAAACTTCAAACTATAGTAAAAGATGAAAATACTAAAATTCGGAGGCACTTCTGTTGGCAAACCTGAGAGAATGCACAGTGTGGCAAAACTAATTACCGCCAATACTGATCAGAAGATCGTAGTATTATCAGCCCTTTCCGGTACCACCAATACTCTCGTAGAGATTGGGGATAAACTTTTCTCAAAAGATAAGGCTGGGGCTGAAGCCACTATTGATACCCTGTATAAACATTACCTCGATTTTCACTTGAATCTGGTACAACAATCGCACAGCATTGACGCAGCCAAACAAGTAATTGATGAACATTTTGACTGGATGAGGAACTTGTTGAAACGGGATTTTACAGAAGTATTAAACAAAGAATTATTAGCTCAGGGTGAGTTATTATCAACCAAACTGTTTGATATCTACCTTAAAGAGATCAATGTTAAAGGTACTTTGCTGCCTGCTCTTGAGTATATGAGAATTGATGAGTTTTCAGAACCGGATATCGATTTTTTGAAGAGCCAATTGAGCACACTGTTAAAAGAGAAAGCCGGATATGATATTTATGTAACACAAGGTTATATCTGTAAGAATCATAAAGGTGAAATAGATAATTTGAAAAGGGGTGGAAGTGATTATTCTGCAACCTTGATCGGTGCGGCTATTCAGGCAGAAGAAGTGCAGATTTGGACGGATATTGATGGTATGCACAATAATGATCCGAGAATAGTAGATAAAACCTATCCCATCAGAGATCTCTCATTTAATGAAGCATCTGAGTTAGCTTATTTTGGTGCTAAAATTCTCCATCCATCATCTATCTGGCCTGTTCAGCAGTATAATGTCCCCACGCGGTTATTAAATACTATGGATCCTGAAGCACCAGGTACTTACATTAGTAGCGAAGAAAAAACTAATGATGTAAAAGCCATTGCTGCCAAAGACAAAATTACAGCGATCAGAATAAAATCAAGCCGGATGTTATTGGCATATGGTTTCCTAAGAAAAATATTTGAAATATTTGAAAAATACAGGACACCCATAGATATGATCACTACCTCTGAAGTAGCAGTATCGCTTAGTATTGATGATGAAACCAATCTCGAAAACATTGTTAAGGAACTGGAAAATTTTGGGTTAGTGACAGTAGAGAAAAACCAGACCATCATTTGTATTGTAGGCAATCTGATTGCCCATAGCAAAGGCATTGTAAAACAGATTTTTGATGCACTTGAAGAATTCCCTATCAGGATGATTTCACAAGGAGGAAGTCGCTACAACATTTCTATATTAGTGGATTCAAAATATAAAAAAGATGTATTGGTAAGCTTGAACAAGGCATTGTTTAATCTTTAAGAACATTTTCTTTCTTATACCCGGGCAATAAACTACATTTGCCCGGGTTTTTTTGTGCCTTGTGAAAAATGAAATTAAGATTAAAAATTTTATCAGGGTTTTTGATTCTTACACTTATGCTTTTAGTGGCAGGAATCATGTCAATCATTGAGTTCTCTTCTATTTCCTCTTCTGTTCAGAAACTCCTGGACGATAATTATAAAAGTGTAAATGCCTCAAAAGAAATGATTGAAGCTCTCGAACGGGAAGATAGTGGCATCCTCATGCTTTTGTTAGGTCAATGGGACGAAGGTCGCTATACATTGACTTCTGCCGATTCAGTTTTCCTTAAAGCTTTTGCAGTAGCAAAAACCAATATCACTATAGAAAATGAAGCTATGCTCGTGGAAAATGTGGAAGAGAGGTACACAATTTTCAAAGACAAGTGGGAGAAACCAATCGTAGGAACCGAGAAACAGGGAAATATAAATTGGTACACCCATGAAGTTCACCCAGCTTTCATTGATGCAAAAGCAGCTGTGAAAGAATTAATGACCCTCAATGATAAAACCATGTACCACACTTCCATGTCATTGAAAAACCGGTCCAGAAGAGCAATTATGCCAGGAATAGTGGCTATTATTTCCGCTATCCTGTTTGCTTTTATGTTTAATTTTTTCGTCAATTTATATGTAGTCAATCCAATAGTGAGTTTGACAAATGGAATAAAAAATTACCTTCAATATGGTAAAAAAATCCGGACAGAAGTGGAAACAAATGATGAATTGGTTGAATTATCCAATTCTGTGATAAGTTTAATCAATCGATCATCATAATAGGATGCGTTATCAGATTGTAGTTCGGTACATTGGTGTGATTCTTATTTTTGTATCTGCCTTTTTATTCATTTCGGCCATTATTTCATGGTCATATAATGAAAGCTCTTTTTTACCGCTACTTTATAGTGCCATCATTTCGTTTCTGTTTGGCATATTCCCAATTATTTTTGTGCCTGCGGTACACTCCATATCCAATCGAGAGGGATTTTTGGTTGTAGCAATGAGTTGGTTGTTGTCATGTCTGGTTGGAATTTTGCCTTATTTACATAGGATTGACAGTCCTTGAAACAATATGCTTATTATTGGCTGGAATGAATCTTTTTGATGCCATCAACCATTCATTTGCTACTGTTGCTACCGGTGGTTTTTCAACAAAAAATTCGAGTGTTGCTGGCTTTGATAATCTGAGTATTGAAATCATCATTATGGTTTTCATGATGCTTTCTGGTATCCATTTTGGTCTTTTGTTTTTTGCAGTCACTAATAATATGAAGGTTTTGTGGAAATCTTCTGTTGTAAAATATTTTATTGCCTCAATTTTTATTGGAATTTCTCTCGTTGCATTAAACATTTATTTAACCGGGTATTATACTTTTGGAGATGCTTTGAGATATGCTTCTTTCCAAGTGATCTCTGTAGGTACTACTACCGGATTTGCAACCATTGATACCAAATTCTGGCCAGCTTTTTCAGTACTTATATTAATATTTTTCACCCTACAATGTGGCTGTGCCGGATCTACTTCAGGTGGAATTAAAGTAGACAGGGTTTTGATATTTTTTATGGCTATCAAAAAACAATTTATACAGCTTTTCCATCCCAATGCCATTACTGTTCTTAAACTGAATAATACCACAATTCAGGATACCATGCTACAGGGGGTAATAATTTATATCATTTTTTATATACTTGTTGTTTTTATTTCATCCATTTTACTTACCGCTTTGGGCGTAGATATCCTCACTGCGTTTTCAGGATCAGCAGCAGCAATGGGTAATGTTGGGCCTGGTTTTGGGAATGTAAATTCTATGGGCAATTTTGGTACCCTGCCAAATTTGGGTAAATGGATTCTCTCATTCGTTATGCTTTTGGGTCGCTTGGAAATTTATGGACTGATTCTTCTTTTTAAAACAACATCATGGAAGTAATTTGTACTGATATAGAAAAAAAATTCATTAATTCTGCAATACATGATGAAAGTGATCTTTAATGGCTTGTTGAGACGCATAATAACCATTCATGCCATGAACACCACCTCCAGGGGGTGTGGATGACGAACAGATATATATTCTCCGATCAGGAGTAGAGTAGGGTGAAAATCTACATACAGGCCGTGTAAACATTTGGGTAATGTCCTGCATTCCCCCATTAATATCTCCTCCTATCAGGTTAGGATTCAACATCTCCATTTGTACCGCTGTTCGGCTCGATCGCTTTAAAACGCAATCTTTAAACCCTGGAGCGGCTTTTTCGATCTGATCCTCAATAGCTGCAGTCATGTCTGCATCACTCCCATTTGGCACATGACAATATGCCCAAGCAGTATGTTTTCCCCCAGGAGCCCTGGTTGGATCAAAAATTGAATGTTGCGCCAAAAGCACATAAGGCTTTTGGTGTGTTTTACTGTGGTGGATCAAGCTTTCTGAAGCCTCAATTTCATCGGTTGAAAACCCTAGATGAACAGTCCCTGCTTTACGGCACTTTTCATTAAGAAATGGAATGGGTTCACTCAAAGCCCAATCAAGCTTAAACACACCGGCTCCATATTTATACTTTGAGAGACTTTTTCGATATAATCCAGAAAATTGAGTTCCCTGTAAAGATAACATTTGTTTAGGTGTCAGATCAAGGAGAACAGCTTTGGCAATTGGCAATTCCCTGATATCTGTAACTAATTCATCTAAATAAACCTTACCCCCAAGTGATTGATAATAACTATTTAATGCTCTGATAATTTGTATAGCTCCACCTTTTGGGAATGGCCACCCGAATGTATGTGCCAGTGTGTTAAGGACCAAGCCAAAAGATGCTGATGCCATATTGGTCAGTGGAAGTGCTGAATGTGCCGCAGCTCCATAAAAAAGCATTTTGGTTTTTTCTTCTTTGAAATAGCTATCAGCCAAAAATTTTGCAGACAAAATCGCTTTTGCACCAAAACGGGCCAATTTTAAAATATCTCCGGACAGATTAATTGGGCCAAGTATTTGTTTCGAGATTTCGACCCAATCACCAGTGATCTCACTAAACAAATCAGAGTATTTTGATTGGTCAACCCCAAGCTGGCGGGCAGTTTCTTCAATGGATGTAAAACATGCATAGGCATCACCATCGGCAAATGGATGAGCAAATGGAATTTCAGGATGAACCCAGGTTAGCCCATGCTCTTCAAGTGGAAGAGTTTTGAAGTAGGGTGAACCAAAAGCCAGTGGATGAATGGCTGAACAGGTATCATGTTTATACCCGGGTAATGTAGATTCTTCAGTCCGGCAACTTCCCCCCAACTCCGATGCCAATTCAAAAATAGCTGTGTTCAGTCCTTTTTGCTGTAAATGGATTGCGGCAGATAACCCATTGGGACCACCTCCTATAATTACAGCATCATAATCTTCAAGCATCATATATTTCCCATGTAGTCAAACTCTATAATGATTTTCTTTTGGTATTGTTTTAACATAAGAGTTTCTTACACATACCGGAATGAAACCAGATGCAGATCTCCTTTATATAAAGGAGATCTTATTTTGATCTTTAACTAAATCTGATAGTTTTTATCGCCCGTATAGGAATTTGTTTATTTTCAGATGTGGCAATGTAATAATGATCAAATCGGAGGATTGAAGTAATCAGCATTTGATTATCTGCCTGGTCACAATTGTAAAAAATTTGCACATGCCTGTTTTCTTTCATTTGAAGTTTGAAAGCTTTAAAAACATGCGACAATCTCAGTTTTTTAAGCTGTTCACTTTCCAACGATTCTTTTACCCTTACAAATGTTTCGGATTGTTCTAGTATGGTATTCATAACTGATTAGAATTTGGTTAACTAAAGTTAGAACTGAACCATTTAACAGACTCGCAAATTCATAGGGAAATGGTACGTATAGGGTTTACATACAATTTTTGTTGCGCTCGATTTTCTTCAGCCTTAATTATGAATGAGTTAAGAAAATATCGGCTGATTATAAATCAATGCCATATGTAAGAAAGCGCAGTTATGGAATAAGATTTTGAAAAGTTGCAGGGGGAAACACACATTATCCAATCCCCCTGCATTATGGCAGCTACTTCACATATTCAAATGTTTCAGAAAGCGTACCAATCTGTATTTTAAATTCGCCAGGTTCTGTTACTTTAACATTTTTCTGATTAATAAATGAAAGATCATCTGGATGTAGCGTAAAACTGACTGTCTTCGTTTCTCCAGGCAACAATGATATTTTATCAAATCCACGTAATCTTTGCATGTCAGGAGTAATCAGGGTTGCGTAAAGGTCACTGATAAAAAGCAGCACACTCTCTTTGCCTTCCCGTTTACCTGTGTTGGTTATATCTACCGAAATAGTTAAATGTTGGTTGTCAGTCAGTGATTGGTTGCTGAGTTTTAAGTTTTTATATTCAAATGAGGTATAACTTAAACCATGACCAAATTTAAATTGTGGATTATAATCCGCGCTATAGTTGTAAGCACCTTCTACTGTTGCCCGTTGTTCTGAAGGTTTATGATTATAAGTAATTAATGCATTGGGATAACGAGGATAGGTATAGGGAAGCTTTCCTGAGGGATTTTTATCCCCAAAAAGAATATCTGCTAATGCATCCCCTCCAAAATTACCAGGAAGATAAAGTTGCAAAATAGCTGGAATTTCAGGCTCAATTTTGCTGATTACTCTTGGCCGGCCTTCATTCAATATCAATATAATTGGTTTACCTGTGGCAATTAGCTTTTGAGCCAATTCAGTTTGTAAGTCAGTTAAGTAGAGGTCGTTGAGGTTTCCGGGTGTTTCAGTATAACTATTCTCACCCACACATAAGATAATCACATCAACCTTCTTAGCTGCAGCAAGCGTTTCTTTCAGTTTATCTACGTTTTCTTCATAATACTGACCATCCATCTGGTAACTTACACCCGGGAAAAAGGTAGTATTGGCTTTGCCTACTTTATTTTGAACAGCCTCCAGAATAGTATGGTATTTTTGTGCAAACAATTCTACTTTTTCGCCCTGCCAGGAATAACTCCATCCACCGTTTAATGTCCGCATCGAATTAGCATTTGGTCCTGTTACCAATACCTTCATGTTCTTTTGCAGCGGAAGCAGTTGTCCTTCGTTTTTGAGAAGTGTAATTGATTCCAATGCAGTTTCATATGCTGATTTCTCAAATTCAGCTGATCCGAAAAGCGGATAATCCTGAAAATGCGTTACTGGTTTATCAAATAAATCCAACTCATATTTTAATTTTAAAATCCTTGAAACAGCGTCATCAATACGTTCTTGTGAAACCTTGCCTTCATTTACCAGAGCAACGAGGTTTTTGCAAAATACTTCATAGTTATATGGGATCATCGACATATCAACACCTGCATTAATGGAAAGCATAATGGCTTCTTTATCATCTTTAGCAATTCTGTCCCTTCGGTACAAATTTTCAATATCACCCCAGTCTGTCACTACCAAACCCTTAAATCCCAATTCCTCTTTCAATAATTTTGTCAATATATTATAATTTGCATGTACCGGTATGCCATTTATAAGACCGGAATTGATCATGATTGACTTAGCCCCAGCTTTAATTGCCGCTTCAAACGGAGGAAGATGGTATTCTCGTAATGCCAGTTCAGAAATATGTGCTGGAGTACGATCTTTCCCTGAAAATGGAATACCGTAACCGAGAAAGTGTTTCAGGCATGAAGCAACCTTCTGAGGATTTGATACATTATTGTTTTCTCCTTCATAACCATCGACCATCTCTTTGCCCAATTCGGCAATAACAAATGGATCCTCTCCAAAGGTTTCCCATTGTCTGGGAAATCTAGGGTCTGCTCCCAAATCAAGTACGGGTGAAAAATTCCATGGAATGGCACTGGCTCTTGTTTCATAAGCTGTAATTTCAGCTGCTTTGCGTACCAGTTGTCGATTGAAAGTAGCAGCCTGGCCAATTTGTTGGGGAAACATAGTTGCACCCGCAGTATAGGTAGTGCCATGAATGGCATCCACGCCATAAATCACCGGAATACCCAACCGGGTTTCTTTCATGGCGACATTTTGAATACGGTTGATAAGTTCATACCACACTTCCGTAGTCCTGGCTGTATTGTTGGCTGCATTAAGCACCGAACCTATATGATACTCAACAATTGCTTTTCTTAATTCTATTGAGTCTAATACCAATGGTTCATTTGAGGAAAACCGGTTTGGACCTTCAGCCAACACATCTAAAGTTACTTGTGCCATTTGGCCCACTTTTTCCTCAAGGGTCATTTGTGCAAGCAGTTTTATTACTTTGGCATCTATATCTTGATCCGTTAATTGAGAATAAGTAATGTGATTAAATAGGATAAGGAAAATTATTGTACTCAATTTTTTCATTTTGAATTTTTGTGTTGAATAATAAAAAACATCTAATTGGCAAAAATAGCATACTAGAGGTTAATGGTGTTTAAAAAACTATCATTTTACACCCAAATTGAAAAATTAACTCTTGATTTTCAATCACCTGTATGCTTGGATTTCTGAATCATGAGGTGATTTTGTTTGTGATGGGATCAAAAAACAATGGATCAACTTTTCAATTGATCCATTGCCTTTAATTTAGATTGTCAAAAATTTAATCGTATTATTTCCAATCAGGATTTTGCTCCAGGTTAGGATTGATATCCAACTCGAACTGAGGTATTGGTAAATAGCGATGTCTCGCTTGATAACCTTTTGCACCCAACACTTCACTGGCTAATCCCCATCTTACCAAATCAAGGAACCTATGGCCTTCGAATGCTAATTCAGCAGTCCTTTCATATCTGATGTCCTCCATTGCAATTGAAAATTCAGAAAGGGGAGTGAGGTCTGCACGTACCCTTACCTTATTTAATTCAGTAAGTGCCTGAGCATCAGTATATTGAGAAGATTTATGATAGGCTTCAGCAGCCATCAGCAGTACATCGGCATAACGGATAAGTCTGATATTGGTGCCATAATTAAGTTCTGCTTGTGTTGCTTCATTGGTTTCACTTAACCAGGTGCCATATTTCAACCTGATAAAACCAGGATTGGCACGGTGTAACTCCCCATTAAATCTCATACTACCACCTTTAGCTATCAATTCAGCTTCACTCATTATAGAAGCTTGCCTTCTTACAAGGTCTTCAGCTTTAAAAGCATCATAAATACTTTGGGTAGGATATGCAAATCCCCATCCATTGATAAGTCCTGTTGTGCCACCATTAAAATAGCCATCGCCACGAGGGCCAGCAAGCTGCCAATGGATCATATTTTCCTGACGTCTTCCATTTCCCCATGGGAAGGTACCATTAGCCCAAGTGTGACCTTCTTCCGTTGAATAGCTAATTTCAAATAATGATTCAATACCAAATTCGGTCTCTTTTTTGAGAATAGTTGAAAAATCATCTACTAAATCATATTCTCCTGATGCAATAACACTTTCAAATTGGGCTGAGGCCAGGTCATATTTTTCTTGAAACAAGTAAGCTTTTCCCAGTAAAGCTTGTGCAGCACCTTTAGTAGCTCTAAATAAGTGAGCATTGCCGAACCTGGATATCATCTCACTTCTCAACAACAAGTCCTGAGATGCTTCAGATAAATCTGATTCTATTTGGGCCCAAATTTCAGTTACGGAATTTTTAGGTTGAGCATATTCGCCTCCTGCTAATACTGTTGTCACAAGTGGTACTTCCCCCCAAAGCGTTACCAGATCAAAATAATACAAAGCCCTTAAAAACTTTGCTTCTGCTCTAACTATAGTTTTCACATCCGAGTCTGGTTCCACTCTTTCCAAAACTTTGTTAGCACGATAAATGCCGAAATAAATTTCCCTAAATACTGCACTGATCACTGAATTTTCAGCAGTATGTGTGAATGTCATCAATTCATAATAATGAGGTTGATCATCGTCCGGATTGGATATTTCTCCGCCGGGGGTAACTTTCAGAAACCATGCACTGGTCCAGTCTTTGGCGTACATACTCTGTAGCATATCATATGCTGACACAACGGCAGCCAATGCCTGGTCATCAGTTTTATAGAAGTCTGCTTCATCAGTTAAACCTCTTTTATCAACTTCTAAAAAACTATCGGTACATGCATTTGACAAAGTGATTATTGCCAAAAGAATCAAAAATTTTTGAAATATATTTTTTTTCATGTCAAATTCATTTAAAGGTGATTAAAAGTTTACTGAAAGACCGAACAACATCTTACGTGGTAAAGGATAAACTCCTCGGTCAATTCCCAAACTTGCATCTTCAGGACTGCCAGCTTCTGGATCCATCCCTTTGTACTTGGTGAAAGTAAAATAATCATCCAGGGAAACATAAATCCTAGCATTGTTGATGCCGATATTGCTCACTAGAGATGAAGGCAATGTATATCCTAATTGGATTTGTTTGATCCGCATATAGCTGCCTTTTTGCACCATTAAATCGCTTCTGTATGCCCTGATATCTGCTTCAGCTCTTGGCATAGTAGCATTATCATTACCACCTTCGGGTTTCCATCGGTTTTCAAAGAAATAAGCAGGTTTGTTTCCGGTAGGACGATCTGTACGAATGTAACCCATAAGAATATCATTACCTGATACACCTTGTGCAAACACATTGAAGTCGATACCTTTATAGCTTAAATTAACACCACCACCATAAATCATACTAGGATGAGGGTTGCCTATTTTTCCCTGATCTGCTGGAGTAATTCTCTTATCACCATTGATATCTACAAGTTTTGCATCGCCAGGGACGGGGGAATAACCTGTTAATTGATTATCGGAAATATATTTATCAATATCGCTTTGGTCTTTGAAAATTCCTGCTGTTTGGTATCCTCTGAAATACCAAATAGGCTCTCCTACTTCAAATGAAGTAGCTTCCCTCCAGTCAACACCAACTCTCATCCCCGCAATTCTTGGGACATTGGCCCTTAGTGCAGTTACCTCATTGTTTTGGGTAGCTAAATTGGCGTTTATAGCATATTTAAAATCACCGGATTGTTTTCTGATCCCAAAATTAAATTCCAATCCACTGTTTTTTACATCACCAGCATTGAAGAAAGGTGGTTTATTTCCTGCTGTTGCTGGTGCAGCAAAATAAGCGAGCAAATCCCTGGTGATCTTGTTGTAATACTCAACTGAAAAGATCAAACTTCCATTCATAGCTTCCAAATCCAAACCGAAATTAGTTTGTTCGCTTGTTTCCCAAGTCAAATCTGGATTAGCTAAAACTGCAGGTTCTGCACCTACGATATATCCTCCGCCCGGTAATGGATACCGAATACCTTGACTGGTAATAGATGATAAATAATTAAACTGTCTTCCTTCGATTTCGCTGAAAGGACTAAAATCATTGTAATCTGTCCAAACATTCCTTAGATTTGCTAAACTACCATTCTGACCCCAACTGGCTCTTAACTTAGCAAAGGAAAGAAATCCTCCATTTGGGAAAAAGTTCTCTTCACTGATTACCCAGCCTGCTGAAATAGATGGGAAAATTCCCCAATTATTGTCAGGGCTTAACAATGAGGTGCCGGCTCCGTCTGCCCTCAATGTAGCATTGATCATGTATTTGTTGTTGTAATCATAGGTAACCCTACCAAAATATGATGCCAGCTTTTCTTCAAATAGGTTGCCCCTGATATTGCCTGTAGTTGATGCTGTATACTCATGTTGGTCAAAAAGTCCACTTTCAACGAACATACCAGTGGTATTTGCATTCAGAAATCGATATTGTAATTGCTCTGCAGACATACCAGCTACTAAACCAATATTATTGTTGCCAATGGTTTTTGTATAGGTAAAAAAGTTTTCCCATTGCCACTTGCTCTGAGTAAAAGTATTGTCTGTCACACCTGTTGAGGTATTTTGCCTTTCAGCTGAATAATAATAAGTAGGGGTCCAAAAATGATTATTGCTGTGTTCGTAGTCAATACCTAACCGGGAAGTGAATTTCAAATCATCGATCAATTCCAATTCTGAATAGAAGCTGCCAAAGATCCTGTCACTTTGAGTATTTCCCTCAGTAATGAATAGAGAGAGAAACGGATTGATAGCTTCGCCCTGTATATTGCCTGAATTTCCAAAATACCGGCCATCGGAATCTTTCCTGAATAATGCGGGATTAAGTTCATTAGCATCAATCATTTCTTGAATGTGTGTAGGGATTGTACTGGTATGGGTTGGGGTTAATGGATCGATCATTAATGCACTTGAAAGAACACCTCCAAACTCTGAATCTTCATTAATTGCTGCTCGCCTGGTATTAGAATATGAGATATTGCTACCAATTTTAATCCAGGGTTTCAACTGATGATCAATATTGATACGTCCTGTAATCCTTTCGAATTTTGCTTTATCGCCACCCACAACCCCATCTTGATTAAGGTAAGTCAAGGAGGTAAACATAGACGTAGCCTGACTGCCAGCTGTGAAAGAAAGATGATGTTTCTGCATAGGGGCAGTTTCAAATAATTCTTCCAGCCAATTTGTATTGGCATTTCCTACAGTAGGCCTGCCGGCTTCAGCCATATATTGTGAATACTGAGCAGCATTCATCATATCAGGAAGGTTACCTACACTTTGAGTTCCATATTGGAAAGTATAATTCAAAACACCAGGGCCTTCTTTACCAGATTTTGTGGTGATAATTACAACACCACTTCCACCTTCAGCACCATATATAGCGGATGCTGCTCCATCCTTCAGGACTTCCATTGATTCAATATCTTCAGGAGCCAAATAGTTAATGTCGGATGCTTTTATTCCATCTACAATAAATAATGGGTTGGAGTTACCAGTAGATCCTGCTCCTCGAACACGTACTTTCATGCCTGCACCGGGAGAACCTGAAGTTGGTAAAACCTGGATACCAGCAGTTCTACCTTGTAATACTTGCTCTGCTCTTGAGATGGAGGTGTTTTCTATATCAGAAGCTTTTACACTGGAAATAGAACCCGTAACCAAACTTTTTTGCTGTGCACCATAACCAATCACAACAATTTCCTCCAAAGATTTGACATCTTGGGTCAGGCTCACGTTTATTACGCTTCTATTGTTAATGTTAATCTCTTCTGTAGTATACCCTACAAATGAGAATATCAAAGTAGTATTATCACTTGGAGCTACGATAGAGTAACGGCCATCAATATCTGTTACAGTCCCTTCAGATGTGCCTTTTACCAAAACGTTTACCCCTGGCAATGCTTCATCTCCTTCAGTTACTCTACCAGTTACAGTGAACCCCTGTAAAACAATTTCTACAGGTGATACATCCTCCTGGGGTTGAAGTTTTTGTATGCTTATGTTTTGATTGACTTGTTTGAACTTAACCTGGGTTTTTTTGGAAAGCTCCATTAATACATCTGATACTCTTTTGTTTCTGGCATTAATATTAACGGTTGTTTTGTCGTTAATTTCTCCCGGAGCATAAACAAACATAAAATTTGTCTGAAATTCAATTTGTTTCAGAACCTCGCCCAAATGGGCATCCTTCAATTGCAGATTTACAAAAACATCCTTTACACTCTTTACCTGAGCATTGCTGTTCATAGCAAATAACGTGGTCATCACCATCGTTTGCAATAAGAACCCATATAAGGAAAATTTAGTAAACATTAATAGTCGTCGTAGAAAGTTTTTTTTCATAATTTTACAGTAATTAAAGTATAACATTCTTTAATGAAATGCTGGTTAGCCTTTGACTCCGATATCTCGCAAATATTTCGTCAATGGGCAGATGAGCATTTTAACTGAACCGGTGATGTATCCGCATCATCGGTTTATTTTTGCCGTTTTTTTTCTTTACATATTTTCTTTATTTAAATTGAACATAAACCTCATTTCCATTTATTTTATAGTCGAAATTAACTGCATGCCCCAAACTTAACAATACATTATTAAGGTATTCATCATTGAAACTACCGTTGATAGGCTTTATTCCAGAAGGAATATTTTTTGTGATGATGGTAACCCCGTACCATTGTTCCAGCTTTTTGAATACTTCTTGTATTCTTGTCTCTTGAAAAAACAACAGGCCATCTTTCCATGCAATATCTTTCTTATAGTCAAACATGGATATTGCAATTTCCCCTGTTTTTCTGTTTAATCCGGCTGATTCTCCTGGTGCAAGGGTCACAGGCTCTTCGCCTGGGGAATTGATCAGTACTTTGCCAGTTACCAATGATACGGATATAATGTCCATGTCAGGATATGACCGTATATTAAATGATGTGCCTAAAACATTAGTTGTTAAACCATCTGACTTTACAATAAATGGTCTCAGGCTATCTTTGGCCACTTCAAAAAATGCTTCTCCAGTAAGTTCTACTTCACGGGTATCTCCTGAAAACTTTTCGGGATATGTTATTTTACTTGAAGAATTAAGATTTACAATAGAGCCATCGGGGAGATAAATTGTCATTTTCTGGCCTTTAAATATTTCTTTTTCTATTAATGAAATGATTGGCTCAGACTGCTCAGGGTTTTCTTCTTTATTTTGCAAATAAATTACTGCATATGCAATGATCAATGTGCCGATTAGAATAGAAGCAATTCTGTAAAATATAGATCTGCTAAAGAAATTACTTGATGAAGATGACGGGTGCGGGGCATTTATAGGGTAGATGTGTGTTGACCCTATTGTGTCGTTTGTAAGTTCTTTTGAATGAACAGTGTTTTCAATTCTCTTATACAGGCGTTGCTTTTCATTGCCCTTGAAATCCACTTCTTCAAAAGAAATGGCTTTGACGATCAAAATCGCCTTTTCAATATCATGTTTTTTTTCAGGATTACTAATGATCCATCTTTCCCAAAAATAATTACTCTCCTCATCTGGATTTAAAACCCATTTTCTGAAGGTAGCATCACTGGCAAAATCTTCAACATCATATAATTTGTAACTCATTATTTTGGGTATTTTACTATAAGTGCATCTATTCGTGTTTTTTCCACCATGATTTTAAAAATATTTTTTAAAAAATTTATTATAATTTATAAAATGGCAAACCGAGGCAGAATAAGTTGGGTCTTGAAGAAGGTGGAGGGCATATTTTAAAAAGCCAAAAATACCAGCAATATGCTGCTATATTGTTTAAATTGTTCTTTGAAGCTTGCGTAAGCTCTGGCAGCAAGGTTATAAGTGTATTTTTGATCTAATTCCAATAAATTTGCTATATCTTGATAAGAGAGGTTTTGATAAAATTTCAGATAAATAATTTCTCTTTGCCGCTCAGATAAATTTTGAAGCGTACTTCTTATTTTTTCTATCAATGCCGATTCATCTTGTGTTTGGAAGTTTGCATCCAGAAAGGAAGGTACCATATTCACCTCATCGAAAAGCATTTCTTTCTGCTGTCTAATGTCCTCTTTTTTAATTTTTCTAAGTAACATTCTTCTCAATGCCGACATTAAATAATATTTAATGGAATGCACTTCCACCAATGTGGCTTTTTGATCCCAAATCGAAACATACAAATCATGAATGGTGTCTTCTACTATTGATTTATCTTTTGCCAGTTGGAAGCCATATCGCAAGAGATCATCAGCAAATGTATTATAAAGGTGCACAAATGCATCTTTATTGCCCGATTTTACCTCCTGCCAAAGTGCATCGTCCTTTAGAGCAGAATACTCCCTTTTGTACATTTTTTCCAAAGGCATAAAAAAATATTTAATCAATATTAAGCAATTTTTTTCACAAGATTAACCTAATGGGTATGTTTTTCTGAATAGACAATTTTTTATATTGGTAAAAAATTTGAATTGATTGATCACCTCCTTGTAGGAAAGAAAAAATACCAAACATAGTATTTTTACTTTTCATTATTAAGTCAATACCCTAACTTTGCGGGATTTATCCAACGAACACCTAAACTCATAATATTATACAATGCCAAAAGATAACAGTATTAAATCCGTTTTGATCATTGGAAGTGGACCGATCATTATTGGTCAGGCTTGTGAATTTGACTATTCTGGTTCTCAGGCTGCCAGATCGCTTAAAGAAGAAGGAATTGAAGTAACATTGATAAATTCCAATCCGGCTACCATCATGACAGATCCGGTGACTGCGGATAATATATATCTGAAACCACTTGAGAAAAAATCCATTATTGAAATATTAAAAAAACACAGAATTGACGCTGTATTACCCACAATGGGTGGCCAAACAGCATTAAACCTGGCTATTGAGTGTGAAAAGGCTGGAATTTGGGAAAAGTTTGGTGTAAGAATGATCGGAGTGGATATTCATGCTATTGAAACCACCGAAGACAGGGAAAAATTCAGATTGAAAATGGAAGAGCTGGGAGTGAGTGTGTGTCAGGGTCAAACTGCCACTTCATTCTTACAAGGTAAAGAAATTGCACAGGAAATCGGATTCCCACTCGTGATAAGGCCTTCCTTTACGCTTGGGGGAACTGGAGGGGGCTTTGTAAATAGCTATGACGAGTTTGAAAAAGCCCTGAATCATGGTTTACATTCATCACCTATCCATGAGGTGTTGATTGAACAAAGTATTTGGGGTTGGAAAGAATTTGAACTAGAATTGCTGAGGGATAGTATTGGAAATATTATCATCATTTGTTCAATTGAAAATTTCGATCCAATGGGAATCCATACAGGAGACTCTATTACAGTAGCTCCTGCATTAACATTACCCGATACGGTATATCAGGAAATGAGGAACCTTGCCATTAAAATGATGAATGGCATCGGTCAATTTGCCGGAGGGTGTAATGTACAGTTTGCCGTTAGCCCTGATGAAAAAACCATAATAGGCATAGAAATCAATCCCCGTGTATCAAGGTCATCTGCACTTGCTTCTAAAGCTACAGGTTATCCCATAGCCAAAGTGGCTGCGAAGTTGGCGATAGGATATAATTTAGATGAATTACCAAATCAGATAACGAAAACCACTTCTGCCTTTTTTGAGCCTTCTGTAGATTATGTAATTGTAAAAATCCCCAGATGGAATTTTGATAAGTTTAAAGGAGCCGATAGGAAATTGGGACTTCAAATGAAATCAGTTGGGGAGGTAATGGGTATAGGACGGAGTTTTCAGGAAGCCCTTCAAAAAGCTTGTCAATCTCTGGAAATAAAAAGAAATGGACTTGGGGCAGATGGGAAAGAACTGACCAATCAGGAAGCTATCGATTTTAGTCTTAAAAATCCAAGCTGGAACAGGCTTTTCCATATTTATGATGCTTTTAAATTGGGCATTCCATTTAAAACCATTCATTCATTGACCATGATTGACAAATGGTTCCTGCAACAGATTGAAGAGCTCGTAATTTTCGAAAAAGAGCTTGAAAAATATTCTTTGGAAACCGTGCCTTCGGAAATGCTGAGAGAAGCTAAAAGGAAGGGTTATGCAGACAGACAGATTGCCCATGTATTGAAATGCTTGGAAAGTCAGGTCTATAAAAAGCGAAATGAGTTAGGGATTAAGAGGGTTTTTAAACTGGTAGATACCTGTGCTGCTGAATTTGCAGCTAAAACACCATATTATTATTCCACATTTGATGAAGAAAATGAATCTGTAGCTTCAAACCGGAAAAAGGTAATCGTGCTAGGTTCTGGCCCAAACCGTATCGGGCAGGGTATAGAGTTTGATTATTGTTGTGTACATGGTGTTTTGGCTGCCAAAGAATGTGGTTATGAAACCATCATGATCAATTGTAATCCCGAAACTGTATCTACTGACTTTGATATTGCGGATAAGCTTTATTTTGAACCCGTATTCTGGGAGCACATCTACGATATCATTCAACATGAAAAACCTGAAGGGGTAATAGTTCAGTTAGGTGGTCAGACTGCATTAAAGCTGGCCGAAAAATTGAACCGTTATGGAATTAAAATACTGGGGACAAACTTCGAGTCACTTGATCTGGCTGAAGATAGGGGAAGTTTTTCTACCTTATTAAAAGAGAATGATATTCCATATCCAAAATTCGGAGTAGCCGAAGATGCAGATACTGCGTTAGAAGTGTGTAAAGATATTGGGTTTCCGCTATTGGTTCGTCCATCTTATGTGTTAGGAGGCCAAAGTATGAAAATTGTGATCAACGAGAAAGAACTGGAATCACATATTGTTGATCTGCTGAAAGACATACCTGGCAACAAAGTGCTTTTGGATCATTTTTTAGATGGAGCTATAGAAGCCGAAGCAGATGCCATATGTGATGGGGAAGATGTTTATATCATTGGGATCATGCAACACATAGAACCTGCCGGTATCCATTCCGGGGATTCATATGCAGTACTGCCTCCTTACAACCTCGGTGATCTGATCATCCGCCAAATAGAAGCTTATACACGCAAAATTGCTCTGGCACTGAATACGGTAGGTTTGATTAATATTCAATTTGCCATTAAAGACGATAAGGTTTATATAATCGAAGCAAATCCACGTGCATCACGTACTGTTCCATTTATTTGCAAAGCATATAAAGAGCCCTACGTAAATTATGCTGTGAAAATCATGCTGGGAGAAAAGAAAATTAAGGATTTTAATTTTAAACCGTATAAACACGGGTATGCGATTAAACAACCTGTGTTTTCATTCAATAAATTCCCCAATGTAAACAAAGAGTTGGGGCCTGAAATGAAATCCACCGGAGAAGCTATTTATTTTATAGAAGATGTGATGGATGATTATTTTCTTAAAATCTATGCAGAACGAAACTTATATCTAAGCAGATAAGTTTACTACAATAGATTAAAAAATTATATTTGATGATTAAGTTTTTGACCTTTCTTTTAATAATTTATTTATTGATCAGATTCAGCAGATTTTTGATTCGATTTGTAATTAATATGGTGGTATCCCCTTCTAAAGAAAGGGTGAACCAAAATAGAAAAAGACCCACCGATGGGAATGTGGATATAGATTTTATTCCAAACGATTACAATAAGTCAAAAACCTCTCATCATACAAGTCATAAGAGTGGTGATTATGTGGAGTATGAAGAAATCAAAGAAAAATAGATCTATTTTAGTAATAATGGCATAATTACCGATTCAATTATTTTTAATTTTTTTTAATATCAGAAATGTCCTGGTTTCAACGCAAAGCGAAAGGTATACAGACACCCACCGAAGCAAAAAAAGAAGCTCCGGATGGACTATGGTATAAAACTCCGAGTGGTAGCATCATTCATGTCAGAGAACTAAAAAATAATTCATACGTATGTCCGGATGACGGTTTTCATGTCCGTATTGGATCAAAAGAATATTTTGAAATTCTATTCGACGATCATCAATTTACCGAACTGGATATAGAAATGGTGTCTGCTGATCCCCTGAAATTCGTGGACAGTAAATCCTATAAAAAACGAGTTAAAGAAACTCAGGCAAAGACAAATCTGAAAGATGCTATACGCACCGCTCATGGTAAGATGAACGGATTGGATTTAACAGTAGCTTGCATGGATTTCGAGTTTATTGGCGGTTCCATGGGGTCAGTGGTGGGTGAAAAGATAGCAAGGGCGATTGATCATTCACTTCAAAATAAAATCCCTTTCCTCATGATCTCCAAATCAGGAGGTGCCCGTATGATGGAAGCAGGATTTTCACTGATGCAATTAGCCAAAACTTCGGCCAAACTCGCCAGACTTTCTGAAGCTAAAGTACCTTATATTTCATTAATGACAGATCCGACGACAGGAGGAGTTACCGCTTCTTATGCCATGTTGGGTGATTTTAATCTTGGTGAACCCGGGGCATTGATAGGTTTTGCAGGGCCGAGAGTAATCAGGGAAACCATTGGAAAGGATTTGCCGAAAGGATTTCAAAGTGCAGAATTTTTAATGGAGCACGGGTTTATAGATTTTATCGTAGACCGGAGAAATTTAAAACAAAGACTCACATCTCTGTTGAAAATGCTTCAATAACCTCTATATATTATTAATTTTTGTAATTTTTCTTATTTATTTTAAAAAATCTCACTATCTTCTCACGCGTCAGGGAGTGTTCTTCTGCGCCACCAGTGCCTAATAGAAATGCATAAGGTTTCAATGGATCGAAATACTCACAGAAAATCTTAAACATTGCGATAAAAGGAACGATCAGAAACATGCCTACCACCCCCCACAACATACCACCGAGAATGATACTAAGTATAGTAATGAACGGGTTTAGTTGGACGTTACCACCAGTGATATTTGGTGTAAGTATATTGTTTTCGGTAAATTGAATGATGATAAAATAAATTATTACACCTACCACTTTTTCCGGGTACGGGCTTAATAAAAGGGTATAGGCAAGTGGAACCAATCCTCCTATTAATGTGCCAAAATAAGGAATGAAATTGAATAACGCTGATATAATCCCAAACAGTATGGCGTAATTAATCCCTACTATCAGGAGGCCTACAGAATTGAGCACGCATAAAATTAGCACCACAGCAAATACCCCGCTCATGTATTTTTCAGTTACATAAGATACATCATCCAGTATTTTTTCTGTTTTTTCATGTTTTTCGTCTGGAACGATCAAAAGAATGAATTTTTTAAATTTGTCTCTATAATAAAGCATAAAAAACACATAAACAGGTAATAAACCCATTCTTGCTGCTGTCCCCGTAGTGGCTGAAAATGCTGTTCCGAATACCTCACTGCCAGATTCAAAAATATCATTTATTTGATTTTCTATCCATTTCTGTTGCGCAACAGTGGAAATACCTGTTTTAGCTTCTATAAAAGATTCCAATTGTCTGATATTCGCCACAGCCTGATCCTTGAGAGTAGGCAAGTCCTGAATAAATACACTTATCTGAGTGTACATAAAGTAGATACCTCCACCCACAATGATTATAGCAAAAATAATACTTATAATATTCGCTAAAATTCGAGGAAATTTGTGCTTTTCCAGGAAATTAGCCATTGGATGCAAAAGATATGCAATGAGAATAGCCAGAAAAATGGGATAAAGAAAATTACGGGCATGAATAAAGCCATAAAGAAACAAGGTGACGAATAATAAACCGATTGTTAAATTTCGAATGATAGAATTTTTCTTCCACATAAGATAGTAAATGGCCGTATTATGAAATTTTGCTTACAGAATCTCCTGTTGCTCCCTATCTAACTGTAATAATAGGAAAATAGTTAGAAAACGGGAGCAATTAAGTATATTATTGATTATTCCGACCTTGTTACTGGCTCAAAATTAATTGTTGGATGTAGTTCATCAACCTGTATTTCGACAGTTGTAGGTGATTCATTTGGAAGAGAACCTGTTTCAGCCACCGGAAGAGCTATAGCAGGTGCTATTACCAATGCTACAACCGAAATTAATTTTAATAGAATATTTAATGAAGGACCAGATGTATCTTTGAATGGATCACCCACAGTATCACCAACTACAGCAGCTTTGTGTGGTTCTGATCCTTTATAATACATTATGCCATCTATTTCTACCCCTTCTTCTATCATTTTTTTAGCATTATCCCATGCTCCTCCCGAGTTGGATTGGAAAATAGCCAATAATACCGCCGATATAGTTACCCCTACCAAGAGTCCGCCCAGCATAATTGCACCACCTATAAATCCAACCAACACCGGAGCTGCTATGGCCAATACACCTGGTAGAATCATTTCCTTAAGTGAAGCTTTTGTCGAAATTTCAACACAACGACTATAGTCAGCTTTGCCATGGGCTTCTTCCAATATTAATTTGTCTTCGGCAGTGGCCAGTTCTAAATCTGAATCATATTTTTTCATGATCAACAAAGCATTTTTCAAAGCTGGTATTTCCAGGAATTGTCTTCTCACTTCTTCGATCATTTTATTGGCAGCCCGGCCTACTGCATTCATGGCTAATGCTGAAAATACATATGGCAACATGCCACCTATAAAAATTCCGGTCATTACGATCGGATTTGCTACATTGATACCCACATTAGCAATATTAGATTGTTGCATATAGGCAGCAAACAATGCCAGTGCTGTTAGTGCTGCTGATCCAATAGCAAATCCTTTTCCGATTGCTGCGGTAGTATTGCCCACAGCATCCAGCTTGTCCGTCCTTTTTCGTACTTCCTTGGGCAGCTCAGCCATTTCTGCTATCCCACCTGCATTGTCAGAGATAGGGCCATAGGCATCAACAGCCAGCTGCATGCCCAAATTCGACAACATTCCAACCGCAGCGATAGCAATGCCATACAAACCTGCAAAATGATAAGAAAGTATAATAGCCACAGAAATAAGCAGGATAGGAATGCCCGTTGACATCATTCCAACTCCTAAACCAGAAATGATATTGGTGGCAGCTCCTGTGAGGGATTGTCTTACAATTCCAAAAACAGGTTTTTTCCCGGTCCCTGTATAGTATTCTGTCACCTGGCCAATCGCAAGACCAGTAAGCAATCCTGCTATGACTGCCCAAAAAACTCCTATTGAGGTAAATTCTTTACCGTCATAAACCCAGCTGGTTGGAAGGAAAGTGGTAATAACAAAATAGGATACAACCAACATGATCAATCCGGAAATGATTTCGCCCATATTCAATGTTTTATGGGGGTCTCCATCAGGCTTTACCCGAACTAAAAAGGTGCCCAGTATGGAAACCAGTATGCCAAATCCGGCTAAGAATAATGGCAGAAGCACTGCAGATAAGCCTCCGAATAGATCTTCGGCTAAAAAACCGCTCAAACCAATAAAAGCAGCACCCAAAACCATGGTGCCAATAATTGAACCAACATAAGATTCAAAAAGGTCAGCCCCCATGCCAGCTACATCACCTACATTATCACCCACATTATCGGCAATAGTGGCCGGGTTCAAGGGATGATCCTCAGGAATTCCTGCTTCAACCTTGCCTACCAGATCGGCACCAACGTCGGCTGCTTTAGTATATATTCCACCTCCCACTCTTGCAAACAAGGCTATGGAAGACGCTCCTAGTGAATACCCCGAAAGCACGTTTAACACTTCATTTATAGTCCACGTATAATCCAGAAAATACCAGTAAAAAATAAACAAACTGCTTAATCCCAGCACCCCAAGGCCTACAACACTCATCCCCATTACAGATCCTCCGATAAACGCTACCTCCAGGGCTTTCCCAAGAGAAGTTCTTGCCGCTTGGGTGGTTCGAACGTTGGCATGTGTGGCAACTTTCATTCCCATAAATCCTGCAAGTGCAGAACAAAAAGCCCCAACCACAAATGAAAGTGCTACAAGACTATTGGATGTAGAGGTAGTCGCTCCTTTAAAGATCAGCAAGATTGCAATGGCTATTACAAAGACGATCAGGATTTTATATTCTGCTTTTAAAAATGCCACTGCACCATCAGCAATACTTTTGGCAATACGGGCCATCTTTTCATTGCCTTCATCTTGTTTTACAATCCATAAAGAACGATAAAGTACATAGAGTAATCCTATTATGCCTAATAAAGGCAACAAGTAAACAATTCCATTCATGATTTATATTTAAAATTTGTTTTGTCAGGAAAAATTTCCAACATTAGATCGAAGGAAAAAAATTGAACATTATCTTGTTTATAACTAGTTTCTCATAAGCTTTAAAACAATTGCCTATATAATTATTATTAATAAAAAATGTTTAAAAAGATGCAGGAAATTTTCATTTTAAGTTCAAATCATTCTATTTAATCCAGATTAATGTTCATTAAATGAATTTTAACCATTAGTAAACCTTATATATAAAAACCAGATGGCATAATTTTAATGTATCTTGCCCGGATGTGATAATTCCTCATTATTTTTGCCCGCATCATAAAATAAGGAGTCATGAGTACACAACATTTAGGAATTCCCAAAGGCACCCGGGACTTTGGGCCTGACCAGATGATAAAAAGAAAACAGATCTTTTCTATTATTGAAAAAGTATTTCAAAAATATAGTTTTCAACCTTTGGAAACTCCTAGTATGGAAAACCTATCCACACTTACAGGAAAATATGGAGAGGAGGGTGATCAGCTTTTATATAAAATATTAAATTCCGGAGATTTTTTAAATGAGGTTAAGGCTGAGGATCTGCCGGATGGTTATAGGTCAATTACCGGTAAAATTTCTGAAAAAGGCCTCAGATATGATTTGACAGTACCTTTTGCACGTTATGTGGTAATGAATCACAATCAAATTTCTTATCCATTCAAACGGTATCAAATACAACCTGTGTGGCGTGCAGATCGTCCTCAGAAAGGCCGTTATCGGGAGTTTTATCAGTGCGATGCAGACGTAGTAGGTGCCGATTCACTGATTTGTGAAGCAGAAATCGTAGCCATGATACAAGATGTGTTTTACAATTTGGGTCTAAAGGATTTTACAATTAAAATCAATAATCGAAAGATCCTGACAGGAATTACGGAAGCAATAGATGCAAAAGGCAAAGAAACTGATTTTTGTGTAGCAGTAGATAAATTGGATAAAATTGGTCTCGCAAAAGTTCAGGAAGAATTACAGCAAAGGGGGTTTTCCCAATTATCCATTGAAAAAGCCACACCGGTACTTCAGGAAATGAATGGTAGTAATGAGGAAAGACTTGAGTTTTTAAGGACTTTTCTCCATAATTCAGAGACCGGCCTAAAAGGGGTATCGGAAATAGAACAGATATTGGAATTTGTGAAATTACTTGGCG
Organism: Bacteroidota bacterium; assembly: GCA_023393375.1. Classification (GTDB taxonomy): domain Bacteria; phylum Bacteroidota; class Bacteroidia; order Cytophagales; family Cyclobacteriaceae; genus JAEWLI01. The sequence goes on from JAEWLI010000219.1 coordinate 30,864, forward strand.
TGGAAGGCAATCACGTACAATTCGATGTGACACTTGCCCGAGGGTTGTCTTATTATACAGGAGCAATTTTAGAAGTGAAGGCTGGAGGTGTAAAAATTGGCAGCATAGGCGGAGGCGGCAGGTACGATAATTTGACCGGTGTTTTTGGGTTGGAAGGCATTTCAGGTGTGGGGTTTTCGTTTGGTGTCGATCGTATCTTCGACGTCATGGAGGAGTTGAAACTATTTAGTACCCAATTTGAAACAAACAAAAAGATATTGGTAGCCCATTTGGATGAAGAATCATTCCGACATGGTTTAAGTGTGTTGGCTGAACTACGAAAAGAAGATATACACAGTGAAATATATCCTGAGCAGGCCAAACTAAAAAAACAATTAAATTATGCCAACAAGAAAGGGATTTCTTTTGTAGTGGTAGTTGGGCCCGACGAGATAAAAACAGAGCGGTATACTTTAAAAGATATGTTGAAAGGAGAACAACAACAATTGTCCATTCATGAAATTGTATTTACTTTAAAATAATATATATTTTTTTTATATACACAGGTTTTCATTTTTAAAAAAAGGACTAACTTTGATAGAAATGATGTAAAATCATTTTCTAATAAAGAATAGGTAACAGCACTTTTGCGTTTATATTTTAACTTCAATGGATTTTTTCAAGTCACTTGGTTTTTGAAAAAAATAGTAGTACATATTGTTTTCTTATTATTAGGTCTATCTGGCCATAAGGCATTTGCATGGGTGCCCAGTGAAGCTGGTCACTTCGAAATCAATTATATCAAAGGCTGCACAGGCTTACAGATTGAGGTGCGTAATACATATCCACAACCGCTAGACGAGTTGGATTCCTATAACTTTGATTGGGATCCGGATCAACCTAATGCCGGTTTTATCAATCAGAAAACCTATACATTTGATCAACCGGGAACTTATATAGTTGCCCAGGTAATTACCGTAACCATAGATAATGAAAAGGTTCAATTTAAGGATTTTATTACGGTAGAAGTATTTGCAGATACTACCCCTGATTTTATTGTGCTGCCTTGTGCCAATTACCGGGCAACCGTAGATATTGATGATGATATTTTTGATCGCTACCGGATTCGTTTTACAAGTACCTATTCCGAAGAAATCGATGCTGGTGATGTGCCACCTATTTATAATTACGGAGCTTCGGGAATGTTTACGATCAGAGTAGAAGGGTTATTTACCAATGGGGAAAGTAGCAATTGTGGTTCTGCCAGTTCACGAAGCTTTAATACTATATTAAATAGGTCTCCAGCTACAATAAGAAGGGTACAGGTTTTAACTGTGGACGAAAATGTAGGCCAAATAATGGTTAGGTTCAATGCTGCCAACGATGTGGTATACCGTCTCGAATATGCTGAAAATGGCACTTCAGGCTATATTTTTTATGATTATGTAAAAAACCAAAGTGAGCAGAGAGTAGATAATCTTGATACAAAGAATAACTATTACTGCTTTAGATTAACCGCTGTTGATGCCTGCAATGATGGTATTAATATGAATTCCAACACTTTATGCAGTATAAATTTAAATACCAATGCTCAGAATGGTGAAAATCAATTGGAGTGGCAAACTGCTTTTAATATGTTCAGTCATGCTTTTATTTATGAAGGTAGTGACATTGTTTATACTTTTATGACACCAGAATATTCTTATACCCACGGAAATGCGGATTGTGGCGTAGAATATTGCTATCAGATAATTGCTCATGGTTCAGATAATACAGTAAGTGCTTCTGCTGCCAATTGTGTTATAGGTAACTTGGAATATACTCCACCAGCTATTAACAATGTTCTTGCATCGTATAATGGCGATGGAATTGAGTTGTCTTGGTTGCCTGCGCCTTTGGATGTGAATGTGGTCCATTATAATATTCAAAGAGCCGATAATGGGATGAATTTTGTGAAACAAGGAGAAGCGACGCAAACCAATATCTTAGATCCGGAAATTACAGGTTTGACTCCCGTTTGTTATAAAATTACTTATGAAGATAATTGTGGCAATACTTCAGCTGATGGCGTAACAGCTTGTGCAATTTTCTTGTCATACACGGTACAAGATAATACATACAGGTTGACATGGACTGACTACGAAGGGTGGCAGAATGGGATAGATTATTATCGTGTTGAAAAAACAGATGCTGAAGGTAATCTGATAGAGCATGTGAATGTAGGCCTATCAAATGAATACATTGAGCCACCCGGAAATGAAGATCAAGTGATTAATTATCGGATAATAGGGATCACCAATAATTTCCCCGTTCATGAAGTTGCCTCTAACCAAATCAAATTGGTTTATGAAGCAAAGGTGTTTTTTCCAAATGCATTTACACCTGATGGTGGTTCGAGAAATAATACTTTTAAAGTAATTGGCTATTTTTTTAAACAATATGAGTTGGCCATTTATAATAGATGGGGTGAACTACTATTTATTACCAATAATCCTGAAGAAGGTTGGGATGGCACTTACCATAATAAACCTGCTCCACAAGGAACCTACCTTTATTCTGCTCTGATCATTGATTATGAAGGAAAAAAATATGAGAAACGTGGAAATGTGGTGTTGTTAAGGAAAAGATAATCCACTATTTAATAATTTTGACAAAATTTATAAAAACTTAATACTACGGAAATGATAGATATGATGAAAATGCTGGGCAAGATGAAAGAAGTGCAGGCCAAAATAAAAGAAGCCCAGGAGAACCTCACACATATTAAAGTCACTGGAGAGTCTGGAGGAGGCATGGTGAAAGCAACCGTTAATGGGAAAAAGCAGGTTATTGCTATTGACATTGATAATGAAATTGTGAATGGTGATGATAAAATAATGCTTCAGGACCTGATTGTCGCAGCTATTAATAAAGCATTGGAGGAAGCAGATGTTAAAGCGAAGGAAGAAATGAAAAAACATACGGAAGGTTTGATTCCCAATATTCCGGGATTAGACCTTGGTGGTTTGGTATGAGTTCTGTTTCCATTGTATTGCTCAATTGGAACGGGCGGCATTTTCTTGAAAGGTTTTTGCCTGGGGTGGTTCAATTTAGTCCAGGTTGTAATATTATAGTGGTTGATAACCATTCTTCCGATGGTTCCGTAAATTTTGTTGCGAAACATTATCCCCAAATCAGGCTCATAAGCCACAAATCAAACCTTGGATTTTGTAGAGGTTATAACAAAGCCCTCAAACAGATAGATTCAGATTTTTACGTATTATTAAATACGGATGTAGAAGTGACAGAAGGATGGTTACAACCCATTCAACTCATGGAAAAGGATAAATCCATTGCTGCCTGCCAGCCAAAAATATTGTCATGGCACGACAAAAAACGCTTTGAATATGCTGGTGCTGCTGGAGGATTTTTAGACAAATACGGGTACCCGTTCTGTAGGGGAAGAATATTTGACATCCTTGAAAATGACCACGGCCAATATGACAATACACTGCAGGTCTTTTGGGCTTCAGGTGCTTGTTTTTTTATAAGAGCAGCTCTATTCCATGAATTCAACGGATTTGATGAGCGTTTTTTTGCTCATATGGAAGAAATAGATCTTTGCTGGAAGCTAAATAATGCAGGTTATAAAATATTTTGTTATCCAAAATCCACAGTTTATCATGTAGGAGGCGGAGCTTTGCCTCAGGGAAATCCCGCAAAGACTTATTTGAATTTCCGGAATAACCTCTTGATGATGGCCAATAATTTGTCAAAAAGTGATTTCAGGCAAGTGATTGTAGCCAGAATGCTCTTGGATTATATTGCGTTTTTAATGTTTATCCTTACCGGTAGATTCAAGAATGCTGTGGAAATACCTAAAGCACACCGTTCATTTTTATCTCTTAGGAAAATGAAGTCAGATAATAAACAAGAAATAAAAGCAGGGATTTCTTCAAAAATATTGTACCGGTCACTCATCTTATTCGATTATTATTTTAAAAGAAGAAGAGAATTCAAAAAATTAAAGTTTTAATAATACCAGACACTTGTTCTTTTTTTGTGCCTCCTTCTATAATCCATAATAAAGGCTAAAGTAAAATAGATAATTATTGGTGAGCCAAATGTCAAAAAAGAGGCATAAATAAAGAATATTCTGATGCCGAAAGAGGGCAGATTTAGTATTTCCCCAATTCTGGCACATACTCCGAATGCATGCTGTTCAAGAATATTTTGTAATTTTTTCATTTTTAAATATTAATATACAAATTTAAACTTCATTTTACAAAAAATAGTATCCCTCTTCTATAAAATTTTACATATATTCATTGCTTGAAAAATTTAATAACAATAATTTCGCATATGTTTCAACCAATTTAAAAAATGATGAATCAAATGAGACGACTAATTTTTGTTTCTACCCTGCTCGCTACTATGATATTTTCTGGTTGCGCCATGCAACAAATGATGAAAATGTCAAAAGATCAGGACCTTCAGGTAGTGCCAACACCACTTGAAGTACACGGTGATACTGTGAATTTTGAAATATCCGCTGTTCTACCAGCCAAGATGTTGAGAAAGAATTACGAGTATGAACTCGATTTCAAATATCAGCACGATGGACAAACTGTTGATGTAGACAATATCACCTTTAACTCTACCGAATACGAACGGACTGAACAACCACGCCAGTCAAAAACATTAT
>JAEWLI010000063.1 GCA_023393375.1 Bacteroidota bacterium
TCCATCGGGGCGGCCTGTGACCACAAATTAATGTGGATTTATTCAGTGTAGATTAAATTTATTGCAAAGAATGGATTTTAAAATATGAGGTAAAATATCCGAAAGATAAAAAGGTGAGATTAGATTAAAAAGGAAACTCGCAAGCACATATAAAGGTGCTTGCGAGTTTTTTCATTTCAATTAATTATAATTTGGCAGAAAAGAATACTTTTCACCATATTCCAGCATTTGTTCTACAAAATCTTCAGGATATGTGATAGTTACATCTACAATCTGGTCATTTTCCATTACCGGAACTAATTTTGGTTGAATAAAACCTGAATAAGGTGCAGTGCCCATCTGCTCATATCTCGATTTAACTTCAGCCAATAATTCCTGATCAACCTTTACACCGTAAGTTTCAATCAGGTTTTTTCCGGCTTCGAAATCACCCTGTGACTTAATTCGTTGCACTTCCTTTAATAATTCACCAAACAATTCTCTCAATTTTTCATAGTCATTAACTACAAAATAGGTCTTTCCATTTTCCTGGATTTTTTCTATTACATTATCTGCCTGACCTTTTTCATATACCCAGGAAGCAACCGTTTGTCTGTTGCGCATATGTGCTTGTTCAATATTTTCTCCGGGTTCGATTCTTCTCAATTGCAACATCAAACCATTTCGGATATATCCATCATATTGTGCTTTACCTACTTCCACTGACGGTACTATTCCCATTTCCACCAGTTTGGGATCTATCATAAAATATAAGGATACCAGATCCGCCCGTGCTTCTTCCAAAGCTGAGCTATAATTTTTTAATGTCTCACTCGGATTTGCAACACCTGGTTCCAGTTGTCCTGAGCCATGACCGATCACTTCGTGCAAAGCCGTGTGGATATTTTCGGACAAAGTTCCGAACTCCCTTGTTCTTTGCCGGTCTTCTTCTCTGTAAACAAATTCTTCGATAGCTCCACTGCTGGCAGCCGCTTCGGTATAAGCATCTTTTATATTTCCAAGAGACACTGATTTGGAGCCATGTTCTTTCCTTACCCAATCAGAATTGGGCAGATTGATGCCTATTGGTGTAGAAGGTGCAGCATCTCCAGATTCAACCACTACGGTGATGACTTTGTAGGATATTCCGGTCACATTTTCCTTTTTATGAGCATCCATAAAGGGTGCGTTGTTTTCAAACCACTGTGCATTTTCTTCAAGTGATTTCATGCGTTCGGTTTGTACCTTGTCTTTTATGGAAACTACTGATTCGTAAGCACCACGCATACCGATGGCATCTCCATATACCTCAATAAAACCATTGATTACATCAACAGTAGAGGCTGTATCCTGAACCCATAATATGTTGTAATCATCAAATACCTTCAGGTCACCTGTTTTGTAATATTCAATGAGTTTACTCAAAGAAGCCTGCTGAGCATTGTTTTCTGCTACCGTCAAAGCTTTTTCCAGCCAGTAGATAATCTTCTCAATTGCACCTGTGTACATCCCTCCGTGTCGATAGATTTTTTCCTTTACCTGTCCGTCTTCTTTAACCAATTTTGAGTTCAATCCATATTCGACCGGGCGATGTGTATCAGGATCTTTCATTTTTTCATAAAAAGCCATTACTTCATTATGGGTCACATTTTCATAAAAATTATTGGCCGATGTCCTTACATTGTCTACATCCGGATCAACATTTACCCGTTTGGAAGCTATTTCGGGATCAAAAATGATGGGCGTCAATAATTCGATCAGATCAGATTTAGTTTCTTCACCTTCCAAAGGAAACTCAGCAGTAGATTTCTCTATCAATTCAGCAAAATAACTTTCGGAAATTTCGGGGATAATTTTGCGGGTAGAATAATGGTGATGGATGCCATTGGAAAACCAAACTCTTTTAGCCCATACCATAAAGCTTTTAAATTCATCTGTTTCCTTGTCATCAGGATATCCATTTACAATCGCCTCGATGGTACGCCTGATTTTAAGGTTATGTTTGAAGTTTTGATCATAGATAATGTCACGGCCCGACAAAGCTGCTTCATACAGATAATAAACAAGCTCTTTTTCTTTGGGTGTCAAGTCCTCAAACCCTGGAACCTGGTACCGCAATATTTGAAGATCGGCAAATTGATCTGTAACAAACTTGAATTTGTTACCGGAATCATCGTTGGTCTGATCAGGGATACTTTGACAACCTGCGTAGATGATGGTAACCATCATAAAAATGAAACTCTTTTTCATAATCTCATAAATATTTGTTTAAAACTAATCTCAGCTTTAAAATTAAAGGTTTATTTTGTAATAACTTATTAGAAGGGAAAATAGTATTATTTCTGAATCAAGCGCTGATTTTAAACTGATGCCCGCCTACCAGATGCTTTCGAAAATAATCTAATGTGTATAAATCATTTCAACACAGAAACGAAGGCAAGGATGCTTATCACTATCGATGATAGATTTACCAAGTGATTTATAAAGGCAATTAAAATCCAAACCTTCCGCTGAATAGTTTCTCACAAACTGTTTACGCGAATTTAAATTTGAATAATTAAGATCCTTGAGAGCATTTAAAAGAAAAATAAAATCATTTTTTGCAAAACCCTTTAATTTATAAGTATACTTTCCTCTAATATGTAATGCCACTATATATTCGTCACATAAAAAAAAAGGGCCTTCTTCAATGTTAATATTTTCAGGGTTTGTAAACTTAGGGTCAATTTTTAAAAAGATAAAATCTAGAAAATCAAATGCTTGAATTGTATCGATTTTAAAATGAAGTTTCATAAAGTTTCCAAAAGATTCTTCAGTAGCTCTGTAATGTTTTGTTCCTGACGATTCCTGAAACATTGGAAATTTAATTAATAATTGAATTTCCTCCCGAGTTAAATTTTGAGCATATGAAAGAATGTTCAAAAAGAAAACAGCATAAATTAAAAATAAAATTTTTTTCATGTTAACGGTGTCTTAAACGTAAATAATTCACTTGTACATCCATTGCATCCTGGACTTGATCAAGATTTCGATTAGCGGGATCCTAGCAATCTACTCCTCTTCTAAAATTACGAAAATAATTTGCTGGATCTCTGACAATCCCAAAAACATGGCCCGCCTCATGTGCAAGTTTTACGTCCGGATCACGTACTCCACTTTGCAATCTAACGGTTATTGCATTCAAAGTATAATTTGGCTTTTCATCATCCGGAAGAAGAGTATATATACTATTGTGGTCTGGAGAAAACTGGGCTGCGGTTTGTGCGCCATGTTGATTATTTTGTATAGCTGCACTGCTGGTTACATGTACATTAACTACCCTTCCAATGTAAGTCAAATTGTTTAATCGATCAAATGTTGCAGGATCATTTATACGCAGCGCATCAATTGCACCTTGGGTTTGTTGAAATGTTTGTTTAGCTCTATTGAACTGTCTATCTGTTCTATTATATTGTTTCTCTGCCTTATTTAAAGCTTTTTGAGTGCCCCAAACTCCTGCATTTTTCATCTCCTTCTTTGACATGTTTGCATTGGCATTATTAGAAGCCATATTTCTAAGATGCTCATTACTTGCATTATCCCTAGCGGTTCTTGCATTACTTCTTGCTTGATTACGTCTTTCCATATCTGTATTAATTCCATCCATCCCATCAGGGTCAATAAATTTCATAGGATCATTTGCAACACGGTATCCTTCCTCATGTGGGGTAAAGTCCAGGGTGATTTCTTCAAAACTGTACAAGGCATTTTCCGTCACTTGTTTAAAACCTCCTGCTTTGTAGTTCATGTTTTTGTCGAAAAACAAAAAGTTCAGATAGGCTTGGGGGATGGTATGATCATTTTTTAAAAAAACTAATCCCCCTCCTTGCAGGGGTGAGCTCAGGGAATGTGCGATTATTTGTGTCGTTTTTACCACTCTGCCGTTTGTACTCATTTTCTTTTGCAGTTTTACCCCATTCATATCATACGCATATTGAATGGTGCTATCACCTTGATGATTAGTTATGGTAAATTTAAATGATTTGTAGGCAATACTGGAATAACTTGTACAGGAAACTCCTGATGATAGCACAAATGTTTAATTATCAAAGGCTGTTACGAAAGGGGGTGGTTTACCCTAAACTAAGTACAAAACCCGGGAGATCCCTGTCTGCACAGGGATGACGTCAAAGTCGTGAGGCTGCTAAAGGATCAAGATAAATCTTCTTTGAAAATAATAACTTGAAGGTTGAATAAAATGGTCAACCTTTTTTAGGCATGCTCAAACATTGAACTTTGATCTTTGAACATGGAACATTGAACATTGAATATTTTCAATCATCTCAATGGTTTATCCCTTGGTTCCACAGGTTCGTTTTTGGTTTCTTTCATTACATCGACTATGGAAATGGCACCTACAAATGCCAATAAGATAACAAATCCCCAAACAAAAATATCGGCAGCAGAAGTAATTGGAATTTCTAATAAACTCATCATCAATTTTTTTTGAATTTTAACCCACATTTACCCGGTTTTGTTTAGGGACTCAACTTCTATTTCGAAATATCAGTTTAAATAAGAAAATCCAAAAGATATGTCCACAGGAATAATGCTTTACAAACAATTTTATGATGTCGTTAAAGCTAATATTGTGCGCGAAAAACTATTGGCCCACGAGATTCCTTGCTTTCTAACCAATGAAAACACCTTTCAATTAGGCTTTTTGAATGGTGGAAATCTGACAGTTGGATTAATGTTACATCGCAATGATTTTCAAATGGCTGATCAGGTGCTTGCCGATTCCGGTTTATTGACAGAATCTTCTGAGGAAGATGAAACTGAATCCTGTCCTTTTTGCCATTCAACCAACATCGCCTTCGAACACCATTATAAAAATTCCGTTAGATTCAACAACCTTATGAGGACACTATTTGGTAATCTGGTTAAAGAGGATAAAACCGATCAATTGTATTTTTGCTTCAATTGTAGCCGGGAATTTAAAGAACCTTTGGTAAAAATTTCTAAGTAATAGTAGGTTTTACATCAATTCCCGGAACATGATATACACCGCCATTATCAAAACAAACCATCCAAAACTTTTTTTGAGTCTTTCCCCTGAAATATATTTTGAAGCATAAGTCCCTACAAATATGCCTAAAACAGCCAATCCAGTAAATATGGTTAAGAATGACCAGTCTATTTGTTGGCGGCTTACGTCTCCTAAAAATCCAATTAACGATTTCGTAGCTATAATAAGCAGGGACGTGCCAACTGCCAATTTCATAGGCAATTTGGCCAATAAAACCAATGCGGGAATGATTAAAAATCCCCCACCAGCACCCACGATTCCGGTGATTGTACCGACTATTGTCCCTTCTGCAACAATTACCGGATAATTAAATTGGGTTTTTGTTTCAGGTTCATCAGTTTGGGGTATCGGATTCTTCTTTCCTTTTATCATAGAAAATGATGAAACAAACATGATGATTGAAAAGAATATCATCACGGCTGTATTTTTTGTTAATATAAATCCATTCAAAGAAAATAGTGTCTCAGGTATCGAAGGTATAATAAACTGTCGCATAAGAAATACCATGATGATCGCTGGTATCGCCAACCACATTACCCTATAAAAACGAATGTCTTTCTTTCGTATTCGCTTGACAAAAATCACAAGTCCAATGACCATTAAGATGATAAAGGTCAGGATGATCAGGTTATTGGAAGTAATATCAAAATTTCCTATTGAAATAATTTTCTCCGGAATGGAGGGCATCAAAAATTTTCTGGTAGCAAAAACCGCAAATAAAGAGGGGACCGCAAAAACAATTGCCGCCCTGTAATTCAGCAATCCTGCCTTCATATAGTTTAATGATCCCACTGCCGATGAAATCCCCACTACAAAAAGTGAATAACCAGTGGCCAATACAGGATCTATTCCAAATAAATATACAAATACCGGAACTGCAAGAATTGAACCTCCCCCACCTATCAACCCTAAAGTAAATCCTATAATTATAGCGGCTAAAAACCCTAAAACGATCATGAAGTAAAAAATTGTAATGTCTTATTCCTATAACGAATATTATGAATATATGTTTATTTATTCATATGTTAATAATCCCGAAAACCTTGAAATAACTTCGGGTTGATTCTGCATCCAAAATCACAAATCCTTATTTGCGTATGATGAATTCTGAATCATGAATTACGAATATTGTATTAAGCTGTGACCAACTCCTCTTGTTTTTGTGGGGTTTTCACCGATTTGATCATAATTGCACCCAACACTAACATACCTGCAGCAATGATATAGGACAAGGTATAATTACCAGTTTGATCAGCTACTATACCACCCAACAATGGACCTACTACCCCAGCTATGCCCCATCCTGTGAAAATCAAGCCATAATTCACACCAAGATTTTTTATGCCAAAGAAATCTGCTGTTGTGGCAGGGAATAATGAGAACAAAGCACCATATGCTAGTCCGGCAACAGCGGAACCAACTATCAGACCCGGAATACTGGCGTAATAAATAAAGCCAACCATATTTACTGCCTGAATCAAAAACACCATCAACATAGCTGTGGTGCGGCCTAATTTATCAGACAATAACCCACCAATTACTCTACCAAGCGCATTAAATACAGATAAAATAACCACCAGTATAAAACCTGCCTGCCATCCAGCCTGAGTAGCTGCAATACTTGCCAAGTGTCCCAACAACATTAAACCAGCTGTTCCGGCAAGCATATAAGCCAGCCATAAAATATAGAATTGTTTGGTTTTAATCATAAAAGACCATTCCATGTCCAGTATTGCTGATAGTGGTTTGGATTGGGATATTGGTTTTTTTGGCAAATAATCGGCGGGAGGGTTTACGAGGAAAAGGGAAAAGATCAGTGTAATTACAATTGCTATTATGCCTAAAATAATAAAAGCCTCTTTTATCCCATATGTGCCAATAAGATACTCAGTCAATGGTGCTATATAAACAGGGGATAAACCCACACCTGAAACCACAATCCCTGAGATCAAACCCTTTTTAGACGGATCGAACCACTTGATTGCGCAAGGTGTTGTGGCAGCATATCCCAACCCAATTCCTATACCACCCACAACACCGAATGTCACCATCATGATCAATGGACTGAGTGCAAAACCAGAAGCCAGTAATCCAAACCCAAATAATAAACCTCCCGTTAAAGCTACCTTTCTTGGGCCGATTTTATCCTGTGCTCTACCTGCAAAAATTGTAGAGAAGGCCAATATGGCTACTGCTACGGTATAAGGCAGGGATGCATCTGTATTTGTCCAGCCCCAATCTACCACCATGGCTTTTTTCAATATACTCCAGGAATATAAGATACCAACCACCAGATTAATAGCGAATGCTGAAACTACGATCAGCCATCCTTTGGAAACAATAGATTTGGTCATGTATATAAATGTTTAGAATGAAATGTAACTTGAAAGCAGAAATCTGGTATTAGCCGTTCTGCGGGTGTTTATAACGGTAGCCTTGGGTCCAATTTCTCCAAAAGCTGCTCCTGTATGTTCTATTTCTACACCTACGTTTAATTTTCCGAAAGGAATGATTATTCGTGGTGAGATCCGATAGAGATAATCAATATTCTGGCACCTGGAATTCGGTACACTTACAATTTCATCTTCAGCACCAAGATTTTTAGAATAACCAGCAAATATTCCTACTTGTATTGTAGAATTGGTATGAATTTCCCCCCATACCGAATAATTATGGATTGGTGTATAACTCACGATTCCTTTGTTCACGTCTACAACAGCTTTTACTGCATAACTGCTAATTTGTACCACATCATAAAGATTTTCACCTAAGACCCCCTCCAATTTGGCAGTAATGCCTTTATTCTTAAATTTAAGAAATGCGATTCCCGATAATCCGCTTACTTTTTCGTCTGTTTTATAACTACTATCAGTTAATAATTTAGGAAGAATAGTTTTCCAGGAACCACCTATTCCTGCCACAAATTCCTTTTCTTCATCCTTTATTTGATAATGAACCTGCGCGTGCATATCTGGAATACCCGAATTTCGGAGTGCTTCACTACCACCTACACTGGTGTATTCTTTTTGTTGGCCAACAGCAGCTGCCAAAAAACGCAGTGAGCCCACATTGTGCGTATAACGGATCTGTGGGCTTCGAGAGAATGGAATGAACGGCACTCCGGTATTAAACGAAACAGTGCCGGGATAACAATCCAGTGTAAACAAGGGATTCCAGTATTGCCCCATCAGGAGTTCGGATTGGCGAAAGTTTAATTTTATATAAGCATGTCGGAGGCGGATAGAGTTAACATTTTCATTGGCCTGCCCGAAAAAATCACCTTCCAAAAGAGCTGATATTTTGACACCCTGGTATTCAATTCCAGACAAGGAAACCCCTGCCCGACTTTGCACGGAAAGCATATTGAAACTTCCTTTGGCATTGATGTCTTTTCCATCAGGATCAAGTTTTACTGGCTCAGGCCAAAGCAGAAAATGCCTGTCACGTGCACCTACAATTTGCCGGGTATCGTAGAAAAAGTCAGTTTTGACTAATCCACTGAATTTAATAACCGGTTTATTTTCTTCTTGCGCAAATCCGGGCACAATTGTAGCACACCAAATTATAATAAGTAACGTATGTTTCATGGAAATTCCTGAGATGTTTTAAGAAATCTGGTGCCAAGATAATTAAACCATCAGGAAATTAATATGAGAAAAATCAGTTGAATTGAAAATTTGAAGATTGATCTTAAGGTTTCAGGTAACTTTTTATTGCTTATTTTATTATGGTTCTACCCTCATTTTAATGGTATAGGTTAAGACCGCCAAGGAAAAACAATACCACGCTCCTAAAATTTTTAAACTTTCTATAGCCCCGTCCAATGGTTTTAAGTTCTTGGATTTTTCCATTAA
>JAEWLI010000082.1 GCA_023393375.1 Bacteroidota bacterium
CATGAAAGTAACGGGAAGCATTACTTTAAACGGCAAGGAGATATTGACCAATGGGAACAATCTTGCTGATCTTAGGCAGAAGATGGGTTTGTTGTCGCAACGGCCTTATCCCCTGCCCATGAGCATATTTGAAAATGTTGCCTTTGGGTTAAGGATCCAAGGATTGAAGTCGAAGGTAGAGATTGCCCATAAAGTAGAGTACCATTTGGATCAAGTGGCTTTGTGGGAAGAAGTAAAAGATAGGTTGAACGCCCCTGCCTCTAAACTTTCCATTGGACAACAGCAAAGGTTGTGCTTGGCCAGGGGCTTGGCTGTTAATCCAGAGGTGATTTTAGCCGATGAACCCACATCATCACTCGACCCTGTTTCAAGCAGGAAGGTAGAGGAGCAGTTCATCAAACTGAAGGATCAGTATACGATTATATTGGTTACCCATACATTGAGGCAAGCAAAGCGGTTGGGCGACTATGCGGTGTTTATGTATTATGGAGAGGTGGTTGAAGAAGGGATGGCAAAGGAAGTGCTGGAAAATCCACAAAAAATGGCAACAAGAGAATTTTTGAAATTCGGATAGTTGAAGTTGGTGGTTGGCAGGCGTAGTTGTTGGCTCTTAAGTCCTATAAGGTTTCAAAAACCTTATAGATACTAATTATTATTATTACCTTGTGGCAAGTAAACGAGGCTTATTGTGTTCTGTTTATTATGGCCTTGTGATTTTATAATTCATATATCAAGATATCCAACTCCTCAATCTTTTTAAACCCCTTATCACTCGTCAATAAAGGAATCTTCTGAAAGAATGCAGATGCTGCAATTATAGAATCAGGTAGTTTTATCTTATATTTTCTCCTAATTCAGCCGTAAGCTCTTTGACTTCTTGTTTTAAATCCAGAATTGTACAATCATTCAGGAGATTTTTGATTTGTTGTTCATTTTCAGCAGTTAAATTTGGGAAGGATAAAAGTTCGATTTCAGTTATTACTGATACTACTAAATCTTTATCTGATATCAAATCAACTACTTCAGGGTCGCCTTTTAAAAAATACAGCACAATATAGTGTCCACAAAAAGTTTATTCCCATTCATTCCTTATCTGTTTTTGATATTCTAACGGATCGATATCCGTGTTTAAAATTCCGGCATATTTTCTTAAGTCCTTTTTGCCAGCTTTAGCAACAGCTTCATCGATAAGCTTTTTTGCTTCCTGTTTTGGGGTTCCCTTTTTAATTATTGTGACCATAGTTTCAAGTATCTATACCAATATAACACTTTTTTAACGCTTCTATCTATGGAAGCAGTATTTTTTCTTTCTTCATAGACAACACCATCCGTATTAGTTTGATTTTCTTTTGATTTCGCATCAACCAATCAAGAATTTATTCAAGGTTTAAACTGAACCATAACTTTCCATTTCTGATTTTTATACATGCCACATTCAACCAAAACAAGGCTAAGAGTAAGAAAAAATGTCATAACTGCAAATCAAACCGACATAGCCCATACCATCCTATGTGTTCTTGGCATGGGCTACAAGTTTTGATTATACAGTGATTCTGTATTATGGCGAGGTGAAGGAGGAAGGTTCGGCGGCTAAGGTATTAGAAAACCCGGAGGAGGTGACTACAAGGGAGTTTTTGAAATTTGGGTAGAAGAGTTCCAGCAGAATATGAAGATTTGCAATATGACCTTTTCGACAAAACCTTGTGGGAAGAAAAATGAGGCCTATTGCATCATTTTTCCTTATTCTTGGAAGTCGATTCATCAGGCCTCTAAACCCTTTTGAAGTAGCCGCACCAATCTAAAATCTATTGAATGGCACGAACGGTATTTGCATTTTGCTTGAGTTGGGGGCAGTTTTGTTAGTGAGGAGACTATTTCAAGTTCTCAAAAATTTTGCAACTTCCATTTGTTACTCGGACTGTTCTTTCATTTCCATTAAATTCGGGGATGGAAAGAGTAAATTCGAATGAACCTTCTACAAATTTAGAGCCTTCATCTTCGTAAAAATTTGTTACGGTTAACTGGCCATTGTTCAAGTAAGAAGGATTATCGAAAGTTAGATTATAAACACCACTTTCTTCCTGTACTAGGATTTGGACACTTGCCCATTTTAATTGATAAACACCAATCCCATTAACAGGCTCAATAGTATTAATCATAATATAATGATGAAATTGTATTGGTAAATAACATTCAATGTTAGGCTCATCATACCCAAATATGAAAGTTCCTGAATAAGTACTAGTGGACATATTAATATCTGAAAATTCATCAAATGCATTAAAGCTGTAAAAAGAATTTTCAAACTTGGTTTCCAAAAGATCAATCTTTGCTTTAATATAACCTTCTTCTCTTTTGTGGCTAATATAGGATTCAACGTCCAAGGGAAGGTATGCTATTGGAAATTGCCATCCTTTACTAATTGGAATTTCAAGCTCCCCGTTATTTAGTGAATAGGTTGAATCTAATTCATTATAGCAGTTGTTACTCTCAACAAACTTAAACAACCCATTAGTTGCCTCAATCTTATCCTTAAATCTTATATCTGACACGAACCTACCGGTATGCTGATTGATTTTAAGATATGTTACTGTGCCATCTTCAGCAATTGAAAATCCTGTAGGACTACTTGGATGCCTCCAGCTACCGATTATTAACGGATCAACAATCTTATCAGGATCACTATTTAGTTCATCATCTGAACAACTCAACAGAAACAAAGTTAAGAATAAACTTACTGAGGTAAACAAACGTTTTTTTGATAGCATTTTAATAAGTAGTTAAATAATTTCATTCTTCCGTAACAATGATATAGAGCTTTTTTATTGAACAACTCTTAATATTTGCACATAATAATTAATTTATCATGTATTCAAAAAGAACAAAACATGATAATTGCTTTTATCAACTGATTATGTTCTTTACACTTACTGATTATGTCGAATTTATGTCACCTTTGCTTAAGCATTTAATTAAACTACTTCCCTATCGTGAATTCTGACTAACGTTTTGTATCTTGCTGAATATCAGTTAATTATAAATACCAATTTAGAGACCATTCCGATACCCAGTTCAATGCCGACGTTAGCTTCGGGAGTCAATGCCCGGTATAGGGGGGATTGCCGCTAACGATTTGGTGGTATGTGGTGTGACGGATTTATATGCACTTCCCATCCACCGTAACATGGCTAAAGATAAGTAAAAAAGCCTATAATCACAACGCAACCAAATGACATTACCATCCCGATTGTGCCAGGATTAGGCATATGAGTGGCACCCATCGAGAAGTACATATTTTTTTGTTGTGAAACCACTGTTCTGGAGTGTTAGAAAGCCTTACAGCACCACCTTGCGATGTTCTAACGCCATGGTGAATCAACTCTTTACCGGCATTTTTTTATCGTTAAAACCTCCGGTAAAAAGGTTGTTGTACACAAGGACATTGACACCTTGTGTCTCGAAATATTCAAGATCATTGAGCAAATATTGTGAATCTTGTTTAGAATCATTATTGCATGCCGCCAATAGTAGCACTAAAACCGAGATAATTGTTAATCTTTTCATAATGGACTTTTAAAAATTGGCAGTGCTTTAAGTATAGCGATATTCTTCCACGACGGGAATAAGAGTTGCCAAATTTGTGGGAGCTCTTCCATGGCGGGAAGAGTAATTTTTTATCTAGAAAAGCACTTTTAATGGCGATACAATCGCCGTTCTCTATAATCCTCGTTGCAATGCAGACGAGGACTATGGGCGTAATTTACATCCTTTTAGTACAGGGACCTCGTCAGTTAAAACTGGTGAGGCGATTGGTGTGGCGTTGTTATTTCTCCACAGCAATTTCGATTCCTGTTTTTGCGATTTCGTATGCAAAAGGATTTTGAGCGTTAAAATCCTGTGCTTTTATTGGGTAGGGTTCAATTCGTAGGTCAATATTTCTCCTTAATTTCATCTATTGTTTTTGTACAGTAAAAAAATCAGCCCATTATTGTGGCTATAACACGTTGGGGCACTGAGATACTTCTGTCCGATTGGTTTGGTTTACAGCCAACTACTCCATTGGCAGGCGTTATTCTTACTGTGATTCTTCTAAGTTTAATGAACCAAATATTTTTCTAAGAATGGCATTTGCATCATTCTTAATGTCCCATTTATTGTAATTTCCTGCCGTTGTTACTACTATTAAATTGTTTTCCTTGTCAATATAGATTCTCTGGTCCCCATTTCCTACAGCTGTAGGGATCTTCAATTGATTACCATTAACATCAAAATTGTAAATCCAAAATTGAAAACCGTAACCGCCAAAAGGTAACTCAAGATCGGATTTGAAAGACTCCTGAATCCAATTTTCAGGTATTATTTGTTCTTCTCCATATTTGCCATCATTGTGATATAGCATCCCAAATTTTAACATATCTCTTGATGTCAACCTTAACCCGGATGCTGCAGCTGGAGAATTTGTAGAAGGTGAAATTGTCCATTCTGATTTTTCTATTCCAATAGGTTTAAATAAATACGCTGTTGCAAATTCATGAATGTTTTTACCGGAGACGCGTTGGATTAATTCAGCAAGCAATTCGGTAGTTCCTCCATTGTAGTTCCAGACAGTTCCCGGTTTAGCTAATAATTCCCTACTCAATACAAACCCAATACCATCTCCGCTCTGAATCATTTGTATTTCACTGTTTTCAGGATTGTCATAAGGTACATCTTCATTCCATTTTAAGCCGGATGTCATGGTTAAAAGATGCCTGATCGTTAATTCTTCCCGTCCTTCATTTTTATACTGGTTGTAGTCTTCAAAAAAATCAAAAACAGGTTGATCAACACTCTTTATTTTCCCTTGAGCTATTGCTATACCAATACATGCGGAAACAACACTTTTTGAAACACTTCGCATGTCATGAAGAACTGTATCGTTGTGTTTAATAATTCCAATATCATCGCCCCAATTCTCATCCTTTCCAGAAAAATACTCTTCTAGTACCAACTTGCCATCCTTAAATATTAGAAGTGAATGACGATTGGGATAGAACCCGGATTTTATACTATCTATAAGTTCGGTAATAATCTGTCTATCAAATCCAACATCTTCAGGTTTACCAGTAGGGATATCGTAATTTGGGGTTTGGTTTTGTGCAGTCGATTCTTTGTCTGTAGCTTGACGACATCCAATGGTTGCGATGGCTAAAAATAATATTCCGGCAAATATTTTAATGTATTGCATATTTAGTTTTTTTGACTTCGTTTTTTTCTTACACCTCAAATATACAGATTGTCTTATTATACAGGAAGATTTTAATAAAGCAAAAAATCGACCCAGAACATCCGGTTGCCACAAGTAGGGAAGTTTATAAGCGGGTTGTTATCCTTCTTGGGTGTTTTTGATATCCTCTTTTTTGGCATGATACGGATCACGGAGGAATGATTTGATATAGTCGCAGAATCGGATGAATGCACCGTCACGAACCTCATCAAGTTCCAGCATCCATGTAAACAAGGACTTTGTTAGGTTACCAAATTTGTGGGAGATCTTCCATGGCTGGAAGAGGAAAAACCAATTTTGTGCGGGCTTTTCCGGGGCTGGAAGAGGGGAAACCAAATTTGTACGTGTTCTTCCAGAGCGGGAAGAAGGAAATCCAATTTTGCGAGAGTTCTTCCGAGGTGGGAAGAAGGAAAACCAATTTTGTGCCTGTTCTTCCGAGGCGGGAAGAAGGGAAACTAATTTTGTGTGGGTTCTTCCAGGACGGGAAGAAGAAAATCAAATTATGTACGGGTACTTTCACAGTGGGAAGAAGGAAATCCAATTTTGCGAGAGTTCTTCCACACGGTTGGTTAGTAGTTGACTGGCTATATTGAAAACAATTGATATCCGTTTTTTATTTATCAGAAAAAAGATAAATGGATTACCAATTGTTAGCAGCTCAGCTTCGCAAACCTGAAGGTGATTTTGGAATTGAGGTAGGTGAACAAATGAACCTTTTTAATCAGGAAATCAACCTGCGCACCGTAACATTATTAAATGTTGAGGAAAACGAAAAAGTACTTGAAATAGGAACAGGCAATGGTTTGTTTTGTAAAGAAGTATTAAAAAGCAACAACTCCTGTACTTATACCGGGGTCGATTACTCGGAACTGATGGTGAAAGAAGCATTTTTTAAAAACCAGGATTGGGTGAATTTGAAAAGAGCCGATTTTATGTTGGCTGAAGCTTCAAATCTGCCATTTCCCGATCATTATTTCCATAAAATATTTACTGTAAATACACTTTACTTTATGGAAAATCCTGAACGTGAACTATCTGAAATAAAGAGGCTTTTAAAACCCGGAGGACTTGCTATTATCAGTATCAGAGAAAAGGACAGTGTACAAGCTCTTCCGGTCACTCCTTATGGATTTCAGTTATATAATGAAGATGACTTGAGAAAGTTATTGCTAAAGGGTGGTTTCAGCAATGTAAATATTCTAAAAGAAAAAGACCCGGAAATTATTATTGAAGAGACTCCGCTAAGTTATAACTCATTATATGGTATGTGCTGGAAGTAGGCATCTGTATTTAATTTCTCCGAAAATTTTCATATAAAAATCTTAGAGAATACAAACAGGTTATGCCTGGTTTTGGTTTAATCATGATCACCAAAATTGAATTGAAATGGAATTCGGTAAAGCTGACCTTTCTGAACTTGAAGCGATTGACTATTCATTGCCCGCTGATCCTCCCTCTACCAAAAGTTACCTCAGTGAAAACCAGGGAAAATATATCACCAAAGTATATGCCGGATGTTCGAAATGGGGACAGCCAGAATGGGTGGGGCAGGTTTATCCTGAAGGTACATCAGAAAAAGATTTCCTGACACAGTATATTGAAAAATATGAATGTTTGGAGTTGGACACCACTTTTTACAATATTCAAAGAAAAAATGTCTGGAAGTTGATTGAAGCAGTGAAAGGTAAGCCATTTAAGGTGTGCCCTAAATTTAATCGTCGGATCAGCCATTCAAAGAATTTTGAAGAAGTAAAGGATCTTACGGCTTATTTTGTAAACCTGATGAATGAATTTGGTGAAAATCTGGGATCATGCATACTCCAGTTTCCGGAATATTTTGCAGCTAAACGATTGCCTGATTTGGAATATTTACTGAATTCCTTGCCATCCGGGTTCCCGGTAAGTGTAGAGCTCAGAAATAAAGGTTGGTTTTATGGAGATGGCCCTGAGATATTTCAACTATTGAGAGACAGGGAAATTGGTGTGGCCATTACCGCTACAGCTGGCCGGAGGGATGTGATCCACATGCAAATTATCAATCCAGTGATAATTATCCGCTTTGTTGGGAATGATCTTCATTCAACGGATCTTCATCGTATGAATTTATGGGTGGACCGAATCAATGAATGGCGGCAATATGGTGCCCTAAAAGAAATATATTTTTTTGTGCATCACGATGATGAAAGACATTCCCCGGCTTCCGTTTCATATTTTGCCGATAAATTAAAATCTGTTTCCGGAATTGAGTTAAAGGTACCGGGGGTTATGTAAGGAAATAATTAGAGTAGTTTTAATCGCTTTCAGTCTTTACCGAAATCGAGGAAGTTTTGACTTTTGCCAGATTTGGCAATTCCAATTTGAATCGAGTGCCATTGTTGGTTTCTGATTCAACCGATATAGTTCCGCCAATCCGAGTTACGGCTTCTTTGGTAATGTACAACCCAAGACCTGAACCTTCGAAAGTATCATTCGCACGATAAAACATATCAAATATTTTAGGCAGCCTATCTTCTTTTATACCTATTCCGTTGTCTTCAAATAAAATATCAGCCTGATGGATATTGGTTTCAATTTTAATAAGGATATGAGGCTCTCTGTTAATAGAAGTACTGTATTTTATTGCATTTGAAATGATATTGGTAAAAATGATCTTACACCGGTATGGATCTGATCGGAAACGGGAATTTTCTTTAATTTCTTTGATGATTTTAATGGTCTTGTAATTATCCATGTACTTCAAATCCTCCATTACACTATCAATGATACTTGAAAAGCTAACAGGCTCCCTGGCTATTTCTAACCTTGTGGTTCGTGAAAAATTAATTAATTCCTTTATAAACCGGTCCAGCTTGACTACCGATTTTGAAATCAGTTCGAGATAATGAGCTTTTTGGGATGGGCTCTTTTCTTTTTTACTGATTTGTATCAATCCAAATACACTGGATAAAGGTGCCCTTAAATCATGAGACACCCTGTAGATGAAATTATCCAATTCCTGGTTCGATTTATTCAACAGTTTGTTCTTTTTCTTGAGGTCGTTTTTGCTTTCTTCCAATGATTTCAGGATAGTCTCTTTCTGAATATTTAATTGCTTCTCCTCCACCAGCTTCTTTTCTATGTTTTTTACAATCATAGTAATTGGAAATACCGTGATCAGACTTAAACATAACAGATTGATAGCATTAATGATCCAGGCTTGAATTGAATATTGCGTTATCATTAAGTGGTCTAATTTCCCATAAACAATCAAAATGCCTAGAATCAATAATGAAATCATCATCATGAAAATAGCCAAAAAGGCTGCTTTTTGATTGAGTAGAATGGCTGAGATTATTGGGAATGACAATAGCCATACAAATCCTGCACCATATGGCCCAAGGAAAATTAATAGACCAATACCGAGAAAATAAAATATTAGCATCAATATTGAAGCTCTAAAATGATAGGTTTTTGATGGTAAAAATACAAGAGCAGCAAGTATGATCAGTGCGACGGTATCGATTATGATAATATTTGTAAGTTGTTCATGAATCGCTAGAATGATGCTGGGTATATAGGCTATTACACCGAAAACAAAACAAATGATAAGCAAAATTCTGAGAACTTTGTTTTTCCAGTACTGAAGGCTCTCATCCTCTTTTTCAAAGAATCTCACTTGTTACAAGTTAAAATGTAGTCGAAAGTTAACCCAGAAGCCATAAGAATAGTTACGCTTTTTATTAAAGAATGTTAATGCGATGACTAATGGATGTTGTTATAGGGTTAACAATGCGGCACCGAAAACGCCTGCACTGTCACCAAGGGCAGGTTTTAAGAACTTGGTGTCGAGTCGAGAATTAAATACATGGTTTTTTACTTCTGTTACACCTTGGGTATAAAGCATTTGAATATTTCCTAAACCACCTCCCAATACTATTACGTCTGGATCCAGGATATTAATGACCACCGACAAAGCTTTTCCGAAATATTTCAATAAACGGTCAATCACGAGTGTTGCGTTTGGATCGGCAGACTGTTCATATTTTTGAATGATCTGAGGAAGCGAAATCGCTTCGCCACTGAGTCTGGTATAGTACCGCTGTAGTGCAGGTCCCGAAATTACTGTTTCCACACAACCCGTTTTGCCACAATAACATGGCCCACCTGACTCATCCAAAAAGTTATGGCCCCACTCTCCTGCAATTCCGTGTATGCCCCCTATTATTTTTTTATTCACAACCAGGCCTCCTCCCACACCCGTGCCCATTATTACTCCAAAAACAACTTCAGCATGAGGGACTTCACGAGCAGCCACACCCATTGTAGCTTCCGCCAGAGCAAAGCAGTTGGCATCATTTGCCATCATAACCGGGCATTTTAGTAAAACCTCAATATCATCTTTTAAAGGTTGGCCATTCAAACACACTGTATTGCTGTTTTTCATTTTACCAGTGAATGGATCTATTGTTCCTGGTGTACCTATCCCTATGATATCCGGGACTTTACCAGTCTCTTTCCTCATCAGGCCAATAAGGAGACTGATTTGTTGCAGAATGTGTGAATAACCTTTTGCTGCCTCAGTGGGAACGCGAATACGACAAATGGGATGGGAAAGGTCTTGTTGGCTGAGTACCACACCTTCAATTTTAGTTCCGCCCAAATCAATTCCCCAAAGTTCTTTCATGATTTATTGATTTTACTTTTTGGTTTTACTCATAGAGTAGTGGAAATTTTTAGTGTTTATAAAATATTTAAGTAGAATTTTGTGTAAATCCTATGTCCTCAAGCCGGACGGGCTTTGACTTTTTGCTTGATCAAAAAGTCAAACAAAAGATCAAGAAAAAACGACGTTTCCCCCCTCTTGCTCACGCTCACCTCACCGTTTTTTGGGCCCTACGCACATGGTGTCCGCCCATTTTCTAAGGTAGTGATTTGTTCTAAATTTTGGCGGACATAATTGATATTTTTCTGAATTTTAACTATCTAAATAAGTAATTCCGTTAACTTGGTGGTAGAACCTATTTCAAATATATTATGGGTAAATCAACTTTCGCAACTTTTCGTAATTGAGTTCTTTTAAACTGTCGATCATCAAATCTGTTTCGGGCAAATCTTCCCTTGGATGGGTAGTGGTGATGCCAATTACTTTTGAACGAGCTCTTTTCCCCGAAAGGATGCCCGCCTCAGAATCCTCTATTACAATACACTTATCAGGTGGCATTCCGATGGCTTTTGCAGCCTTTATATAGATATCTGGTTCTGGTTTGCCTTTTGTAACATATGAGTCATCAAGTAATGCTTTGAAATAATGATTGGCATTGAGTTTATCCACGATAAACCTCACATTTTCGCCTGGAGCTGAAGATGCCACTACCATCGGTACGTTATGATTTTTTAGTTCTTCAAGGAGATCCATCAATCCATCCAGGGGTTTTAAGTCTGCTTCATATAATTCCCTGAAATACAATTCTTTTTCATCAATCAGTTCCTGAATTTGTTCGCTGGTAAGGTTGCCTCCTAATAGTTCTGGCATCCAATCCTGATTTCTGCGCCCAAAGTATTTATTTTTTATTTCATCAGCACTGATGTCGTACCCATGCTTTTCCGCAAAAATTCTTGCTGCTTCGATATGGTAGTTCAGCGTATCCACAATCACTCCATCCATATCAAACAATATCCCAAAATCACTCATATCTTTTTACTTTATAATAATTCATTTGCAAGATTTGCCAATTCAGAACGCTCACCTTTTTCGAGGGTCACATGTGCATACAACGGGTGACCTTTGATGCGATCAATGAGGTAAGATAATCCATTGCTCTGGGAATCCAGGTAAGGTGTGTCGATTTGATAAATATCACCTGTAAATATGATCTTGGTATTGTCACCTGCTCTTGTAATAATGGTTTTTACTTCATGTGGCGTGAGGTTTTGGGCCTCATCCACTATAAAAAATATGTTCGAAAGGCTTCTACCCCTGATATATGCGAGAGGTGTAATGACCAATTTTTCCTTGTTCAGCATTTCGGTGATGCGGGAAAACTCGCGATCGCTTTCATTAAATTGGTTTTGTATAAACTTGAGGTTATCCCAAAGCGGTTCCATATATGGATTTAATTTGGACTTGATGTCACCAGGAAGAAACCCAATATCTTTGTTACTCAAAGGCACAATAGGACGGGCCAGATAAATCTGTTTGTAGGCTTTCCTTTGTTCCAATGCACCAGCCAACGCAAGCAGCGTTTTGCCTGTTCCAGCTACCCCGCTTATCGACAATAACCGTATCTCCGGGTTCAGGATGGCGTGCATGGCAAAAGCTTGTTCTGCATTCCGGGGTTTTATGCCATAAACATTTCTTTTTTCTACTTTTTCAATGTTTTTCGATATGGGATTATATACTGCAAGTCCTGACTTTTTATCGCTTTTTAATATTAAATAATTATTGGCGAAGCATTTTTCTTTTTTATTCAGCACATCTTCTGGTGAACAAAACCCCTGTTCATACAATTCATTGATTTTATCCGGGTTTACATCTTCTAATATGGTTTTTCCCGTGTAAAGATCCCCTACATCTTTAATTTTACCAGTCTCATAATCTTCTGCAGGCAAGTTAAGTGATTTGGCTTTGAGCCTCAGGCTGATATCTTTAGTGACCAAAACTACTTTATGTTGGGTTTCTTGCTGTAGTTTCAGAGCGGCATTCAGGATTTTATGATCAGGTTTTGGATCATCAAATATTTTTTCGGCATCCACATCGCTCTCAGAATTCATCAATACCTTAAATGATCCCTTGTTTTTGCCATTTAAAGGTATCCAGTTTTGCAACATGTGATTGGCAGAAATTCCATCTAAAAATCTGATAAACTGTCTGGCTTCAAAATTTTTAGTATCATTGCCTTTCTTAAAGTTATCAAGTTCCTCCAGTACCGTTATGGGTATACCTACATCATGTTCACCAAAGTTTAAAATAGCATCATGAGAATAGAGGATAACTGAGGTATCCAATACAAAAATTTTTTTATCCTTTTTTGAAACGCCTTTTGACATAAATATTGATCTTCTAATTAAACTACAAACATGTTCATTGATCAGCTTATGGCTTTAATTTAAACATATCCTCCTTTTCACTCGGGATTACTTCAAGCACATTAGCCAATACCAGTAGGATCAAAGTTCTGGAAGCCATAAATTTAGATAATTTCGCTTCCCGGGCAAATTGATTTACCGTTACCATCTTATGCTGATCCAAATATTTCATTAGTATAGTTTCCTTTTCTCCAAACCTGAACCTGATATCCTTGTTCTTTCGACCTCTTTTCAGGATCTCCCGTATTTCTTTGCTAGCCTGAATACTTCTGTCTTTTACCCTCACATATGCTTTCTTTTTCCCATCTGAAATATCAACCACGAAATGAGGTTTTTTGTCACTCTCGAAGATGGTATACTTGATAATCGACTTTTTTGAAGATATGGGTATAATTTCCGATTGATAAGGAATTAGAGGTCTGCAATAGTTTTTTATAGCCCTTTCCATTTCAAAATGCTCCTCTTCGGGGAATTTCAATCCAGAAATGATTCCATTGTCATCTACCCCGATAAATAAATGACCACCGCTGGTATTGGCAAAGGCTACTATTTCACGCACAATTTTTTCAGGAAAAGCCACTTTTTTTTTAAATTCCAGCTTTTCACCTTCGCCTTCAAGTACCTGCATTTTTAATTCACTAATCGTCATTAAGGAACAGATTTTCCAGTTGCTTGATTAACATCCAGTTATACAAGTATTTCCTGTCAGCAACTACAATAGATTTCTGAAATCATTATCATCATCATTTTCATTATCCGGATCAGGCATATTAAACATACTGCTCAGCAAATCAGAGAACTGATGCCCGGATGACAAATGCTTTTTGCTCAACAAACTGAATTCTGCCAAACCATGTAATGCAAATTCCATTAAAAAATAAAAAGTATCTTTATCATGGTTCTTTTGATATTTTTCTACAAGGTTTTTTAAACCTGGTATCTTTAGTAAGGAATTTTTATAACTTTCATTGTCTTGGTCATTAAAGATATCCGCTTTGTTTCCTTCTTCAAACCAGTTTATAACTGGTTTATAGGGATTATTTTCCTTTTGTTGTTTCCTCAGTTCTTCAGGATTGGGAAAATAAGTTGTGAACAGAGTTCTTATGGCTTTACCAACCAGATTATTAGCTACTATTCCAGGTCCTTCCTGCTCTCCTTCATACACCAACTCCACCTTGCCAGTAATGGCAGGGATTGCGCCAATAAAATCAGCCACCCTGATATTTGTTGTTTTTTCTTTGTTGATCAATGCTCTTCTTTCTGCAGCACTAAAAATATTTTCATAGGCAGATATCGGAAGTCTTGCTGATACGCCGCTTTTTTCGTCAACATACTCGCTTTGCCGTGCTTCAAAGGCTATTTGTTCGATAAGGTCTTTAGCCAGTTCATTGATTTGAACCGAATTTATCTGTGTGTCAGCTATTTTGGCTTCTTGGGTGGTAATTCGTTTACTTATTTCAATTGACCTGGGATAATGCGTAATGATCTGACTATCGATTCGGTCCTTTAGTGGTGTGACAATACTGCCCCTGTTGGTGTAATCCTCAGGATTGGCTGTGAAAACAAACTGAATGTCCAACGGCAATCTTAATTTAAATCCACGAATCTGGATGTCACCCTCTTGCAATATATTGAATAATGCTACCTGTATCCTTGCTTGCAGATCAGGCAATTCGTTAATTACAAAAATGCCGCGATGAGATCGTGGGATCAACCCGTAATGAATCACTCTTTCGTCGGAATAAGGCAATTTAAGTGAAGCTGCCTTTATAGGATCCACATCGCCGATCAAATCAGCAACAGAAACATCGGGTGTTGCCAGTTTTTCCGTATATCTTTCATCTCTGTGCAGCCAAGTGATTGGAGTATCATTTTCATGGTTTTTTATCATCTCTTTGCCATAAAAAGATAAAGGATGAAGAGGATCATCATTTAATTCGGAATGGGCAATTACAGGTATGTATTCATCCAGCAAATTTACCATCATCCTGGCCAATCGGGTTTTTGCCTGACCACGTAAGCCCAGCAAGCTGATATTGTGCCTTGATAAAATGGCGCGTTCCAGGTCAGGAATTACCGTTTCCTCATAACCCCAAATCCCTTCAAATACATTTTCCCTGTTCGTTAACCTCTGAACCAAATTACTTCTCAATTCATCTTTTACGGATTTAGATTCATATCCCGAAGCTTTTAGCTCCCCCAAGGTTTTTATCTTCAACAATCCTGATGAAGGAATATTTTTATAATTCATTATTTTAGCTAATAAAGATGAAATCAAAAGTTCTAAATTTTGTAGATTCCGGATTTAATTGATGTTTATACATCAATAACTAAAATCTCTTCCTGCGGTTTCTTCGATAGTCCTCAAATACCAAATCACCCAAACCTTTCAAGCTACTATAATAGGCATTCCCGTTGTTTGCCTCAGTAAATTCCCTGACAAATTGTTTTAAATAGGTGTCAGAGGCAATCATAAAGGTTGTGATGGGAATATTTAGCTTTCTGCACTGAATTGCAAGGTTCAATGTTTTAGTGACGATGGTCCTGTCTAAACCAAAACTGTTTTTATAATATTTAATACCCTTTTTGATACAGGTCGGTTTGCCATCTGTTATCATAAAGATCTGTTTGTTCCTGGTTTTCCTCTTTCGTAAAAGATCCATAGCCAGTTCAAGACCTGCAACAGTATTGGTATGATACGGACCAACTTTAAGATAAGGTAGATCTTTTATTTGAATTTCCCATGCATCATTGCCAAATGCCAATATGTCAAGCGTATCTTTTGGATATTTTAAAGTGATCAATTCAGCAAGTGCCATGGCTACTTTTTTTGCCGGGGTTATCCTGTCTTCACCATAGAGGATCATGGAATGGGAAACATCGATCATTAATACTGTAGAAGTCTGGGTTTTGTGTTCTTTTTCAATTACCTCCAGGTCCTCTTCGGTTAGCCTAAAGTCACCAAGTCCTTGATTGATCTGGGCATTCCTTATAGAATCGGTAAAAGCAATCTGATCAAAAGGATCGCCAAACTGGTAAGATCGGATGTCAGCACCGGGTTCATCACCCTGTCCTGTGAAGTGTGTGCGGTGATTGCCCTTGGAAGATTTCTTTAATTTTCCAAATATTTCTTCCAAAGCACTTTTACGGATAGATTGTTCTGTTTTGGCTGAAACATTAAATTCTCCTGTTTTATTGTCCTCAGTCAGGTAACCTTTCTGCTTCAAATCGTCTATAAAGTCACCCATACCATAATTATCATTGGAAATACCGTACTGTTTATCCAACTCATTCATCCAATGTAAGGTTTCAGTGACATCTCCAGAGGTGACGACCAATAATTGAAGAAATAATTTTAAAAGATTCTCAAAATCACTCTTTCCGCTACCATCATTCTCAAATTGTGAAAATCTATATCCTAACATGTTCCTTCCTATATCTTGATTACATAAAAAATTATGTAGTAAAAGTTCTAATAAACTATAAATATTCTATATAACCAATACAACAGGTGTAATTGTTTAGGTTATATATAAATACCTTGTAATACCCATGTAAGGAAAACTATTTTTTATTTTGATTGAAGTAAAAGAAAACGCTGATTTTTACATTATATATAGTATAAGAAAAACTCACCGTAAATACTTGGATTATGAAAAGGTATATTTCAGTTTTAGTTGTTGCTATTGTATTAGTTTTATCAGGATGTAGCCACTACAAAACCTGCCCCACATACACCAAAGAAAAGAAAGTTCAATCTGAAGAAATTTCAGTTTCGATTAATACCCCAACTTCTGAAAATTTATAATCAGAAAAAGGGAAAACTCAAAGGGTCTGGATATTGGAATTTATAGTTCAAAATCCGGCTCACCTTATCAGATCGCACAATTTTATAAGAGCTGTCTAGATTGCTATTCCCTTTTAAGACTGCCTCAGGGTATTGTTTCAACAGAATTTCCTTTCTATAGGGATGTTTTGGGGCAACAGCATTAAAAATCTGATTCCATGCTTGTTCAGCAATTACTTTTTTGATGATACCTATGACATCATCGCGGTGAATATAATTGACAGGTGTATCTGCATGCTTCATCCTTTTGTTTGTGCTCTGTTGATCTTCGATAAGATATTTCAAATATTTTACCGGATTACGATCGTACCCCATTAACCCACCACACCGAATAATTGTAGTTGGTATTTTATGATTTTGAAGTAATTGTTCTGCATTTACTACTGCCAAAGCTCTATCCGAAGTAGTAGTTACAGGGGTTTCTTCTGTTACATGATCATTAAGGTCAGGATACACTACTGTTGAGCTAATATAAATACAATGTTGAATGGAAGAACTTGATATTTTATCCAAAATATTAAATATCTGGTTGGGATGAAAATCCGTGGAAGTAGTCCTTACTGAAGGAGGAATAGCAATGATCAGAATATTGGCTTGAAAAAATTGATGAAGATTATTGCCCGAAACCAGCGGATCCACATTAATTAGATATGGTATTACTCCTGCTTTTTGTAGTAATTCATATTTTTTCTGTGATCTGGTGCTGCCTTGTACGATAAATCCCTCTTTGATCAAATCCAAAGCCAAAGGATAACCGAGCCATCCACATCCTAAAATGCTTATATGTGTCACTATATTGGTGTTCAATTATAATGCTGGTTCACTGGCATTATTTAGTATCGTATAATAATACTTTTCATAAAAAGGAAGAATCTTATCAATGTCAAATTCTTTTGCCCTTTGCAAAGCATTATATTTGAATTTTGGAAGATTTTCATCATCTAATATTATAAATGCATTCTTTGTCATATCATCCACATCGCCCACATTGCTCATAAATCCTGTAACACCATTGATATTTAGTTCCGGAATACCACCGGTATTTGACGAGATCACAGGCACTTCACAGGCCATTGCTTCAAGCGCAGCAAGTCCAAAACTTTCCTTTTCCGAAGGCATGATAAAAAGATCCGACACAGACAATACTTCCTCCACTGCTTCCTGCTTACCTAAAAATCGAACATCTTCACAAGTGCCCAACTCCCTGCAGAGATTTTCAATATGTGTTCTTTCTGGGCCATCACCCATTAATAAAAGTTTTACAGGAAGTTTTTTCCGTACGTTATAAAATATTCTTACTACATCCTCTATTCGTTTTACTTTTCGGAAATTGGATGTATGTACCAATAGTTTTTCACCATTGGGACAAATCGCTTTTTTGAAATGTTCCTTTTTTTGTTTTTTAAATCTTTCCAGATCAATAAAATTGGGTATTACCTCAATTTGTTTCTTTATTTTAAAGTGTGCATAAGTATCTTCCTTCAAATTTTGAGAAACGGCAGTAATACCATCACTTTCATTGATACTGAAGGTGACCACGGGTTCATATGATGGATCTCTGCCAACAAGTGTGATATCTGTGCCATGAAGGGTAGTTACCACGGGTACATAAATACCCTCAGATTTCAATATTTGCTTGGCCATAAATGCTGCAGAGGCATGTGGAATGGCATAATGGACATGAAGGAGGTCTAATTTTTCAAATTTTACCACATCTACCATTTTACTTGTGAGGGCAAGTTCATAAGGTGGATATTGGAACAATGGGTAATTCATGACATCCACTTCATGATAATACACATTTTCGTTAAAAAACTCCATTCGGGTGGGCTGTGAGTAAGTTATAAAATGAACACTGTGCC
This sequence comes from Bacteroidota bacterium, assembly GCA_023393375.1. GTDB lineage: Bacteria > Bacteroidota > Bacteroidia > Cytophagales > Cyclobacteriaceae > JAEWLI01. Next base: position 18,041 of record JAEWLI010000082.1, read on the forward strand.
CCTTTTTTGCGAGTGCATTACCCAGTTCGGTAGCTACAATCCCGCTGCCACCAAAGGTAGGGTAACAAACAATACCAATTTTCATGCGCTTCTTCTAAAAAAATTTATCTAAGTTAAGGTAAGTTGACTTTACTAAAGTCCCACATTGCTTCATAAACTACATCATGAATCCTTGTACGTACATCAGTCTTTATAAGTTTTATATTATTAGCATCCGGATAAATTCGGTTAGAAAGAAAAATGTAGATCAAATCAAATTCTGGATCTATCCAAACTGCAGTACCGGTGAATCCGGTATGACCATACGTACGGTATGAGGCAAAGCGGGAAGTAACATTAAAACTTTCACCTATGGTGGGTTTATCCCAACCCAGGCCTCGTCTGTTGTCTACAAAGTGTTTTTTACTAAACTCTTCCACAACTCCCGGTTCCAAATACTGGGTTCCGCCATAATAACCATCCTGTAAATTCATTTGAAACAGTTTAGCCAAGTCATGGGCATTGCTAAACAAGCCTGCATGTCCAGCAACGCCTCCTCTCATAGCTGCACCGGGATCATGTACCGTCCCCCTGATCAGTTGTTTTCTAAAATACTGATCATCCTCGGTTGGTGCTATTGAAACTTCTGACATTCTGCACAAAGGAAGATAGCCTAAAAAAGCTGAACCAATGGGTTTGTAAAAGTTCTGATCCAAAAATAAATCCAATGTTTGATTAAGAAGTGCTTCTGCTATGTTAAACATAATCAAAAATCCCAGATCACTATATTTGTAATCATAAATCAATTTCTTTCGTGGTTTTTGCCGCAACTCAGAATCCAATGTCCATTTCCATAATGAATCAGTCAACATTCGTGAACCATATAGTCCTCTGGCAACCTCACCGGTAAATAGGGAATCGGGGATGGTATGATAATAAGTAGGCAACAAGCCGAACTCATCAACTGTGTATCTCCAATAGGGAATAAAAGGAATTAGTCCTGCCTGATGAGTGAGTATATCCCTAATTTCAAGATTTTTTTTATTTGTTTTTTTCAGGTCTGGCAGATAGTAAGCTGCTTTTTTATTGAGATCGAGTTGACCCTTGCCTTTTAAAAACATGATAGACTGAAGGGTAGCAGCTACTTTTGTAATTGAAGCTACATCATATACAGTTTCATCGGTTACCGGATCAATTTTATCATAAGTAAGATAACCGTAACCTTTCTCAAAAATTACCTTTCCATTTTTAGCTACCAATATCTGGCATCCTGGAGTGGCTCCACTCGAAATAGCATCCTCCGCTATTTGATCGATTTTTCGCAATGTACTGGAAAACATGCCCACATCTTCAGGCAAGGAATATCCTAATCTGCCTAAATAAGCAGTTTCAATCCCGGTACCAACTTTAAACTTTGGTGAGGCACTTACTGGGAGTTTTCCTTTTGCCGGTAATGCCCCGAATAAAATTTGCGGAGTTACCCGGTGAGCTATTTCATCATCTTCATAAGCACAAATCAAAGTCGGTATCCCTTCAAAAAACTTTAATGAATAAGGATTGCCAAATACCACTACAATCACATTTGTATGTTGTTGAAGCTCTTTTAGAAATTTTACATCAGCCAGGTTTACACCATAATTGTTTCCCGGAAAACTCTTCAAACTATGAATGCCGACCACCACATATTTAAATGATTTCAGTTGCTTCAATAATTGGGCATGCTTGGTTGTCCTTTCTTCATTTGCACCAATTTGATAATGCTGAAATGGAGCATATTTCCCAAGAATATGTTGAAAAGTGGTTCTGGAAGATTTACCAATGCTCAAGGAAGCAAAGGAAGAAGTATCAAGGATGGTAACTGGCAACAACTGCTTTGCATTTTCAACAACAGTAATAGCCTGTTCATATAACTTTTGTTTTACGAGATATGCATCAGCACTGGTGAGGCTGGTAACCAGATGGTCTGTATTAATCATGTTTTTTTGTTCCAAACCTGCCCAATATTTCGCCTTTAATATTTTCTTTACCCGTGTGTTTATTTCCTCTCTGCTGATCTGTTTTTTGTTGATAGCTTTTTTGATATAACTGACCGCAGTAGGAACATTTTCTGCATATAACAATACGTCGTTTCCAGCCAACAAGGCTTTTAAATCAACTTCCCCTGGTTCATAAAACTTTGAAACGCCTTTCATGTTCAAAGCATCTGTGAATACCAAACCTTTGAAGTTCATTTCATTTTTTAGCAGGTCATTCACAGTTTTAGCAGAGAGTGTAGTCGCAAGGTTTTTGGTACTGTCTATCGATGGAATGTGAATATGTGCGACCATGATACTGAGAATGCTATCCTTTATTAATTCCTTAAATGGAAATAATTCTACAGAATCCAATCGTGCGCGGGAGTGTTTGATAAGCGGAAGTGTGTAATGAGAATCAGTATCGGTATCTCCATGGCCTGGGAAATGCTTGGCATTTGCGATCAATCCGTTTTCCTGCATCCCTCTGGTGTAGGCAATACCTTTTCTGGCTACATTATACCTATCTTCACCAAATGAGCGGAATCCTATCACCGGGTTAGCTGGATTGCTGTTAATATCTATCACAGGGGCAAAGTTGATGTGAATCCCCAATAGTTTCATTTGTCGGGCTATTTCTGCACCCATATTGTAGATGTAACGGTTGTCGGTGATTGCCCCTAAAGTGATTTGTTTGGGATACGAAATAACGCTGTCAAGTCTCATTCCTAGGCCCCATTCTCCATCAATAGCAATAAATAGTGGCACTTTCGATAAGGATTGGTACCTATTGGTAAGATGTGCCTGACGTACCGGGCCACCCTGAAAAAATATTAAACCGCCAATACCATTCTTTTGGATGAGTTGTTCTATTTCAGAATAATGTTTTTCATCACGGTTGCTATATGCAGCCACCATAAATAATTGCCCCAGTTGCTCATCAAATGTCATACTGGAAAACACACTATCTACCCATTTAGCCTGTCGGGCTAGGTCAGGGGTATCAAAAAGCGATTGAGCATTTGCATGGATTACAAAAAAGCTGTAAACCACCAACAGACAAACTTTTTTTAACATATGAACGTTTCTGTTTATATTATTTTCCGAATAGACTAAATTTGTAACGTTAGAATCCTCAAAAATTATGAAATTACCGTTAATATTTAAGACTGCGAGCAATAAAAGATTTAATTTTATGCCGAGGTACTATGATCCAATACGTGAAGAAATAAAAGAACGAACAGAAGCTATCAGAAATCAACTGAATTCTCCTGATACAGAATTTATTCGTTCTAATATCTCAGAAGCATTTGCCAAAAGATCCAAAGAGTATAGTAAAGGCAATTTCATTCAATTTGTTATTATTCTTAGTCTAATTGCAATACTAGTGACTATAGGGTACTTTTACTTATGGTATTAAACTTTAGTTCTGGTCAAATCAAAATATTTTACTTAAACTCTGGAGAAATCTATTGAATTTTTAAATGTCAGATATAATCCGATTACTCCCAGATTCCATTGCCAACCAAATTGCTGCCGGTGAGGTAATACAAAGACCAGCATCAGCAGTAAAAGAATTACTGGAAAATGCGGTGGATGCTGGGGCTTCTAACATACAAACCATTATTAAAGATGCCGGCAAAGCATTGATTCAGGTAATTGATGATGGAAAAGGCATGACAGAAACCGATGCACGGATGAGTTTTGAAAGGCATGCCACATCCAAAATCCGGTCGGCTGAAGACTTGTTTGTGATCAAAACCATGGGGTTCAGAGGGGAAGCCCTTGCATCTGTAGCTGCAGTGTCGCAGGTTGAAATGCGTACTAAAACTGAAGAGGCAGAATTGGGAACTTGTCTGATCGTAGACGCTTCTGAAGTAAAAAAGCAGGTACCGGATGCGGTTCCTAAAGGTACTTCCATTTCAATCAAGAATTTATTTTATAATATACCTGCACGAAGGAACTTTCTGAAATCCAATCCGGTGGAGATGAAGCATATTATCGAAGAGTTCCAACGTGTTGCTCTCGCTAATCCTGATATTTCATTTTCATTGTATCAAAATGATTTGGAGGTATATCAATTGAAAAGTGGCAAATTAAGTCATCGTATTGTAAGTCTGTTTGGAAAAAATTACAGGGAACAGCTTGCGATTTGTCAAGAAGATACACCACTCATGAATGTATATGGCTATTTAGGAAAGCCTGAGTATGCCAAAAAAACCAGGGGTGAACAGTTTTTTTTTGTAAACAAGCGTTATATCAAGAGCCCCACTCTGAACCATGCAGTAAAAATTGGTTATGAAGGTTTAATTTCCGATGACAGCCATCCATTTTATGTACTGTTTATTGAAATAGACCCACGGCATATCGATATCAATGTTCATCCTACTAAAACAGAGATCAAGTTTGATGATGAACGAACAGTGTATGGAATCATCAAGTCGGCAGTGAAGCAAGCTTTGGGCGCACACAATATTACACCTTCTATTGATTTTTCTCATGATACTAATATTCAGCTCAACCTCAATCCCAATGAATTGTTGAACAGGGATCATTCCACGTACAATGATTATAGAAGAGAGCGGGCAGCAATTGACTCACCGTCAGTTTATCAAAACAAAACCAACCTGGCTAATTGGGAAAAGCTTTTTGATCAAAAAGAATATCAGTGGGAAAATCCATTAGCTTCCAGAAATGATCAAAATCAAGATGAAGTACGATTGCAAAGTGCAGCCAACCGGTCAGATAATGATCATACAAGTACCGAAAAATATCATCAGGATTCCCGTAGAACCACACATCAGATTCAAAACAAATATATCCTTTCCACAGTTAAATCAGGTATCTTGTTGGTAGATCAGCAAGCTGCACACGAAAGAATATTGTATGATAAATTTTCCAACAATCTTTCCAAAAGCACAGGCTACTCACAACAATCTTTGTTCCCTCAAACTTTGGAACTGAATCCGGGTGATTTTGAACTTGTAATGGAATTAAAGGAAGAAATAAATGCTTTGGGCTTTGTTTTTGATATCTTTGGGAAAAATACCATTATTATACATGGGGCACCAAGTGAAGTAGCAGGGGGCGAAGATAAAAGTATTTTTGAAGGTTTGTTAGAACAATTTAAACTGAACAAGTCGGAATTGTCGCTCAACAAACATGAAAGCATAGCAAGAGCGATGGCCAAACAGTCTTCCATAAAAGCAGGGAAAACATTGAACCCGGAAGAAATGAATACGATTATCGATCAATTGTTTGCCTGCAACAATCCCAATTATGCACCCAGTGGTAATCAGACTTTTGTTATATTGGATACTGATCAAATAGATAGTTTTTTTAAATAAGAAATAAGCATGTTGCGGTTAACTCCTACGGTAAAGAATTTATTACTCATTAATGTTGCGGTATTTATTCTTCATCAATTTACCCCTTGGAACATAATGGATGTAATGGCTCTCAGATATATTGGTTCTGATGCATTTAGGCCATACCAGTTTTTTACTTACATGTTTGCGCATAGTGCTACCATGTTTAGCCATATTCTTTTCAATATGCTATTGCTATTTTTCATGGGACCTCTATTAGAAGGTTTTTGGGGGGCAAAAAGGTTTCTTACATTTTATATCGTGACAGGTATTGGTGCAGGAATTATTTATATGGGGATTCAGTATTTGGATATTCGGCCTTTCTATCAGCAGGTGGATAATTATTTGGAACAGCCTCAGCCTGATTCTTTTGATCTGATCATAGCTAAATATGCACCAGGTGCTTATGACGATTTTCAGACATTTATTGATGCTTATTATGAAAATCCCAGTAATGATGTATATATTCAATCCAGCAAAAGCTACATACGTGATTTGACCAAAAGTGTAGATACTTCTCTGAATTATGGTGGAATGGTAGGGGCATCAGGTGCTATTTATGGTTTAATAATGGCCATCGCACTGCTTTTCCCCAATATGACCTTTATGTTGATATTCCCTCCCATTCCTGTAAAAGCAAAATACTTAGCGTTGGTGTTAGGCGGTATTGCACTTTATTCTGAGTTCAACAGGCAGGAAGGTGATTTCGTAGCCCATTCTGCTCACTTAGGCGGTATGGTATTTGCTTTCATCATGATCAAACTCTGGCAACATAAGGGAACTACATATCGATGAATAGTATATAATTAATTTCAATAAATACGAATATATATTTTTACCCATATTACAATGAATGGTTTTTTAAATGACTTTAAAAATGCTTGGAATAAACCTAATAATACGGTAGCTCAGATTATCATAATTAATGTGATTGTATTTGCTATTCACGCTATTCTTAGGTTATTTGGCGATAGTGTTTTTTGGCCCATCTACTATCAATTTGCTATACCCTCTGAATTACATGAATTTATAATAAAGCCATGGACTATCCTGACTTACGCTTTTACCCACGGTGATCTTTGGCATATTTTGATGAACATGCTTGTTTTTTATTGGTTTGGAAAGTTAGTTGAAGAATATCTGGGCAGCAATAAAGTAATTGGCATCTATATTTTGGGGGCTATTTTTGCAGCAGGATTGTATTTAATAGCTTATAACTTTTTTCCGATTTACAGTGATTATAACAGGGCTATCCTAGTGGGTGCTTCAGGTAGTGTATACGCCATTATGGTAGCTGCCGCCACCTTGATGCCGGATTTTAGATTTTTTCTTTTGTTTATTGGTCCGGTAAGAATAAAATATATTGCGCTGGTTTTTATCTTTATATCATTTGTTTCTGTGCGGGATGTGAATGCAGGTGGAAATCTTGCACACCTGGGAGGTGCTTTGTTGGGTTATTTATTTGTCCTACAATTGAGAAGAGGAAGTGACTGGAGTATTCCGGTTATTAAAACCATGAACTTTTTTAAGGACCTCTTTAAGAGGAAACCAAAAATAAAGGTGAGCCACAAAAAGTCACCTGATACTTCCACCGGGGGACAAAAATATAGCCATACGCAGAGCAAGCCTAAATCAAATCCTGATCAAAAAGAAATTGATGAGATTTTGGATAAAATATCGGAAAAAGGGTATGAAAGCCTGACAAAAGAAGAGAAAGAAAAGCTATTTAACGCCAGCAGGTAGTATTAGCTTTTTTACTTATTTTATTTTTTCGTAGTAGTTTTGTCGCTTTCGAATTCTTTTAATATCCTGATTTTTAGTTTTTTAATGGACTTGACGATGGTAACCATATGTTTCCGGTTATGATCATGATCACCCATACCCTCTGCAACTTTTTCAGGTGTGCTGCTTTGGATCATTTCAACTATAAAATTTTCATGTGAATGGATCTGGCTTTCCATATTAGTTAGCAGTCGTTCCTGATGATCAAGTTGATTAAAAATTTCGGCACAATATATTTTGGCAGGAACTTTTTTGTTTACGCATTTTTTTTTGCATAATAACCTCAGGGTTTGTAGCTCTTCTTTCCAGAATTTTATTTGTGAGAGCCATTCCAAATGCTCACGATGCAGATCTTCGAAATATACCCTGTACATAAATCAAACCTTTTGGTATTTACATGTTAAATTAAACAAAAAAAGGTAAAAACCCTTGGTATTGATCTGAAATTTTAACTTCTGTTTGTGTTAAAATATTTTTTTATAGACTTGTTTTCGAAACATAATTAGATATTTATTTTTATCTTGCAATCATAATATACTGGTACTCCAGGCTGTTTTCATCGATAGAAAATTCCCGAAAACCAGCTTCCCTTAATTCGGCAAATGCTATCTCTAATCCAACAATGAGATCTTCGGGTGGACCAAGTGGGGCATTGGGGTTTTTAACATCTACGATAACCAGAAATCCATTATTCTTTAATCCGTTTTTCACCTTTTTAAAATACTCACTCCTGTTTTGAATATAATGAAAAGTGTTTACCAATAAAACCACATCTACTTCATTCTTTTGAAGGGAAGGATTATCCTCTGCAGTTAGCCGGGAGACAATTTTATCTGCCAGATTTTCAGGAAATTCCTTTTTTCGTTCTTCGATATAACTAAGAAACCGGGGATCAATATCTATAGCAATTATCTTCTCTGCTGTTTGAGCCATTCTAAAAGTAAAATATCCTGAACCCGCCCCTAAGTCTGCCACTGTTTTACCATCCAGATTACCCAGCTTTTCCAAAACCAATTCTGGATTTTGCCACTCTGTTCTACTGGGGTCTTCATATTTCCTTACAAGTACATCAAAATTTGTATTAGCAGTGGGAGGGGTTTCCTGAAGGGGTTGAGAGTCAAGAGGAATGTCCATCGAATCCTGATATGTAAATTTACTTTCAGGTTGTTCAGGAGATCCATTATTGTCTTTTGACGAACAGGAAAACACTAAAAACAAAGTTATACCGATGAAAAATTTGGGCATCATATGAGGAAATTTTTTTAATTAAACAAAGTTACCTAATTTAGTTAAAGAGATTGTGGGTCATGCCATATGATTAACATTGTTATTTTCGTTTATTGATTATTGTCATAAAAAGAAATGAGTTAATTTATCCTTATGAAAGTTAAAAAGCAATTAAGTGATAATGAATATAAGTCCTTAAAAACAAGTTATTTTGATATTTATCTCTTGTTTATAAGTGAAGATAGTATACCACGAAAATATGTGGATTGTATTGTCAAATGGGGTGCCCAACTTGATATTACAGATGCTGAACTCAATGGGATTATAAAAACTCGTGATACCTTTCAATTTCAAAAACCAGCCAAAGATAAAGCTATTGAAAGAATGTATGATCTGGTGTATATGATCTACCTGGATAATGTGGTGGAAGATGTGGAGTTGGAAGTAGCCATGAAATATGCCGAAAAACTTGGTTTCGAACCCCATGTAGTAGGCGACCTGTTGAAAGCAATTGTTGCAGCACCGGCTGATGGAATGGATCATATTGAATTAAAGGATGAATTGAAAAAATTTTTACTGTCCGAATAGCGGGTTTTTTTTTTTGATACAAATTAAATTGACTATCCATAATGAATGTATGATCTTCAATATTCATCCCTTTAAGTTTGATTCGTATTCATTTACCAGTTCTATTCAATAGCCATTAGCCATCAGTGAAAGTAATTTTTTTAGTTCCATACCCAATACATGTTGCGCCATCTCAACGATTCCGCTTTGAACAATATTTCGAATTATTACAATCACATGGCATTGAATTTGAGATTCAGTCATTTATTCACCAGAAAACCTGGAAAATTCTATATCAACCTGGAAACCATTTTTTTAAAATATTTGGAATATTAGGTGGTCTGATCCGAAGATTAAAAATAATGGCTCGTATCCGGCAGTTCGATTGGGTTTTTATCCATCGTGAAGCTGCTCCAATTGGTTCTCCTGTGTTTGAATGGGTCATATCACGACTGTTAAAGAAAAGAATTATTTTTGATTTTGATGATGCTATCTGGTTGCCCAATACTTCTAAAGCAAATTCAGTGGCCAGTTTGTTTAAATCACATCACAAAATATCCAGCATTTGTAGATGGAGTTATAAAATAAGTGCAGGTAATCAATATTTAGCCGATTATGCCCGAAAATACAATTCAAGGATAGTCGTGAATCCTTCAACTATTGAAACCGATCATTACCACAATCAAGTTAAAGATCAATATACTAAAGAGACGATTATTGGCTGGACTGGTACACATTCAACTTTAAAATATCTGCAAATGGTGATGCCTGTACTTCAAAAATTGGAGGCGGTCTATCATTTCACCTTTATTGTAATTGCTGATAAAAAACCTGACATTAAATTGAAAAATTATCGGTTTGTGCGATGGAATCATAAAACAGAAATTGATGACCTGCTCCGGTTTAACATAGGTATTATGCCCTTGCAAGATGATGCCTGGTCTAAAGGAAAATGTGGATTTAAAGCACTTCAATATATGTCACTTGGCATACCGGCAATAGCATCTCCTGTGGGTGTGAACAAGCAAATTATTAATCAGGGAGAAAATGGGTTTTTGTGTGCCTCCGAAGATGAGTGGTATGATAAATTAAGACTGTTGATCAAAGAGCCGGATTTAAGGTATCTAATGGGGCAGAATGGCAGAAAGAAGATTCAGGAACATTATTCTGTGAAAAGTAATACTGGAAATTTTTTAAGCTTATTTCAAAAAAATGAGGCTGCCGAAAAGTTTCGACAGCCTCATCAACAATAATAATTTAATTCTATTCTAGCAATTCATATAGTCACACCACCTGGTATTTCTCATATCACCGGATTTAGCAAATTCCACATGCATTCCAAAACATGCAGATAAAGTTTGAGGTGTATGTACCTGTCCTGCCAGCTTAATATATTCTCTTAATAAATCTTTATAATCGGGGTGTACACAATTATCAATAATGGCGTTAGCTCTTTGAATGGGTGATTTGCCTCGTAAATCAGCTATTCCTTGCTCAGTAATCACAACTTTGGTAGAGTGTTCACTATGGTCGACATGGCTTACCATTGGTACGAGTGTACTTATTTTGCCACCCTTTGCAGTCGACGGACATGTGAATACAGAGAAATAACTATTGCGGGTGAAATCAGCAGAACCGCCAAGGCCATTCATCATTTGCTTACCAAGTACATGCGTACTGTTTACATTACCAAACAGATCGGCTTCCAATGCTGTATTAACAGTAATTAAGCCTAATCGGCGTACAATCTCTGGATTGTTGGAAATTTCCTGAGGCCTTAGGATAAATTTATTTCTAAAAAACCCGAAGTTGTCATATACTTCATCTAACACTGAAGGGCTGATGGTAAGTGAACATCCTGAAGCAAAAGTGACGTTGCCATTTTTCATCAATTCAATCACAGAATCCTGAATTACCTCAGTGTACATCATAAACGGAGGTATATCCGGATTAGCACCCAATGATGCCAATACAGCGTTGGCAATATTACCTACACCTGATTGCATTGGCAAATATTCTTTAGGGATGGTGCCATTCTTAATTTGTGAAGCCAGGAAGTTGGCTACATTATCACCAATTTTAGCTGTGATTTCATCAACAGGGGCAAATCCACCCACCTCGTCAGGCTTGTTTGTTTCTACTACAGCCACAATCTTTTTGGGATCAACCCTTAATACTTCAGATCCACATCGATCATATACATTATAAATAGGAATTTCCCTACGGTAAGGAGGATCTTTAGGTTCATAAAGATCGTGCATTCCGCGAAGAGCTTTCGGGTGTTTGTGATTCAATTCCACTATGATTTTATCTGCCAACCGTGCTATGGTGGGTACGATACCTACACCCGTGGTTGGTACAATCTCCCCGTACTCATTTACATCACAAGCCTCAATGATGGCTACATCAAGATTTCCTAAAAATTTCCACCGCATCTCTTGAGCGAGATGAGACAAGTGCATATCGAAATAATCGGTATTTCCTTTATTTAATAAGGCTTTTAAATCATTGTTGGATTGATAAGGTGTACGGAATTTAATAGCATTTGCCCTTGCCAATGCACCGTCCACGGCATCACCAGTAGATGCACCTGTCAATATGCCAATTTTATAAGGCCTGCCTTGTTCATGCTCAGCTTTTGCGAGTTCTCCAATAGCTATAGTTACTTCTTTTGGAGATCCAGCCGGAGTAAATCCACTTATCCCCACATTATCATTATGTTTAACAAATTGAGCGGCTTCTTCCGCTGTCATAAAATTTAAAGCCATATTAATTAAAATTTAAAGGTTTTTCTCTTTTCTTGCAGTGCAAAAATACATCATATTAGTTAAAGCTGAATATTATAAAAATGATTTTGACTAACAACTATTATTTCAAAATCAATAATGGGGGAGATGGCTAGTAGAATAGCAGGAACTGTAAATTATAAGATGCCAGGACCTGGCGATCCCGGCATTTTGTAAGCTTATTTTAAAAATGATTTCAACATCCAAACGGTTTTTTCATGATTACCAATTAATTCACTGATCATGCCGACTGTCCCTTCATCAGATGCTTCAGAAGCCAGGGATAATACACCTCTGAGCTGAGATAAAATGACTTCATTTGCTTCTAATGTCAGCTTTACAGCTTCAATACCATTTACAACATTGGCAGCTGATTTAATTTTCGAGTTTTCGATATAATCTGCAAAAGTATGATACGGAGTACTTTCCAGGATTTTTATACGTTCAGCCACTTCATCTATTACTTCAGCTGTTCCATTATAGTATTCTTCGAATTTAGCATGCAATGAGAAAAAATCCCGACCCTGAATATTCCAATGAAACCCCCTTAGGTTTTGATAATATATCTGATAACTGGACAACAACTGGTTTAATGCATTTACAATCTCTTTCATGGCAATACATGTTTTTAAAGGTTAAAAATAAATTCGTTTAACTGGATGTAAATATAAGGTTTAGCGTGATATAGGTGGGAATATTTTTTGGTAAACACTGCAAATAATTTATATTTTAAGCCCTTATCAAATTTTATTCGAGAAGTTTTATTTATAATAGGTAGGTATTATTTACTATACTAAATGGAATAAATGTATTTGTTACACCCAAATGGATGATTAATTAAAAATTTAATTGCCAAGATTTATGCAAATGACCTGAATCTTTAGTAAATTTAAATTTTAACTTAAATGTAGGTGGTATGAAGACTCTGGAGAAGAATGATTATAATATGGATCAATTTACACTTTTGTTGTCGGGTGGGGCCGATATTCAGATTGATCCTGATATGAACTATATCTTTCATTGGAACCTAGATAGCGATACTCATCAGGTCATTATGCATATTTTGAGGGTGATTCTTACTGATGAATATAGCAATTTTGTAGTGGGTGATGCCATTATTTTTTATGATGAATTAAAGAGTGTTGTTCCTGAGGATCATCGGGTAATTAAGGAAGTTCATTGTTCCGGTTTATCTATTACAGCTCTTTCTATTATACTTTATGAAATATGGACTGATGAAGAGCTAAGTATGAACAAAGAAAAGCTTGGATTTTTTATCAACGGTATGTACAGGCACATCAGACCGGTAGAGTCTTAGCCGATCGCATACGAAATCTTATAAGCAAGTAAGAATTTAGATTAGGAGTTGGAAAGGAATGTTTCTTTTCAGAAGATCGCTGTTATAATCCAGACAAACAACCAAATAATACCTGCTAACACCAAGAACAGAACTAGAAGACTGATTATAATTAACCCAGTTCCGCTACCTTTATGTTTATCCTCATCATAATGTTCCTTCAATAACTTTACATTTTTGATGTTGGCTTTATAAAAAAAGTCGAATATATTCCCTAATACCGGAATTGCACCTACAAGGGTATCAATTGTGATATTCAGAACCATTTTAACTGCGACTTTTCCACTTACACCATAACGGGCCATCACTAATATCAATGCACCAGAAATAATAAAAGTAATGATGTGTCCAGCTACGGGTATCAAACCAATAATGGGGTCGGCACCAAATTTGAAATTGGTACCTTTTAAGGTATATTTTTTATCGAGAAAGATGCAAATCTTCTCAATATACTTAAGTTCTTTGGATCGTTTCTCTTCTAATCTAGTCATAAGTGGTAAGTAACTATTAAGTTACTGCCGCCCATTAATATTTTTTCGGATCTTCACCATACCCTTTTGCCCATCCCAGATAGGTTGCCTTTTCCACGAAAAGCCTTCCGAGGCCAACAAACACAGAGGTGAGAATAGTCCAAAGAATCACTTTTTTCCAACTGATATTAGGGGCAAATGGATCTCTTGGAGGATCTTCTTTCGTTATTTTTTTCCAACCAAAATCCAAAGATTTATTTATAAGCACAGAAGCACCAAGCGCACCTGCTGCTACTAGTCCTTTGTATAGATTTGGTTTAATTGCAGTATCCATAAGTTAATCATTTAAAGTATATCAATAATTGATTAACCCCAAGAGTTCCTAATTGTTAAGTATTTCAATTAATTACCCTGTGTAGTATTCTTGTAAAGAAGATTCCTAGCCTAAAAACGGTTTTAAGGATGTACTTCTATACGTATGTCTTAGGCGCCTGATTGCTTTTTCTTTTATTTGCCTCACCCTCTCACAAGTGATATTGCATTTCTCAGCAATTTCTTCCAGACTAAAAGTATAGCCACCATTTAATCCAAAATACATACAAATAATTACTGATTCCCTCTCCGATAAGGTTGATAAAGCTCTTTGAACTTCCATTTTCAAAGAATTGGAAATCATTTCTGAGTCAGGGTTATCTTGAGTTGGGCTTTGCAGTAAATCCAGCAAATTCAAATCCTCTCCATGCTTGATAGGAGCATCCATAGAAATATGACGGCCATTAAGTTGCAAAGTATATTCCACCTCCGCAGTAGTAAGGTCAATGGCTTCGGATAATTCTTGAGAAGTTGGCTCTCTCTCGAACTTTTGTTCCAATTCAGAAAATGTTTTTGCAATTTTGGTAAGTGATCCTAGTTTGTTTTGTGGAAGACGTACGATTCTGGAGTGTTCGGCTAATGCTTGTAATATAGATTGTCTGATCCACCAGACTGCATAAGATATAAATTTAAATCCTCTGGTATCATCGAATTTCTGTGCGGCTTTTATCAAACCCAAATTCCCTTCATTGATCAAATCCCCTAATGACAAGCCTTGGTTTTGGTATTGTTTGGCCACAGATACTACAAACCTGAGATTGGCTTTGGTCATTTTTTCCAAAGCCGCATTATCCCCTTCTTTTATCCGTTTGGCTAATTGTACTTCTTCTTCGGCGGTTAGTAATGAGACTTTCCCAATTTCCTGAAGGTATTTTTCCAGGGATAGGTTTTCTCGATTGGTAATTCTTTTGCTGATTTTCAACTGTTTCATGAACAGAACCATTAATGGCTGAATAACATATATTTATTTGAATAAATACTTAATGCAATTTTCTACATAGTGCAATTAAATACTTATTCAATGATAAATATAAATAATATTCTTGATTTTTTAACAGCAGTTATTCATCTTTTTTAGGGGGGCGTGGCAGAAGCACTTTTCTGGAAAGTCTGAACTTACCTGTTTTTTTGTCGATATCAAGTAATTTCACTTTTATTTCTTCGCCTATTTCCAACACACCTTCCATATTTTCGAGGCGTTCCCATTTTATTTCTGAGATATGCAGTAACCCTTCTTTACCAGGTAAAAACTCGATGAAAGCACCATAAGCAGTTACTGATTTTACTTTCCCATCATAAACTTCACCAATTACGGGCATTGCTACAATGGCTTTTACTCTACCTAAAGCTGCATCCATTGCTGTTTTATCAACAGCAAATATATGTACAAGGCCGTTTTTTTCAACTTCTTCAATGATCACAGTAGCCCCAGTTTCTTTTTGAATTTCCTGAACTACCTTGCCACCAGGTCCGATTACTGCACCAATCAGCTCTTTGTCAATAATTACTGAAATGGATCTTGGAGCATGAGGTTTCAGATCTTCCCGAGGTTCAGATAGGGTCTTTTTCATCTCGTTTAGGATGTGCAGCCTGCCCTCTTTAGCCTGATTTAATGCCTTGCCCAGCAGATCAAAGGAAAGTCCTTTGATTTTGATATCCATCTGGCAAGCTGTTATACCTTTTTCAGTTCCGGTTACTTTAAAGTCCATGTCCCCCAAATGATCTTCATCACCGAGAATATCAGATAAGATTGAAAATTTGCCTTTTTCAGGATCAGAAATCAATCCCATAGCAATACCTGATACAGGGCTTTTGATTTTTACACCTGCGTCCATCAGTGCCAGTGTGCCGGCACAAACAGTAGCCATTGAAGATGAACCATTGGATTCCAAAATATCAGAAACCACCCTGATCGTATAAGGATTTTCGGTTTCGGGTGGCAATACCTTTTTTAAAGCTCTCATTGCAAGATTGCCATGTCCTACTTCTCTACGCCCAGGACCTCTATTTGGTCTTACCTCTCCAGTAGAAAAGGAGGGGAAGTTATAATGTAGTATAAATTTATTATGTCCGCTTTGCATGGCCTGATCAATCATTTGCTCATCCATTTTTGTGCCCAATGTCACGGTGGTCAACGATTGGGTTTCTCCTCTTGTAAATACAGCGGAGCCATGCGCTGATGGTAAATAATCTACTTCTGACCAAATTGGTCTGATCTCAGTAGTTTTTCTGCCATCCAGTCTTATGCCTTCATTTAAGACCAGGTTCCTGGCGGCTTCTTTTTCTATATCATGGAAATACTTTTCTACCAAGAACATATCTGTTTCATGTTCTTCGGGTAAACTATTTATAAACTCTTCTTTGATGGCATCGAACGATTCTTTTCTGACTTGCTTTGAATTACCCTGTTTGTATAATTCAAATACCCTTTCATAGTAGGTGGTGAAAAGTCTTGATTTTAGTTCAGAATCATTGGTTTCATGGGAGTAAGCTCTTTTTTGAGTTTTGCCGACAGCCTCAGCAAGTTCAGTTTGCAGTTGGCATTGTTTTTTGATGGCATCATGGGCTACCTTGATGGCTTCAATCATCTCCTCTTCAGAAGCTTCATTCATTTCGCCTTCCACCATTACGATACTTTCCATCGATCCGGCTACGATTAAGTCGATATCAGCCGATTTAATCTGATCCAACGTAGGATTTACGATATACTGACCATCGGTTTTTACTACCCTAACTTCGGAAATTGGCCCATTAAAAGGAATATCCGATACAGATATGGCTGCTGATGCTGCTAATGCTGCTAATGCATCGGGTGCAGCATTTTTATCTGCTGAAATAAGTGTGATGCTTACCTGGGTTTCGGCGTGATAATCTTCAGGAAATAGTGGTCTTAAAGCTCTGTCGACCAGCCTACTGATCAATACCTCATAATCTGAAAGTTTACCCTCTCTTTTTAAAAATCCTCCTGGGATTCTTCCGGCAGCTGCAAATTTTTCCTGATAATCTACAGATAATGGAAGAAAATCAACGCCTTCCCTTGCTTCTTTGTTAGAAACTACTGTAGCCAGCAACATGGTGTTGCCCATTCGTAATACCACAGCTCCATCGGCTTGTTTGGCAAGTTTTCCGGTTTCTAAGGTTATTACCCGTCCGTCTTCCAGTTCGAGGGATTTTATTATAGGATTAGGTTGCATAATTCAGATGCATTTAAGTTTTAAAAGGTATGAGAAAAATTGGTTAAAAAAAACAGAAAAGGAAAAGGAAAAAAGAGGGAATAAAATTATTCCCTCCGGTTTACTGTTACTTTCTTAAGTTCAGCTCAGCTATGATGCTACGGTATCTTTCTATATCGATTTTTTGAAGAAAGTCGAGTAACCTTCTTCTTTTACCCACTAATTTTAGCAGTCCCAACCTGGTAGAATAGTCTTTTTTATTGATTTTTAAATGTTGGGTCAGATGATTGATTCTGTAAGTAAACAGCGCAATCTGTGATTCCGGTGAACCAGTATCACTTTTTTCTTTTGACCTTCCACTTTTCTCAAACAATTCTTGTTTCTTTTCTTTTGTCAGATACATTGTCAAATGTTATTTATTTCACTCTTTATAAAATGAATCGCAAAATTATAAAACTGTTTCTTGGCAAACAAATTATTGCATATTTTTTCTTTTGTTGGCCAGTTTTTCCTTGATTTTTGAAAATACTACATTATAAAAATCAGCATCAAACAAACGGGCATCAACTCTTGCCTGTTTTAGAAAAAACAATCCCATGGGCAATAGTATAAGATTTGAATTCCAGACTCCCCAAAAAGGTGCTATCAAACTTTGGCGTGCCCATTTTTCACCAGTCATAGATAATACATAATAGATAATGAAAAACATAATGGAAAGAATAACCGGGATGCCTAAACCACCTTTTTTAATTATAGAACCCAATGGTGCACCTACTAAAAACATGACCAGGCAGGCAAAAGCCTGAGCAAATTTTTTATGTTTTTCTATCTCATATTTTCTTAAATTAATAAGCTGATTGTCCAGTCTTTCGGCATCTGAACTGATCTGACTTTTAGCTACCCGGGCTTTTTCAATTGCAGTGGTAATAATTCCATCGTAATTATTTTTTTCCTGAATAGCACTATCGATCTTCACTAGATTTTGTTGGATAGAATGAGCTGGTAGTATATTCACCAGGCTATCGACCTTTTTTGCCTGATTTATTTTTGACCCGTATTCTGTTCCAAAAACAGGAGATCCATAAATACTGGTTGGATAATTTGTATAGGGTGCTGAAGCAACTGGGATATCGGGTTTTCTTTTGGTTTCACGTTTTCTACTGCCGAAAAGTGACCTCCTGTTTTCATTATCTGCAGAATCGGTCACCTCTGGTCCATCCCGCATCTCTCTAACCATTTGTTCACTCATTTGCCGATAATATTCATTTTTGAGTGAATCGATTCTTTTCTTTTCCGAGGATAGTTTTTCTGGTATGATTAGTTTGTTTTTGACATGGCCAGGTAAGTAATTGCTCATGGAATGATAGACATTATATCTTTCTAAAGTAAACTCTTTACGAAGGGAATCTATAAAATAAATCAATTCACTTTCATTGAGCATTAACCGGTTTGTGCGAAACAGGTCCTCATCCGTTCTGTTAAATTCAAATTCCGCCAAGCTCAAAACGAGTTTACTAGTAGTAAATTGATCAATTCTGTAAGGCTCGACTTCATTATATGGAACATGACGGCCCCGATTTTGATCGCTTAGTTGGTTGTAAACCCTGCCATTAAAAAGTTCAAGGATTAAATAACGTTCATTTAGAATGGTATACATCTTGCCAGCCTCAGCCATAGTAGTATTAGAGTTGCCACCTCCTTCACGATGGTCATAGATGATCACATCTTTAAGACCTCCATCGCCATCCTTTTCATTTACTTTTATACTTAATCCCCTGATCCCATTATAAAATGTGCCTTCTTTCAAATCAAGAGCTGGTTTCTTTGTTTTGATATCGTAAAGAAGAGAATATGCTTTCAAATTTGCTTTGGGTACTATATAGTTATTATTAAAATAAGCGAGTATAGAAAAGAAAACTGTAACAACAAAAATTGGTGAAAGTGCCCTTATCAATGAAATGCCAGAGCTTTTAATGGCTGTAAGTTCGGAATGTTCACCTAAATTGCCAAAGGTCATTAGTGATGATAACAATATTGCAAGAGGCAATGCAACGGGTGTGGTAAATACGGCAAAGTAGAATATCAATTCAGCAAATACTTCCAGCCCTAAACCCTTGCCTGCAAAATCATCGAAATATTTGATCATAGTCTGACTGAGGAGTATAAATACTACCACAACAAACGTAAGCAAGAATGGGCCAAGAAAAGATTTTAATATAAGTTTATCGAGTTTTTTCATGATTTAGCTTCCCTGCATTCCAGTCAAGTGTTGCCACAAATGACGTACCAAACCTAATCTGTATTAAAGACAGATCCTCTTTACCCTCCCACGGTTTCTTTCAGGTTATCAAACAAATTCTCCCATAATTCCTGCTGTTCATCCATATCTTCTGCATCGGTATATTCAATTACCTTAAGAAAAACTGATTGTGTGAGTTCATTTTCTTCCAGTCGAAACTCAATATACCATGGTTCGTCATCATCATTTTTTTTTGTTTCTTCAAATTCGAATCTGACATAAGAATTGGTTCTGTGGGCGGTTATTTTAGCTTTTTGAATTTCACTATCCCATTTGAACGTGTATTGATGATCTTCATTTACTGTTACGTCATCTGCAAACCACTGAGAAAGCCCACTGGCTGTGTTCAGGTATGGGAATAACATTTTCTTACTTGCGTTTATTTCATGTTCGATGACAAATTTATTCTTACTCATATCAGAAAATTTATTCTCTATTAAAGTGCTTAATTTAAAACAATTTTTTAATAATACAACATTTTTCTGAAAAAAAGAATTGGCGTGTTAAATACAATCATGTAATTTTGCACTCCCAATAAATGGCGAGGTAGCTCAGGTGGTTAGAGCGCAGGATTCATAACCCTGAGGTCGGGGGTTCAATTCCCCCCCTCGCTACATTTCATTCCCTCTCCATTTTATTTTTCTTTATCTACAATCATATTTACTGTGCATTTTATTCTATCTCGAGTCGATTAACAATATATTTGCTTGTATTTTAGTATTAATATCAAAGCAAGGGGCCAACTAATTAAATAAGAATTTGGATAAATTGATTTACATATTTTTGGGTGGAGGGATTGGATCAGTTGCCCGTTATCTCCTATCCGGCTGGTCATTTAAGTGGATTGGTACAGGATTCCCTTTTGGCACATTCTCTGTTAATATCATTGGGTCATTTTTAATAGGTGCTTTATGGGCTTTTTCAGAAGATTTTATAAAATTATCACCCAATGGGCGTAGCTTTCTGTTTGTTGGTTTTCTCGGCGGATTTACAACTTTTTCTACCTATACATTAGAAACTTTAAACCTGATAAGAGGAGGAGAGTATTCTAAGGCAATATTAAATGTCATTTCAATGAATTTAGCAGGGTTAATACTTGTATTTGCAGGTTTTATACTGGCCAGGTATATCTTGAAGAAATAAGTGATGTTCTCTGTTTAAACTGATTTATCGTATTTTCAACTCTGTCTTTAACCCTGCGATATGATTTATCAACGCCTGTTGCCAATCGGTATCGGCATCCCATTTGGTGCCCAAAAAAAGATCATTGGTAAATATATGTCGGATATAAAATTTATACACAGGTAAATCCGCAGCAATAGGTTTAACACTGGTACCTTCAGTACCGGCTACAATACTCACAAAAGCAGTCCCGGTATTATCTATCCGATAATCTAATAGGTCTTTTATATGATTGCCGGTAGTAACCATATGGTAAAGAATAAATTGAAACCCTGCATTGCGAAGTTGTTCGGGTGTTTTGTTATTCATATCTACCAGCTCATATCCAAACGGATAGCTGCTCATGATTTGTTGCAATTGTTCATTGGCCGATTCTACATTCCTATTGTACTGCTCTATTTCTCTTGCAATTTCCTGGTTTAGGTTATTATCGGGAAACTGTTCTGGCACAACTATTTTATTGAATAGGGGCACTGCCAGTTTATCGAGTTTTAAGTCCTGTTGATAGGCTTCAAATCGTTTCCCATTCTTCAAAGGTATATCAGTGAATATCTCTGGTTTATCTACGATCAGCAGATTTTCTCTTTTTAATTTCGTGCTGTTGACATGCCTGTATAAAACTACAAACAATCTTTCCAAATCGGCATGTTGATATTTCCATGCCGGTTGTGCATGTGCGGCCAATTCATGTCCAGCGGAGAAAGGGGTAATTACAATCAAATACTCTTTTTGTCCGTTCACCAACCTTTCAGATAAAAAAATCAGATTTTCCACTTTTCGATTTCCAATCCACTGAATAAATGTTGATCTGGGCTCAGCTCCTGAAAATACATCTTCGTTGTGAAAGTAAGCTATGGCATCAATCTCAATTTTTTTTAAATAGTCATGGGCTTTATTTAAAAGAGCTTTCCAGTCACCCCTGGAACCGTTGGCTTTAGGAAGTGTAGAAACAAAAACTGCCGATCGGGATGATAACAATTTTTCCGGGAGATAATTCTCCTGGTAATTAAGTAGTTTATATCCAAAGGTATTTAATGACGGGTCTGCTTGGGCATATGTTTGACTATTTGACAGACCTATAAGGGCGATTATAATAAAACCGAAAATTAATTTAGCCATTTAAAGTATCTTACAATTTAGTGGTCTTTTTAAAGTCTAAACGCTTTATTTTCCTGAATATTCTAGCAGGAGCTGGTATTTAAAAAGACCTTCAAGGGTAAAATTAGGATAATCTTTTTTGTGTTGCAATAGGTTTGAGGCTAAACGAGGGCCTATTTACCATGATTTGGAAATTTGATGGTAAATCGCGACCACTTGTTTTGAACAGATTCAAGGTGAATAGTGCCCTGAAGTTTTTCTACAGCCTCGCGAACAATATACAAACCCAAACCCGCTCCTTCGCTTAATTCGGTTGCCCGATAGAACATTTCAAAAACCCTTGATAAATAATCAGCGTGAATTCCAATTCCATTGTCAGAATATATTATTGAAACCTCATCGGAAATGTTTGCTTGTACATGAATTTGGTTAGGTTTCTTTTTGGTATCAAGATACTTTATCGAATTGGAAATGAGATTGTCGAAAATTAAGGAAATCCTATAAGCGTCGGAAACAAGATCGGCTGTAGTGTCGATTTTAATTTCCAGTTTAATTCTGTCACTGTTTTTAATGTATTTCAATTTTTCAAAACAATGATAGATAAGTTTATGCAAATTTATTTTTTCATGTTTCACTTCAACTCTGGTATTGCGGGAATATTCCAGGATTTCCTTAAGTGTATTATCCAGCTTGTTTACCGAATACCTCATTTTATTCAAATAGTCTTCTATATTATTGATATCGGTTTTATCAATAAAGGCTACATTGATGAGGCCTAATACAGAAACTAGGGGTGCTCTAAGGTTATGTGAAATATTATATACAAAGCTGTCCAGTTCTTTATTAAGCTTGACCAATTCAAGATTCTGTGTTCTTAGTTTTTGTTCGGTTTCCAGTTTTTTTTCTTCCAGATTTCTTTGCCGTACAGATTGGCGGATGGCTGAGCCAAGACGCGATAGATTGGATTTCAGAACATAATCATCCGCACCTAATTTCAAGATATTTACCGCAAACTCTTCAGATACAGCACCGGTTACCAATATAAAAGGAAGATGTGGATAAATGTTACGACAGATATTAAGTGCTTCATTAGAGTTGAATTGTGGTAAGGCATGGTCAGAAAGCACCACATCGGGCTTTTCTTCATGCAATGCCGCCGTATATTCATCAGCTGCATCTACCCTTCTGATTACACAATTAATGTGATCTTTTTTCAGTGCCCGCGTAATTAGCCCTGCATCTTCTGGCACATCTTCAAGTAACAATATTTTCAAATCCTTATTCTCCATGATCCGCTTTTTTAATAGGTGGCTGATTCAGTACCAGCCAGAAATGACCAATCTCGGAAACTGCATCAAGAAATTTCTCAAAATTGACCGGTTTTACAATATAGGCATTTACGCCCAATCTGTAAGATTCAATAATATCCCTTTCTTCTTTGGAGCTGGTAAGTACTACAACAGGAATTGCTTTTTTGGTTTGATCAGCTTTTAGTTTTTGTAGTACCTCTATACCATTAACTTTCGGCATTTTGATATCCAGCAAAATAAGCCTGGGATTATTTATGGTATTTTCT
The DNA here is from genome assembly GCA_023393375.1 of Bacteroidota bacterium. Lineage (GTDB taxonomy): Bacteria > Bacteroidota > Bacteroidia > Cytophagales > Cyclobacteriaceae > JAEWLI01. The sequence goes on from JAEWLI010000082.1 coordinate 41,289, forward strand.
GAAAATAAAAAATCCAAAGCTTCTTCTCCATCTTTCAGGTGAAGAAGATCATTGGCCAGATTATGTTTTTTTAGTGCCCTGATAGTTAATCCGGCATCATCCATATTATCTTCGACCAATAGAATTTCAACCACTTTATTTTCAGCCATAATTATTTTGATTTAGGTATTGTGAAAAAAAATGAAGCACCTTCATGCTCTTTTGCTTCTGCCCATATCTTACCACCATGCCGGTCCACAATCCGCCTAACCAGTGCCAATCCGACACCGGTTCCTTCAAACTCATCATTGCGGTGAAGCCGTTGAAATACTTCGAACAGTTTATTGACATAATTCATATTGAACCCAACACCATTATCTTTAATATAAAAGCATATTTCTTCCAATCTTTTTTCGCAACCAATCTCTACAACGGTTTTTTGATTCTTTCGGGTATATTTCAAAGCGTTAGAAATCAGATTGATCCAAACTTGCCGCATCATTTGTAAATCTACCCGCACACTTTCCAAAGGAAGTATGTTCAGTTTGATAATGCGTCCATTTTCTTGATCAACCATTTCATTTGAAATATTGGTGACCAATTCAGTCATATCTACCAACCCTTTTGAAACATCTTTTCTGCCAATCCTTGAAAACTCTAAAAGATCATCTATCAGTTGCCCCATACGCTGAGCATTCCTGATCACAACATCCACCACCTCATTGCCTTCATCATCCAAAGCAGGAGCATAGTCTTCTTTCAAAATCTGGGCATATCCATTGATAGATCGTAGGGGAGCTCTTAAATCGTGTGAAACGGAATAGGTAAATGACTCCAGTTCGCGATTAACAAATTCTAGCTTTTGAGCATGCGTCTCCAGAATAGTATTCATATTACGGATTTCCAATTCTGCTTGTTTTCGCTGCCGAATATCCTGTATTTGAACTATAAAATAACGAGGAGCACCATTATCATTTCTTACCAGCGATTTATTGATTTGTACCCACACTTCCTCGTTATTTTTATGAATATATCTTTTCTCCAATTGAAAGGAGGGAATAATACCCTGTACCAATTGATCCATCATCTGATAATCGTCTGCCAAATCATCCGGATGGGTAATATTTTGAGAGGAGTTGCCAATTAGTTCATGTTCCGTATATCCGACAATGTCCGAAAGTGCTTTATTTACTTTTAACCATTTTCCATCAAGCTCTTGTAAGGCCATACCAATGGCGGAATATTCTAATGCAAGCCGAAATTGTTCCTCCTTTTCCCTTAACAGCACCTCTGTTTCTTTTCTGTCAGTTACGTTAATACAAATTCCTGTCATTTCTTCTGCTTGTCCATCTTTATCCCTTGATAGTAAACCACTGGTTTCAATATATTGTAAATGTTGCGATTCATTAAAAACACGGAAATCGATATGGAACTTAGATTTTTGATTAAAATCGTTGTGGATAGATTCGATTAATTCTTGGGTATCGTCGGGATGAATTCTACTAATGAAATCCTGAAATGTGCCATGAAAAGCATGGGCGGCACATCCGAAATGTTCATGCATATATTTGTTCCACGTTTGTTTTCCGGTTTTTATATTCCATTTAAATACACCAATTTCACCCGCTTCTATGGCCAGATTGACAATAGCCTGACTGTTTTTAAGTTGCTCCTCGTTTTTTTTCTGTTGGTCTATATTTTGAATCAGGCCTTTTAATCGTACTACTTTTCCGTCTTCAGAAATTGCTACTCCTGCTGTTCTGATCCAAATGGTTCTATTTTCTGTATCTACTATCCTTGCTTCCAGGTCCCAATCACTACCCCAATCTATAGCATTTTTTATTGCATTCTCAACTTCATTTCTATCGTCAGGGTGATAATATCGAATAACTTCATCAATAGAAAGCAGGGTATTAGTTTGAATTCTATAAATTTCATATATCTTGTCTGACCAATATGAACTGTTATTTTTGAAATCAATTTCCCAAACACCAATATGAACATGGTTCTGAACAGATTTCATTAGTCGGTTCATTTTATTTAGCTCATCATTGATATGCTGCAAATCGCGGGTTTTCTCCAATACTTTTTTCCCGAGTTCATCATTTAGTAGTTTAAGCTGGTATTCAGCTGTTTTTCGGTTTGTAATGTCATTTCTGATGGAGAGATATTGAGTGATCTGTCCTTGGTCATCTAAAAATGGAATGATAAAAGTATCCACCCAATAATATGACCCATCTTTCGCTTTATTTTTAACATCTTCACGCCATATGTTTCCTTTGGCGATGGTTTTCCACATATTTATCCAAAAGCTTTTTTCGTGAAAACCGGAATTTATGATCCTATGATTCTGACCAATTAATTCGAATTCAGAATAGCCACTAATTCTTTCAAAATTATCATTTACATAGGTTATATTCCCTTTTCTGTCAGCTATTGATACGATTGAAGATAGCTGAACCGCTTTTTGAAAGTTGTTCAGGTGCATGATTTCTTCATCTGCTTTATTTTTCAGGGATCTTTCTTTGGCCAGCTCCTCACTCATCTTGGCTAACTCTGCCGTTTTTTGTTTTAGCAGCTGATCAAGTACCGGTGGATTAGGTATATTGGCCATACGAGGTAATGACCGTACTAAAACTATTAATATTGTAATTAAAGCTCCAGCTATAAGATACACCAACCATTGAAAATTTTGATTGTGCAGTAACAGGAAATATAAGCTTATAAGAATAAACAAAGCTCCCATTAAATATAATGGTAAATGAAATGGCGTTTTGAATCTTGATTTGTGTAAGAAAAATCCAACCAATAAGGCCGTAATCAGGAAAAGAGCTCCTAAAAATATGTAAAACAGCGACGTTGTTTCAAGGATTCCCAGTTTATTCATGTCCATTATTTTACCACTCCTTTATGAATGGAGGGGTCTTCATTTGTATGTACATATTTTGTAAAGAACGACTTACGCCCTTCTTTGTTAATAAAAGAGCATATTTTGTACGAAAAAATACGTGTTCATTCCAATATCTACTCATGCGATCGATTCTCTCAGAATTTAAATGGCTGTCCGAAAATGTACAGCAGCTGTTTTATTAATGAACAGTATATTAATGTTAAAACGGCTCAATTAAACTTCTAAAGGGGTTTTTAAAGCTGGCATAGCCATTGGTAAAGCCTAATTAAAATAACTGAAATATGAAAAATTTTTTATTGTTGGGTTTTATACTCTTATTTTCTTCTTTTGAAATAATTCATGCCCAGGAACAACTTTCATTAGAGCGATGTATTCTAATAGCAAAACAGAATAATTTTGATCTGAAAATAGCTCAAAATAGCGTTTTAATTGCCAAGTCAAATGAATCACAGAGCAAGATGAACTTTTACCCAAATCTGAATGCTGGAATTAACTATAATCTTGTGAATGGAAATTATTTTGATCAGACCAATGCAGCTATCAGCAATTCCATTAAAAGCAGTTCGCCGAATATCCAATCCCAATTAGTCTTATTTCAAGGTTTACAAAATCACCACCTGCTCCAAAGAAATAAAATTCTCACCGATGCGGCGATGCTTCATGTTTCGTCAGTTCAAGATCAGGTTGAAATAATTGTAGTGGATCTTTATTTACAGGTATTGATCGGCATGGAAGATATTAAAATTGTGGAAACACGACTTTCGTTGTTGAATGAACAATTGGAACGAAGCAAAAAAAGAGCCGATGCCGGAGTAGATAATATGCAACAAGTTTATAACATCAATTCTCAGATAGCAAACGAAAATCTAAACCTAGTAAGATCAGAGAATAAATTGAAGCAGGACCGGCTAAACCTCATCCAGGCTTTACAGCTTGATCCGGCTCAGGAGTATCAGATTATGCCTGTTAATATTTCAGATGAGGAAATAACGACTTTATCCGATAACTATGAAACCATACTAAATACGGCGATTGATTATTCCCCCGACATAAAAGTAGCCGAGAAACAATGGGAAGCGGAGGAAAAGAACCTGAAAATTGCGAAATCCGGTAATTTCCCTACCCTGACCCTCAATGCAGGCATATCTTCTAGTTACTCCTCTAATATACAAAATGATTATTTCGATCAAATTGAGAATTTACGAAATGAGTACGTAGGTCTGCAATTAAATATTCCCATTTTTAATCAACACCGGGTGAAGAACCGCATTCAGGTATCTGAAATCAGCAAATCGAACGCGGAACTGGATTTGAAAAAAACAAAAATGAGGTTAACCAATCAGGTGCAACAGGCTTATCTTGAGCTTTCGGCAGCAAGAAGTGCTTTCCTGTCGTCTACTGAAAATTTGAAAGCTTTAGAACAAGCTTTCCGTTTTGCTGAAACCAGTTACAACAATGGCAATTCTGATTTTTACTCTTATTTGGAAAGTATGAACAATAAAAACAGGGCGGAACTTGACCTGGAAATCGCTAAGTATAGCTATATGTTAAGAAAAAGAATATTGGAAATTTACACTGGCAATCAGCAATAAGCTAATTGCAGTATCACTTTAAATTGTCGTTTGTATTACATTTGATGCATCCAGCAGGTGATTATCTGCTGGTTTGCTTTTTTACCCGACACACACCTTTATTTGTTATGATTTAACTAATATCATATGGAACAGCCTCAATAAAATTCCACAGTATAACCTAATAGTTTAAGAATTACCAAAATCACCTGCTGGGGCCCCAAAAAATTTAAGAGGAGAAACATTTCTTGACGGGGTTCTGAAAAGATTTTAGGGGGTGCCACATTGCTTGATGCAACTATTATCGAACTGGTAAGAGAAGCCACGAAATTTACGCTGCTCATATCGGTTTGGAAAGGTTTTTCAAATTTGGAAGATGGTAGATTTATCTTATTTATATATATAAGAACAAGATTTCAGCTTACTTAATCCTTTATTATTTGCTTATACTAACACTTCTTTAAAAATATAACTTTTTAAAAGACATAAATGATAAAGAATTGTAATTTTGTCAGGTCGTTTTGTCAATAAAATTTGTAAATTCATCCCATTCTCTTAACTGGCACAATATTATCAGTACACAGAATCAAATAATACTAATAAACATATGACACAAGAGGAAGTAAATGTTCTTATTTTAGGTTCCGGTCCTGCCGGATACACTGCTGCAATATATGTAGCCAGGGCTGGTTTAAAGCCTGTACTTTATCAAGGTGGTCAACCAGGTGGTCAACTTACCATCACTTCCGATGTAGAAAACTTTCCAGGATATCCTGACGGAATAGTCGGACCTGAAATGATGATGGATTTCCAGAAGCAAGCAGAGCGTTTTGGTACAGACAACCGTTATGGCTTGGCAACATCTGTCGATTTTTCATCTTATCCATTGAAAGTAGTGATAGATGAAACACATGAAATTACTGCGAACGCGGTGATTATCGCTACAGGGGCAAGTGCTAAATGGCTGGGAATTCCTTCCGAACAAAAATTAAATGGTCAGGGAGTGTCAGCATGTGCCGTTTGTGATGGGTTCTTTTTCCGGGGAATGGACGTGGCAATAGTAGGTGGAGGGGACACCGCTTGTGAAGAAGCCAGTTATTTGTCAAAAATGTGTAATAAGGTATACATGATCGTTCGTCGTGATGAAATGCGAGCTTCCAAAATCATGCAAAGAAGGGTTTTTAATGCAAAAAACATTGAAATCCTTTGGAATTCGCAAACGGATGAAATTTTAGGTGACAGAGAAGTTGAAGGTGTGCGAGTGGTCAACACCATTACGGGTGAGAAAAAAGAGATTCCTGTTAAAGGGTTTTTTGTGGCGATTGGACATAAACCTAATACAGAAATTTTCAAAAATTATCTGGATATGGATGAAAACGGCTATATTAAAACCATACCAGGAACTACAAGAACAAATATAGAAGGTGTATTCGCATCAGGTGACGCACAGGATCATGTGTACAGGCAGGCAGTAACAGCGGCGGGTACCGGATGTATGGCCGCATTGGATGCTGAAAGATTTTTAGCAGAAAAGGAAGTAGAGTTAGCTGATTAAAAATGAAGGTGCTATTATGTAAAAACCTTCAATAATTACAAGAATCATGAAATTGGATATATTGGTAATGGCATCACATCCGGATGATGCTGAAATTTCCTGTGCCGGAACAATCCTTAGCCATATTGCACAAAATAAGAAAGTTGGTGTAGTTGATTTCACAAGAGGTGAACTTGGCACCCGGGGGAATCCTGAATTGCGACAAGCGGAAGCATTAAAAGCTGCTGAAATATTAGGATTATCTGTTAGGGAAAATTTAGGGTTCAGGGATGGCTTCTATCAAAATGATGAAGCCCATCAGCTGGAAGTAATTCGTGTCATTCGTAAATATCAACCGGATATTGTATTGGCAAATGCCATAACTGACCGCCATACCGACCATGGCACTGGTGCTGATCTTGCCCGTGACGCTTGTTTTTTGTCTGGATTAGCTAAAATCCAGACGACTGATGAAAATATTGAGCAGAAAGCCTGGAGACCGTATGCGGTATATCATTATATCCAAAATAATTACATTCAACCTGATATTGTGGTAGATATTACTGGGTTTTGGGACAAAAAGCTTGCCGCCATTAAAGCATTTAAATCACAATTTTATGATGCTGATAGCAAAGAACCTGAAACTTTCATTTCAAAGCATGGGTTTCTGGATTTTTTACATTGCCGTGCCAGGGAATTTGGGCATGCGGTGGGCGTAGAATATGGAGAAGGGTTTACAGTAAATAAACAAATGGGAGTGAAAAACCTCTTCGATTTGTTATAACAGGAATGCCTGACCTGATCACCATACTTGGCCCAACGGCAACAGGTAAAACACTTCTGGCTGCACATCTTGCCCATCATCTGAAAGGTGAAATAATCAGTGCCGATTCGAGACAGGTATACAAAGGACTGGATATTGGAACAGGAAAAGATCTGAAAGATTATGAGGTAGATGGAAATCCGATCCCCTATCATCTGATAGACATTGCAGAAGTGACCAATGAATACAATCTTTTTCA
>JAEWLI010000208.1 GCA_023393375.1 Bacteroidota bacterium
CTGTTGGAGCGCAAAGATACAGATGAAGCCACATTGGTTTTTAATACCGAAAATCAAAAACAGGTTGAGGTGCCCATGAAAGCTTCTATTTACAATTTAATGGGATTGATCAGCAAGAAAGAAGGTAAAAACGAGGAGGCGAAAGGTTTCTTTAATAAAGCATTAACTGCAGCCCCCGATTTTACATTGGCTAAAAAAAATCTCGAAGAATTATCTAAATAAGTTGACAAATAGACCTCTTGTTCCTGAGATTACAGGGAGATACCGGGAATATAACCAAGGTATAAATCTGGTAAAAACAAAATGACTAACTGGTTTCAATTATTATCTGCTCGTCGGCCGGGAGAAAAAACTTTTACGTTTAATCCCTCCAGAAGTGCTTTTGAGCAGGATTTTGATCGCATTGTTTTTTCTTCTCCATTCCGGATGCTTCAGGATAAAACCCAGGTATTCCCCCTTCCCAAACACGATTTTGTGCACACCCGCCTTACCCACAGTTTGGAAGTATCGAGTGTGGGTCGTTCTCTTGGAAAAAGAGTTGGAGAAATAATTGTACAGCGTTATCAGGAATAATCCAAATATGGCATTACACCTAATGATTTCGGAGCAATAGTATCCGCTGCTTCTCTGGCTCATGACTTGGGCAATCCGCCATTTGGACATTCGGGAGAAGCTGCTATTTCTGATTTTTTCAAAAGCAACAATAAAGGTACTTTCATCAAAGAGTTATTGACCCTTGATGAGTGGCATGATCTGATCAGTTTTGAAGGTAATGCCCAGGGTTTTAGGATTCTGAATAAAAATCAGTACCAAGGCTTGAGGCTGACATTTGCCACTCTGGCAGCATTTACAAAATACCCCAGAAATTCGTCACTTCAGAATCCGGATAAGAATAGAAAAAGCCAGAAAAAATTCGGGTATTTTCAGACAGAAAAAGAGATATTTCATGAGCTAGCCAATGAAACAGGTTTACATTCACTTACACCTGATCAAACGCTGTGGGCAAGGCATCCGCTGGCTTTTTTGGTAGAAGCTGCTGATGACATTTGTTACCATATAATTGATTTGGAAGATGGTTGCAATACGGGACTGATCCCATTTTTTGTTTACAAAGATCTGCTTGGTGCGATTATCGGGGAAAAATTTAACCCTGCAAAATTGGAAAAAATACCATCCACAAGAGAAAAAACGGGTGCATTACGGGCTATGGCAATCGGAGTTTTGATTGAACAATGTGTTCAAGTGTTTCTTGATACCGAAAAAGACATTCTTGAAGGAAATTTTGATCGGGCTCTGACTGAAGTGATCAACGCAAACCCAATTTTAAAAGATATCATCAGCCTATCCATAGAACAAATTTATCGGTCAGTATCTGTGATCGAAACAGAAGTGGCAGGATTTGAGGTTTTAGATGGCCTATTAAGTGCATACATTCCTGCAGTATACGCAGGTGCTATCAAAAAAGATGGGAAGGCCAGAGATAAAACTATGATCAGAATGATGCCTGAGGATATCAGGCTTGCATTATCAGAAGAAACCGATTTATATCTTTCCCTACGGTTATGTCTTGATTTTATCAGTAGTCTGACCGATTCTCATGCATTAACGCTTTTCAGAAGAATAAAAGGCATTTCATTGTAATTATTAATTGTTAAATGACATATCCTGGCAGTTCCTGTTGGAATTCCGCTGTTTTTTCTTCGTGATTGATCTTACAACAATAATGTACAAGCCCATTGGTAGTTACCAGAAACCCTGCTTTTAATACTGTGTTGTAACATGCCGCTTGCATAAATACATTTGGGGATATTTTCACTATCGGTGATTTGCATTCTACAACCATAAAAGGTTCCCCTGACCGGCTATAAACCACGATATCCGTCCTTTTTTTCAACTGATTGTATTTCAACCCACTTTCAAGAGAAATCAAGGTTTTTGGATAATTCAATTTAAATATCAGGAAATGGACAAAATGTTGCCTGACCCACTCCTCTTCAGTCAGTTGGATATATTTTTTACGGATAATATCAAATACTTCCGGTTTATGGTCTGTTTCTCTGATCTTCAGATCACAAACTGGCAGGTTGAGGTTAATCATACAAACGTATGCTTAGTAAGCGAAATTCTTATGGGTTTTCTTTAATACTGACTCTACGATTTTTATTTCTCCTTCTGTAAAACCCCAGAAAATCCGGTCATGTATTTTATTGATGGCATCATGATGTTGTTCATAAAAAGCCCTTCCTTTTTCTGTGAGTCTCAAAGTGGAAAACCTTCTGTCGTCTTCCTGTTTCTCTTTTATTACATAATCGTTCTGCGTCAGTATCTCCAGGATTCGCATTACCGATGCGTCATCTTTTGTTAGGGAGAATGCTAGCACCTTTTGGTTTATCTTGTTTTCGTTCAATGCTACTTCTTTTAATACCTGCCATTGATCATAGGTAATATCGATATTCATCCTCTTAAAATGAGCATGAATATACTTCCTGGCGTTCTTATTGGTCATTTCCAACAAGTATAAAAATTTTTGAGAATATTCGGGATCGTAAGGTAAATACATAGCTTTATTTGATATGTCAATTGATTAACAAATGTAAGAAAAAAATATAATTAATAATAATAAAAATCTAGGTTTTTGCTTATTAGACTCTTAAAAGGAGTATTTGTTTTCAAAAACCTGCCCATCATCGCGTAATCCAGTATGTAAGTTTTTTTGAATACACTATATTAACATGGTTCCTTGACATAACCAACATTTAGAAGAATTTTTTATGAAATTTCTTTAGAAATCACATAGGCAGTAGTCCATGCAGCTTGAAAATTAAACCCCCCGGTAATTGCGTCAATATCAAGGACTTCCCCGGAAAAATACAATCCTGAAAACAGCTTACTTTCCATGTTATTGAAGTCAATTTCATTTAAATCAACACCCCCGCAAGTAACAAATTCCTCTTTGAACGTACTTTTACCATTCACATGAAAAACAGCATTTGAAATTTCTTCTGTCAGCTTGTTAAGATATTTACCCGATAAATCCATCCAGCGAAAACTCTCCGGAAATCCGACATTTACAAGAAGGTTTTTCCAATATCTGACAGGAAGAGAAAAAGGGGTTTGATTTTTTAACAATTGTTTTTTATAGGGTTCTTTTAATTTTAGTAAATGATCCCGAACGCTGTCAAAATTCTCATCAGGGGAAAAATTAGAGGTGAGATCAAATTGATAATTTTTTTCAGATAATTCACGGGCAGCGAATGAGGACAACTTTAGAATAGCAGGCCCGCTTAATCCCCAGTGGGTAATTAAAGCCGGCCCTTCCGTTTCTATTTTGGTCCCTGTGATTCGGCATTTCACATTAGGAAAGGAAATTCCCTGTAAATCTTTAATCCTGCTGTCTTCTATATGGAATGTAAACAGTGAAGGAACCGGTGGAACAATGTTATGACCAAGTTTAGAAAGGATTTTCCACATGGAAGGAATGCCTCCTGTAGCAATGATAACCTTGTCAAATTTTGATTTGATCTGAGTTCTAAATTCCACTTCCCAGGATTCGTTGTATTCATTAGGTGGAATTAACCCAGTTACGTCATGGTGCAGACATATCTGTATACGATGGTGCTCAGCCAGACTGAGAAAACAATCAATAACAGATTGAGACTGATCGGATTGCGGAAAAACCCTGTTATCAGCCTCTGTTTTGAGTTTGACTCCTCGTTTTTGAAACCATTCAATGGTATCTCGTGGTTGAAAACGCTTAAAAACTGGCAACAATTTTTTTCCACCCCGTGGATAATTTTTGATCAGTTCCTTAGGTGAAAAACAGGCATTGGTAAGGTTGCATCGGCCACCTCCTGAGATTTTGACCTTCTGTAGCAGCTTACCGGTTTTTTCATATATATATATCTTGTCACCTTCATTTTTTTCGGCGATGTTTATAGCAGCAAAAAAACCTGCTGCGCCCCCTCCGATCACTGCTATTCTTTTTGATGACATGAAATATCAAGAATCCTAAATGAATTAAACCAACCTGTAAATTACATTAAGTGAAGCAATTTAATGTATTGATATCCAGTCGGTTATGACTATTTGTTATTTTTTTATTCTCGGAACTGACCCTGTGAATTTGGCCACTTGATTTTGCAGTTCATCTACTGTCAGTGCCATTTTTCTTTTCAACACACCTTCTTTCAAATTATTGATCTCAAGATGGTAAGAGGCTCCTGATTTTTTTAATAAAACGCTTACCTCGTCATCTTTATATATTTCTCTATTCAGTATCATATTGAGCTTATTCAACCAATCTTCATCAAGCTTGATCCTGTAAAGTTTGTCCCTTTTTATTCTGACTTCCTCTCCTGAATCAGACAATGCCAGAAATGTATCAGGACGCGATGGCATCAATGCTGTTATTTCCAACAGATTCGCACCATCTGTGTAGTAAAGGCCTTCCTGTATGTTATCTAATTTTCCCATTTTGTAAATAAATGTAATTTATCCTTTTTCCCTCTTCCTTATGATGATATTGAAATCAATGTCATTATAGCCAATTCATTATACTGTTAATACACAAAATCTTAAAATGTAACACTTCTAAATATAAAATTGATTTACTGTTCTTCATTTTTAGTCAATATACATTAAATTATATCGCTTTTTACAATTTTCAGGCCATTTTAAAACATCTCCCACTAGTATCCTCCTGTCAGATAAACTACCTATATTGGAT
>JAEWLI010000149.1 GCA_023393375.1 Bacteroidota bacterium
TAATAAACGACGACTCCGTATATACCAGCCGGAAGGATAGAATGGTCAGGCTGAAATTGAGTGTGGTGGAAGGCAAAGAAATGATCATCAGCCAGGATCGGTCATTTTCAGATGCCAAATGGGAAGCGTTTCAACCGCAAAAGGATTTTGTTTTAAAGGGTGAAGATGGAGAAAAAGAGGTTTTTGTAAAATTCAGAGATGAAGCAGGAAATGAAAGTGCTGTAGTTAGTGATAAAATCATTTCTGATATTCATCCACCTGTTCCGGTTAGATTGGTAATTAATGATGGAGAGGAATGGACCAATGCCCAGAATAAACAAATTACATTGAACATTGAGGCAAACGGAGCGGATGAAATGATGATTGCATCAGATTCGGAATTTAAAGATGGACGCTGGATAGCATATGCTACACAGATGAGTTTTATTCTGCCTGGTGAAGATGGAGATAAACAAGTTTTTGTGAAATTTAGAGATAAGGCTGGTAACATTTCGAACATTGTGTCAGCCAATGTCAAATTAAAAAGAGCATTCTGATGAAGTTCTCAGAGACCCCTGACCAGCAGGATCTTTGAGCTGCTTCTGATCATAAAATTTTAAACATTAATAAAAAAGCTATGCGAAGAACATGGATGTTATCCCTATTCTTAATACTATACTTATGTGAAAGTTATGGCCAGACACCAACTGGAAATACAGTAAACCTCTCAAGGGGTTTAATTGCTTATTTCCCATTTAATGGCGATGCACGTGATGTGGTAGGCAACAATCATGGTAAAATTCATGGAGCTCAGATCTCTGATGAAAGATGTGGTGACCAAGCATATTACTTCAATGGTGAATCTGACTATATTGACTGCGGTAATGATAAGGTCTTAAACGGAAATTATTCCGGCCTAACGATTTCGGCATGGATCAAACCAAAATTTATGCGTAAAAATGAATTCGGGACGATTGTAGGCAAATGGGGTTTCGATCCTGTAAAAGATCATTTTGGCTTATGGCTGAATGAAAATTACAAGGTGGTCATGGCTGTTGGTGATTATAGCAAAATGGAAGAAGGTTTATTTTCAGGGTCGATGTTGATGCCGGAAACATGGTTTCATGTAGTGGGCACCTGGAAAAAGAACCGTGAAATGGAAATTTATATCGATGGCCGTATTGACAACCGTGGCACACAGACGGGTAATGGAATCAACCTAAATTCTGCTATGACATTAAAAATCGGACGGCAGGTAGAACGTAAAAACCGTCCATTCAGAGGGCATATTGATGAGGTAAGGATTTACAATAGGGCATTAACCGCGGTAGAAGTAAAACAATTGTATGAACTGGGAAAAGCCGAATGCGAAAAAATCATTCTCCAGGGTCATGTGTATAATAAGCATACCGGTGAACCAGTTTCATCTGATGTGGTTTTCGAACATTTATCCACAGGTACCGAATTTAAGAGAATTTCTACAGTAGGTGAAGAGTGTTTTTACGAAACCGTATTACCACTTAACCAAAAATTCGGGTTCTATGCAAACGCAGAAGATTACATTCCAATAAACCAGAATATCAATACTTCTGCATTTAGTATCAATCAGGTAGTTTATAAGGATTTATATGTAGTACCCATTGAGGCTGGTCAATCACTTACGCTCAACAATATTTTCTTCGATTTCAATAAGTCCAACCTTCGCAGTGAATCTTTTTCTGAGCTAAACCGGTTGTTAAAAATATTTTCAGATTATCCTGGCATCAGCATCGAAATAGCCGGTCATACCGATGGTATCGGTTCGGATGATTATAACCAAAAATTGTCACAGTCTAGGGCAGAGGCAGTAAGGCAGTATTTACTTCAGAAAAAAGTAGATGGCACTAAGGTAGTGGCAGTTGGTTATGGCAAACATGAACCTGTTGCCGACAATATCACCGATGAAGGCCGTCAGATGAACCGGAGGGTGGAATTTAGGATTCTGAAAAAATAGGAAATCGTTATTTTTCTATTTAAAAGTACAATATGTGATCTAATTATTTAAACCTCATATTGTGAATAATACTTTGTTTTATTTTTTAACTCCTCTTAATATTACAGTTGTAATGGGATTTACATATGCGAATAGAAGAGAATCATAATCTAAAAAGATTAAACACTTTTGGAATAAAAGCAAATAGCCGTTATTTAATTGAAGTTCATAATCTTGAGGAGGTATCCGAGGCAGTAAACTTTGCAAAAACCCATCATCTCCCACTGTTAATTTTGGGGGGAGGTAGTAATCTTTTATTTACAAAAGATTTTGATGGTTTGACCATCCGGATAAAAATTTCCGGATTTGAAATAGTAAAAGAAGATGACCAACATGTTTGGGTAAATATTGGTGCAGGTGAAGAGTGGCATCAGGTAGTGTTAAAAAGCGTGGAGGCTGGTTATGGAGGGATTGAAAATCTTAGCTTGATCCCGGGCACTGTGGGAGCGGCTCCCATGCAAAATATTGGGGCATATGGCGTTGAATTGAAAGAAGTATTCCATTCCTTGGAAGCATATAATATAGAAAATAGTGAATTTCGGGTTTTTTCTCTTGATGAATGTGATTTTGGTTACAGGGTCAGTGTTTTTAAAAATATTTATAAAGGTAAGTTCATCATTACTTCAGTAACCCTGCGCTTATTAAAAAATCCAGTTGTTAATGTGACTTATAATGCGTTAAAAGAAGCCATTGGGACACATAAGTTAGAAGAGATTAATATAAAAATGATCAGTGATGTGGTGATTGCAATCCGCCAGAGCAAGTTGCCCAATCCGGAAGAAATAGGAAATGCGGGTAGTTTTTTCAAAAACCCAACCATTAGCGAAGAACTATATCTTCAGTTAAAAAATAAATTTCCGGAAATACCCGGATATCCTGATCAGAAGGGCAATGTAAAAATCCCAGCGGCTTGGTTAATTGAGCAATGTGGCTGGAAAGGAAAAAGAATAAATGATGCTGGTGTTCACGAAAAGCATGCGCTCATTCTTGTAAACTACGGTAATGCAACAGGAAGGGAAATTCTAAACATAGCAGAAGGAATCCAACAATCAGTATTAGAAACATTCGGCATACATCTGGAGCCGGAGGTAAATATTATATAATGTATTAAATCTCAAATCGCATATCAGAACTCATAATTCGCAATTCAAATAAAGAATGGTTGGTAAGCCCTAATACTAAGAAATTATTTCCAAAAGTTGATGCAGATCAGCTAGGGAATTCGCTTCATTAATTGATTTATCATGTCGCCACCGGTTTATTCGTGGGAATCTTAATGCCACTCCCGATTTATGTCTGGTTGATTTTTGAATGCCTTCAAAAGCCAGTTCAAACACATATTTCGGAACCACACTACGGACAGGCCCAAAACGATCAATGGTATTCTTTTTTACATACTGATCCACCTGTTTTATTTCTTCATCGGTAAGACCTGAGTAAGCTTTGGCAAAAGGAACTAAATCCTCACCATCCCAGACCGCAAACGTGTAATCAGAATAAAGATTGGCCCTACGACCATGACCACGCATGGCATAAATCAGGACAGCATCCACAGTTAGCGGATCAATTTTCCATTTCCACCAATCACCTTTTTTCCTACCGGTTTGATATACAGAAGCTTTTCGCTTCAGCATCAAACCTTCACAATGGTATTTTCTAGATTGAGACCTTTCAGCAGCCAAAGTATTCCAACTGGTAAATTCCAAGGTTTCTGAAATGATTAATACCGGAGATGCCGTATCCTGTACTACCTTTTGCAACAAAATCCTTCTTTCGTGAAGCGGCATTGACCGAATGTCTTGATTGTTATACTCTAAAAGATCATAAGCCATTAATACTACTGGGGCTTTTTTGATAATATTTGAGGTTACATTTTTTCTTCCAATTCTGGTTTGCAGGGAATTAAATGACAAAGGGCGGTTATTTTCAAAAGCGAGGATTTCCCCATCTATCACTAAACCATCAGGAAGGCTGGTTTCCAGTACATGATATTCCGGAAACATATCAGTAACCAACTCTTCACCCCTGGACCAAACAAATAATTTTCCTTTACGAAAAATCAACTGCCCCCTGATCCCATCCCACTTTCGTTCAGCAAACCACTCATCTGGTGATCCCAAATCCCCCACCTCTTTATCCAGAGTGTAAGCTAGAAAAAAAGGATAAGGTTTCGATAAATCATCCAATGGGTTTTCACCAAATATCAACTCTTGATAATCCACATCCTGCGGTATCCATTTGCCGGCAATACGATGAGCCAGAATGTTTTCCTCAAGTTTCACTACTTTAGCAAGTGCTTTTATCAAGAGTTTTTGTGATACACCTATCCGAAATTCCCCGGTGATAAGTTTATTAAAAACAAACCTTTCCATTTGATCCATCGAACTCCAGGCAAAAAGAAGTTTTTCTTTCTTTTGTGCTTCATTAAGTGACTCCAATTGCTGAATATATTCCATCCAAAAGGACAAGGAATGATCCTGAGTGCGGGATTTCACAGGGTGAAGCAAAGCAAGTGTTTCCGCAAGATCACCTACCACATGATAAGAATCTTCGAATAGCCAAAGTGGAATCTTACTGAGTTCTGCAATCCATTCTTTCAGCAGGTTTAATCTGATCGTTCGTTTAGGGCGTTTGTTGTTAAGTAAAGCGATTGCCCAAAGTTTATCATGGTCATTAGCTATCTGAAAATAACTGACCAATGCTTCTACCTTTAACGTAGTTTTGGTAGTTTGGTCAAGGGCGGTAAACAGTTGGGCGAATTGCTTCATTCTTTCTCCTCCTTCAATTGCGATTCACCAATTTCTGTTAATTCCCCTTCAAATTGGGTATCTTCTATCTGAGCATCATAGTTGTTTTCCCTCAACCAACGGGCAAAAGTATTCCGATATCCATGGGTGATGATAATTTTTTGTGCACCTGTTGCTTTTATTGCTTGATTCAGTCCATCCCAGTCTGCATGATCAGATATAGCAAAACCCCTGTCCACTGATCGCCTTCTGCGAGTGCCTCTTAAACTCATCCATCCTGATGCTGTTGCTGTTACATATGGATAAAATTTTTTCATCCATGGGGAGTTAAGCGCAGAAGGAGGGGCAATAATAAGAGCATGCTGAAAGTCCTCCTTTTTCATTTCGGGCAAAACCCTGGGCATATCAGAAATGCCAACACCCGAGTCAATTAATACCCGATTGATATTATAAATTGCACCATGCAAATATATCGGCCCTATATCCCTGTTGATCTGGTGCAATAAACGCTGTGCTTTCCCTAAAGAATATCCAGTCAATACCGAAGTCAACCCATTTTTCTTGTTTTGTTCCCACCATGAATTAATCTCTGCAAAGATTTCCTCTTGTGGTCGCCATTTATATACTGGCAGTCCAAAAGTTGATTCAGTGATAAAAACATCACATTTTACTGGTTCAAAAGGTGTTGACAAGCCATCATTTTCCAACTTGTAATCACCCGAAACCACCCAAACTTCTCCTTTATATGCTACTCTTACCTGGGATGAACCAATAATATGTCCGGCAGGGTGTAATGAAATTTCTACACCATTGATGTAAATGGGTTCCAAATAATTCATTTTTTGTGTGTGTTCAGCACCTAAACGCCACTTAATAACAGGAGCTGTATCTTTATGACAGAGATAATATTTATTGCCCGGTCGGGCATGATCCGAGTGTCCGTGTGTAACAATAGCCTTATCTACAGGTTTCCAGGGGTCGATGTATACACCCGCTTGACTACAAAAAATACCATGCTCTGTAAATTCCAGGAGCTTCATAAGTAGATTAAAAAATTGATGCTCTATCGATAGAAAGTGAAATTTCCTATCGATAGAGTTATTATGATTCAGTTTTATTGAATAATAACAGTAACTTTATTTAACTTGCCTTTGTCAAGTCTCTTTAATTTTACACCGCCTCCATCATTGCTAAGATCGTCCTTCTTAACATCAATAAAGTAAGACATTGGGTGTAAATCCTTTATTCTTGCCTGTCCTTTCTGGTTTGTATACGTGCTATCTGTTACGGCATTTTCTCCATTTTCATAATCATCTTCTGTAGCGTATAAAAGGATCAACGCTTCGGGTACAGGGTTGCCCAAATCATTTCGTACAGTGATTTGAAGCGAGGTCGGTAGAAGCTGGTTAGTTGATGTAAATGCAGTCGAAAAGAAAACCACCACAAAGGTTATTATCCATAATTGTTTTTTCATAATCGCGATATTTTTATATAACCAAATTTAGGCACTTTCTCATACATTATAATCAATTCCTGATTTATTAAATCACCTAAAAAATTACATCAGGATAATATCCAGTCTCACCGTTATTTAACTCGCAAAAAGATATTGAATCAATTATTTTGTGTAATTTTGAAAAAATATTACACTTCATATCTGTGGAAATGCTTATGATTCAGGAGATTAGTATTTATTGGTAGAACTGGTAATTACTTTATTTTGCATTTTTTTATCTAGGAATTTTAATATAACAAATTTATTTTCTAATTTACAGGTTCAAAAAGAAAGATAGGGGAATATCTGTGCCTGCCAAATGTAAATTTTAAGATGCGTCTGGATATTTTAGATAAACAGCACAATGAGGAGGATCTGATTTTTCAAAATCCCGGAAAGGGTTTTGCCGCAAGTTGTATCTTATTGGATCAGTACCTGTTGAAAATTATCCTGTCTGGCAAACTAACCTATCCCGATTCCATCCAATTGATTGAAAAGCTGAATGAAGCTGTTTCTCAAAATATAACCCTTGATGGATTCAATAAAAGCTTTTATATGCTTATTGAAGCCAGAAACCTGACCGCCATAGACTACCGATCCAAAAAATTATTATCGAAATTCCTGACAAGGTATTACGACCACCCTTTTGTCAGATACATAACCGTAGTCAGTACCAATCATTTTTTATTCTCTTTGGGAGCTTATTATAATAAAATTATGCGTAATGCACCGATCAGCTTTCATAGTACAGAAAAAAGTGCTGTGAAAATGATATTTCAGAAAAGATTCAATAACAATGAAATGTGGTTCGAAAAGGATAATGGAAAAGAGAACCAGCAAATTCTACAAAAAAGTTTTATGTATTTCGAAGGCGACCGGCTCAACGTGGAAAGCGCAGATGACTGGAACGTTAAAGATTTCGACAATAAATACAGGCATAATATTTTTATTGTGAATAACAGTATTGTCGTAGTAAAGGCAAATGGTTATCTGATGGATAAACACATTTATCTGCAGGCCAATGTTTTGAAAAAAGCGATAATATATGCAGGAGAGCAAAAACTTAAATTGATCCTGGATTATTCAGAAGTTACTGATATTCAAAGATCTGCTAAAAAACTGCTGGAAAAGATTGGGAAAGACCTCAATGCCAATTGGGAAGATGTTTATATGGTGTTTTCCAAATCCCTCAAGCTTGTCTACAAAATGTATTTTTTGTTTCGGCCCAATAGGTCAACGGTTTATAAATCCGTAGACAATGTAGATGAAGCTTTAAGGATCATTTTTAGCAAAAAGGCATCTAAACCGGTCAACGAGAATAAGGTATTAAAAAACGATCCGGCAAAAAATTTCAATGATCTGAGCAAGAAGGAGCTCATAAATATCATCCTGAAGCTTCAGCAGGAGAATATAGCTGTAAAGAATGGTCATAATGAAAAGATCAATAAATTATTTGAGGTAGTCAGCCGCATAACATGGGATGAAGACTTTAAACCATCGCCTATTGAAATTGAGAATGAGGAAGATGAATTTTTCGACTTATATAATTCTGTATCGCTATTGCAGCAGGATGTATTCGAAATGGTAGAAGAGTTGAAAGACCTGAATAAAAGTTTGGAAGTGAAGGTGGAAGAAAGGACGAAAACTATTGCTGATAAAGAGGCCAGCTTATCATCCCTCATCGAAAATACCAAAGATCTTATTTGTTCGGTCGATAAAAATTATAATCTATTGGTAGCCAATTCTGCCTATAAAGATTTTATCAAGGAGAATTATAATGATGAAATAAAGCCAGGAGACAATGTCTTGGCCGGACTTCATGATGATATTGTAAGTTACTGGAAACCATTTTATGACCGGGCATTAAAAGGAGAAACCTTTGAATTAATCGAAACCCGGTTAATTGACAGTAGAAAAGCTTTTTTTGAAATTTCGTTTAATCCTATTTGGAACAAGAACAAAGAGGTATCCGGTTTTTCTGTATTTATCAGGGAAATCACAATGCAAAAAGAAGCTGAACAAACCCTTTTGCGGAGCCAGCAATTATTAGCTTCTATCAATCACAATATTAAAGAAGCCATTTATCGAAGCAATGAAGATGGTCAGATCATTTATGTAAATCCTGCTTTCGTGGAAATGTTCGGTTATACCAGTGAAGAAGAGGTGAGTGCTTTAACATTTGGCAATCTGTATTGGAACCAGGATGACAGAAGCCGGCTGCTAAAAACCGTAAAAGATGATGGCAGAATTACCAATATTGAAATTAAATTCAAGAAAAAAGACGGCACTTACTTTTGGGGATTGATTACCAGTAGTAAAGTAGTCGATCATAAGGGCAATGAGTTTTATGATGGGGCGATCAGAAATATTAGTAGTATAAAAGAAACTGATTTCAAGGTAAAAAAGCAAAACGAAGAGCTGAAAAAAGTAAATACCGAATTAGACCGGTTTGTATATAGTGCTTCTCATGATTTGCGCGCTCCTTTGTTGTCCATTCTGGGTTTGATCGGGATAGCCAAAATGGAGAAAACTGAAGTCGAACGGAATAGCTGCCTGAATATGATGGAAAAGAGCATCAGAAAACTGGATAGCTTTATTCAGGACATCATCAACTATTCCAGGAATAAGCGGTTGATTGTAAACCGGGATAAGATAGAATTCGAAAAACTACTGGGAGAAATATTTAACGATCTGCAATATCTCAAAAAAAGCTCGTCTGTTGAGAGAAGGATTCATGTGGAATCCAACGATGATTTTTATACCGATTTGCGCAGGTTGAAGATCATTCTATACAATATTATTTCCAATTCCATTGTGTACAGTGCTACAGTAAGAGAAGCTTTCGTGGAAGTTACTGTAGTGGTGAAGGATAAATTTGCGACAATTGTCGTGAGCGATAACGGGCAGGGAATTCCTGATGTACATTTGGAAAAGATCTTCAACATGTTTTACAGGGCGTCAGAAGAAGAAGCAGGATCAGGCTTAGGATTATATATCGTCAAAGAAACTATCGAAACGCTTGATGGAAGTATTACCGTTTCATCCAATGTAGGTCGTGGGGCTACATTTACATTTACTTTGCCAAATTTGAAATAGTGTGATCATTTTCAACCCCAGCAATCCATCCAATTGTTGGACATAATCAAATTTCGTTCGTTTTTGTACATTTATTCATTTTCTTTTCTTTGAATAAAGCTAAATTTCAATGATTTAACATTTGGCATCCTTATTGGATTCATTTATTAAAACATTTGAGATGATGGTAAAAAATAGATTAACACGTTCAAGGAATAAGATGATAGCCGGAGTGTGTGCTGGTATTGGTGAATGGTTGGGTTGGGATCCTACTTTGATCAGGATTTTATATGTTGTCCTCTCGGTATTAAGTATTGGGTTTCCTGGTATACTTGTTTATATCATTCTTTGGGTGATCATGCCCGATGACGGCACGTATTATTAATGTTGCTTAATCTTCCAAAAGGTGGTTGTGATATGCATTCTGAAGTTCTAACTGAGTATGCATATTCTGCTGGGATGCTGCTATCTTGATCCCCTTTTCATAAGCACTCCTTGCCTTTTCATTTTCACCTAATTCAGAATATAAGGTGGCCGCTTGATAATAGGTGGGCAGATAATTCTCATGTTTATTCATTAAAAGCTCATAATAATGTATAGCACGTTCCGGTTCAAATTTTTGATATTCTAAAGCGATGGCATAAATAATAAATGGATCCGTAGGTTCTTGTTCTAATAATTGAAGCAAACTTTTCAGTCTTTCAAGTGGCATAATTTTGTCAAATAGGGTTCAAATAAGATTCTCTGCTGCAAAATAATGAAATTACAGTTATATTGTTGAGAAAGTTAAAAAGATTTTTATAATATTGTCACTATATCTGTTTACAATCAGGTGGTTTTTTATTTTAGTTGATGTTAATGAACTTGTCTCTGAACAAAACACAAAAGATAAAATTAAATAGATAAGTTCATATATTTGTGCATTACAAAAAGGAGCGAAATTCGTGGATAAAATTAAACTGGAAATATTAGGATTATCATCAAGTCAATCCCAATCTGGGTCTTTTGCATTGGTATTAGGTGAAGTAGGAAGCAACAGAAGACTACCCATTATCATTGGGATGTTTGAAGCACAGGCAATTGCGATAGAAATTGAAAAAATTATCCCCAACCGGCCAATGACGCACGATTTATTTAAGTCATTTGCCAATTCTTTTAATTTTACTGTCAAAGAAGTAATCATATCAGATCTTAAAGAAGGAGTGTTTTTTGCAAAAATTATTTGTGACGACGGCATAAATACAACAGAAATTGATGCACGTCCTTCAGACGCCATTGCTATCGGCCTTAGATTCAATGCCCCGTTTTTTACGTACGAAACCATTTTGTCAGAAGCAGGTATTGTTTTGTCTGAAGAAGGGGAAGAAGAAAAGGAGCCTACAGTAAAATCAAAAGTGAAAAAAGAACCATCAACCTCTTCATCCTCGAAAAAATCATTCAATGAACAATTGAAAGATCTGTCATTCGAGAAATTGCAGGAGATGTTATCAAAAGCAATTGAAAAAGAGGATTATGAAAAAGCCGCTAAGATTCGCGATGAGATGAACCTCAGGAACTGATTTTTTTATGCTTGCTCACCTTTAAAAAATGAGCACAATTTCAACCAACAAACAAGACATGAGAGCTATTTTAGTACAGTCCCCGGGAGAAGTGGAAAATCTTTTTATTGGTGTTTACCCACAGCCCAAACCATCTGCAAATGAAATACTCATAAAGGTTGAAGCCGCTGGTGTAAACAGGGCAGATATTTTGCAACGAAAGGGCAAATACCCTCCTCCTGCAGGTGCAAGTGAATTATTGGGATTGGAAATATCAGGCACTGTAGCAGAGGTAGGAAAAAGCTGCACAAAATGGAAAGTGGGTGATCACATAATGGGGCTATTACCTGGTGGTGGTTATGCGGAATATACAGTTATCCATGAAGATATGGCATTGCCTAAGCCTGATTACTTAACCTTCGAACAGGCAGCCGCTATCCCAGAGGTGTTTTTAACAGCTTATCAGGCACTGGTATGGTTAGCTGGTATTCAAGAAACTGAACGCGTGTTGATTCACGCAGGAGCCAGTGGAGTAGGGTCTGCGGCTATTCAGTTAGCCAAAACTTTTAATGCCGAAGTATTTGTCACGGCATCTGCAGGAAAGCATGATATATGCCGAAAATTAGGTGCCGATCACATCATTGACTATAAAACCACTTCTTTTGAGGAATATGTTAAAGCAAAAACTTCAGGTAAAGGAGTACATATTGTAGTTGATTTTATTGGTGGGCCATATTTTAAATTTAATATTAATAGTTTGTCATTAGATGGCCGGCTAGTCATGCTGGCATTAATGGGAAGTGGCCCTGTAAGTGAAATAGATCTGCGAAAAATTATAGGCAAAAGGTTAAAAGTAATGGGTTCTACGCTGCGTTCCCGTACTTTAGATTATCAAATCCGATTGACAAAAGATTTTTCTGATTCTTCAATTCCTTATTTCCATTCGGGACAATTACAGCCTGTAGTAGACCGTGTATTCGATTGGAAAGAAGTAGCACAGGCACATACCTATATGGAAGAAAACAGAAATTCCGGTAAAATTATCCTAAAAATAAACTGAATAAAGTTTATAAATTTTCAGCAGTTAGTATAGTAGTCTTCTCATCAATCAATTTTTTAGTACTCAGGAATAATTATTTTCTCATGCCATAAGAATTTGTCGGGTATTCTTAAAATCACAAAAACTTATCAAATCATTGAAAAAAAACGATCACGAATGAAATGTTTTTTTAATTATGATTGTTTAGTAAATGCAAATTTAAGTATTTAAAAAAGATCATTAGCCAAATAAAGTTATCTTAAAGCCTAAAATTTCGAAATACTATTATCCTATTATTTTAAATATTGCATTTTTAAACTAATAAAAGGCAGTAATAGTAACAAATTTACAAGTAAAGCCTGTAATTATAGAAAAAATATAAAAAACGACTCATAAAGTTGTGATTTTTATAATTAAGATGATTTATTTTGTTATATTTGTAAGCTGTTTTCTGCTGAAGCACCTGGATCATGGCTGAGTCAGGTGAAGCATGAGATCTTTAAGC
>JAEWLI010000049.1 GCA_023393375.1 Bacteroidota bacterium
ATCCAATACAGGCTTATAAAAATCAATGGAATTTTCGGGAATTGATCGTCCTGAAATTTCAAATACACCTTTTTCCTTATCGAAGTTGATGGAAGGTGTTTTAGAAGTGGGTTTTAAATAAAAATTATCCATTCAATTTTATTTAAGCAGATATACGAACGATAAGTCTAAAAAATGAATATTGGTTGTCTACAGGTTGAAACTGATACAACATATTGGTTCCTGACTTTCTTTTAATATCAAGAATACCCAATCCCGCCCTTCCTGTTGTGGAGGTGTTACAAGTCATTAATTTTTTTCTGTAAGCTTCCACCAATTCTTCTTTGCTAAAGGCATTGATTTTGTCAAGCAATAATTTTAAAGACCTCACTTTGTCATTATAAATATGATTACCTGTAAAAATACAATAATTATTGTTGTCTTTATACAAAGATACTGTTACAGAATTATTTGCTTGTTTATTTTCCAATTCATTATAATAATGATAAATATTCTGTAGCACCTCAACCAAAATATTGAAGATTTTTTTTCTTAACCTTACCTGTGCTTCAATAATTCCTAATTCTTTTTCGGCAGAATGCAATATATGGACAAAAAAATCACTACTAACATCACCAGAAAAGTGGAGCACTAAATTTTTCTTAGTGATCGTTGCACATGTTTGCGAGATATCATTCACCTTAGACAACAATATTATTTAAGTTTTTCATTCTATTCTACAAAGTTAACAATAATATTGAAAGTTTTAAATAAAAAATATAAATAAAATATTATTCTCTAATAATATTTTTCAACCCATATTATAGAATAATACTAAGTAATTGATTCACAAGAACTACAGTGCTAATATATGCTGATTTTGTTATATTTTCTATCAGCTATAACGAAGAAATAATTCGTGAGGTTATTAAAACGTTTTGAGCAACCAACAATTTGCGCTAATTGATAGTTGGATAAGTCAAATAATAAATCATTACTTTGCTGCATAACTTAACTATATTAGATAAACAGCCAAGCTTGTTACACCAATTCATGACCGAATTGAGGGATAATAAAATCCAGCAAGACAAAGCTCGCTTTAGAAATAATCTTCAAAGGATTGGCGAAATCATGGCTTATGAAATTTCAAAATCTTTTGCATTTCATGAGATCACCATTAAGACGCCATTAGGCAATCATTCTTCAAAGATTTTAGGAGATCAACCGGTTTTAATTACTATTTTCCGGGCAGGGATGCCCCTTTATCAGGGATTCCTGCACTATTTTGATCATGCCCCAAGTGGCTTTTTTGGTGCAAGCAGGACCGAGTTAGAAAAACGATCTTCAGATACTAATAATTCAATCGAAGTAAATGTCGGTTATGAAATGATACCGGCAATTAATGGGAAAACGGTTATTGTGATTGACCCCATGCTGGCAACTGGAAACTCACTGAAACAATCTATTGAAAGGATATATAAAAATGGCACACCAAAACATCTAATTATAGCAGCTGTAGTTGCAGCACCTGAGGGAATAGATTTTCTTAAAAAAAACCTAGATGTCGATTTTTCGCTATTCGTAGTATCGGTTGATAAAGGATTAACTGAAAATTCCTTTATTTATCCTGGATTGGGTGATGCAGGTAATCTCGCTTTTGGACAACCTTTATAAATCGACTGATTAAATGATTGGCGCATTATGATTTATTGAACAACCATTCAAAGGGTAAGCACAAATCATTTTATAGAATTTACGTCTGGTTTACCATAAAGAACCAAACAATCCCACGAATATTAGCTTTATTTATCAGCATAGGTTTTTAACATATAAACCAAGCATCAAAAGATTGTAATGAAAGACCTATTTGAAAATAAAAAATCTTCTGAAAAAAATTCCAAAGAAGGTACTGTGACTACAGGGAATCTTTATCAATATATGCGAACAGCAGAATTGATAATAGATATGGCTAAAGAACCTATGCTATTGGTAGATGATCACCTTAGGGTACAAATGGCCAACAATGTATTTTACCAGAATTTTAAACTGGATGAAGACAGTACAATAGGCTACCATTTATTTGCACTTGGTAAAGGGGAATGGAACAATATCAAACTAAAGGAGTTGATAACAAACCCTGGATTAAAATCCCAAAAAATCATGAATCAGGAAATTATTTTTAATCCTGATTCGACTTCCAAAAGAATTTTGAATTTCAACTCCCGATACGTTCCTCAAATAAAATGTTTACTGATCCGTATTGAAGATATCAGTACAAGTAAGAAACGAGAATACCGGCTACGTGAGATTGAAGCAAGGTTCAATTCAATGATCAATCAAACGGCAGTTGGAATCTGCCAGACTGATCAATTGGGAAATTTTATTTTTGTGAATGACCGGTTTTGCGAAATTACTGGTAGAAGAAGGGAGGATTTAATGAACAAACATAAAGTTCAATCCCTGACCCATCCCGAAGATTTGAACAAAAACATGGCCTTTCTTAACCAGTTATTTGAGACTGGAGAACCTTTTGTGATAGAAAAACGGTACCTCAAACCAGATGGGGGCAATGTGTGGGTGGTTAACCATGTAAACCCCATCATTGGGGAAGACGGTCGGATAGTGGGTGTGTCTGCAGCGGTGATTGACATCAGTGAAAATAAAAAGGTGGAGATTGCCATGCGGGAAAACGAAGAACGTTACCGGCTCATCAACCAGGCAACTTCTGACATTATTTACGACTGGGACCTGAAAACAGGCCATGTTTATTGGAATGATGAAGTAAAATCAACCAAATACTCAAGAAAAAACTGGTATGAACGCATCCATCCTGATGATCGGGAGCGCATGTGGAAAGCTGTTCATAAAGCCATAGAAGAACAAGAAGACTCTTGGTCGGGTGAATATCGTTTTCTAAAAAATGATGGTTCGTATGCTGTATCTTTTGACAGAGGCCACATTGCCCGTGAAACCAATGGTGTTGCGTATAGAATCATTGGCTCTTTGCTCGATCTTACTGAACGCAAACGCGCAGAAAAAGAAATTTTAAAAAGTCAGGAAGCCCTGAAAAATAGTGAAGAACAATATAGGGCTTTGTTCAACTCCATTGACGAAGGTTTTTGTGTGATGGAAGTGCTCTTTAATGATAATGATTTACCCATTGATTATAGATTTTTGGAAGTGAATCCTGTATTCGAAAGAATGACTGGATTGGAAAATGCAAAAGGCAAAACGGCACTGGAGTTAATTCCGGATCTGGAAAAACACTGGATAGAAATTTACGGGAAAGTAGCTATAACTGGTAAGTCTGTACGATTTGAAAGTGGATCAGAGCAGATGGATAACCGATGGTTTGATGTCTATGCGTTCAAATTCGGGAATGAAGACGAAAGGAAAGTGGCTTTGTTGTTTAATAATATTACTGAACGAAGACAATCTGAAATTGAACTCAAACAAGCGAAGGAACTGGCAGAAAAAGCGGCAAAAGCCAAAGAAGACTTTCTTGCACATATGAGTCACGAAATACGGACTCCCCTTAATGGCATCTTAGGCCTTTCCAATCTTTTATTACAGCAAGACCCAAAGGATACTCAATTGGAAAATTTGAAAGCACTTCAATTTTCTGCCCAAAATTTAAGGCTATTGGTCAATGATATACTTGATTTCAGCAAAATACAAGCTGGTAAGGTTAGTTTAACTGAAAATGATTTTCATCTTCAGAAATTTCTAAAAAGCATTTATAAAACACATCATGCAACAGCATTGGACAAAGGATTGGAGATGACTCTGAACATGGATCCCCGGCTTCCTCAAATGATAAGGACGGATCAATTAAAATTATCTCAAACACTCCAAAACTTATTGAGCAATGCTGTAAAATTTACCGGACAGGGAACGGTAGACATAGATGTTCTAATGAAGGAAATGCAAGGAGATAAAATACAGATAGAATTTTCAGTGACCGATACCGGCATTGGTATACCTGCCAATAAATTGGATCATATTTTTGAAGTGTTTACCCAGGAAGACAGTTCAACGGTAAGACAATATGGAGGTACGGGTTTAGGGCTTTCGATCAGCAAAAAGCTATTGGAAATCATGGGATCTGAACTAAAGGTAGAAAGCGAAATTGGAAGAGGATCTAAATTCTTTTTCTCTTTGGTAGTACAGCCGTGCGATTTGATATCTCAAGAAAAAACCCCAGAGATCGATTCAACAATAATAAACGGCTTGAAGATATTGCTTGTAGAAGATGTGGATGTAAACAGAATGGTACTAAAACAGTTTCTGTATTCCTGGTGGACCCTTATCCCCGATGAAGCCATTGACGGTGCACAGGCTATTGAAATGGCAAACAACACACAATACCACCTTATCCTCATGGATATCAGAATGCCTGTATTAGACGGGTATCAAGCTGCGCAGATCATCAGAAGGATACCTGGTTATGAGGAAATACCCATCATTGCTTTAACTGCTGATACCGCCCGGGAAATTAAAAAAAACCCGGAACATGGTTTATTTACAGACCTTATTTTGAAACCTGTGGAACCAAGAGATTTAAAACATAAAATAGTTCATTATAGTCGGCATATGCAAAATACAGAATCACCACTTGAAAATCAACCGGTAGAACTGGAAAAGCTGGAATCACTAATGAAGAATAATCCTGAAGGTACGAAGTCGTTTCTTAAGAAAATCCTTAATGAACTCATCCATGTCAAAGAAAATTATATTGAAGCAATGCGACAAAAAGATGGCAGTACTTTGGGTACTATCGATCATAAAGCCAAAATGATGTTCGGGTTACTCAATCTGAGTAACATTCAACTTCATTTTCACAAAAGTAGAGCTTTGCTGAAAAATGAACCCAATAATCATCAAATTGATACTGCCATAACAAAAGGTAGCGTATTAATTGATTATGCAATTGAATCACTCAAAACGAAACTAAAGAACTTTAAATAAAACCAGAATTAAGGGATATATTCATAAGAAGATTGTAATCCCAACGGAATCCCTAATGCCCAATAAATGAGTAGAAAAATAGTCCAAAAGATAGCAAACACAATAGTATACGGGATCATCATGGAAACTAAAGTGCCTATACCAGTCTTTTTTACATATTTCTGACAGAAAACTACCACCAATGGAAAATATGGCATCAGTGGCGTAATAATATTTGAAACAGAGTCGCCCACTCTATAACTAGCCTGAGTCAGGTCAGGGGATATATTCAGCTGCATCAACATAGGCACCATAATAGGAGCAATTAGAGCCCATTTGGCAGATGACGATCCTATAAATATATTTACAAAAGCAGAGAGAATGATAATTCCCACAATTGTGACTTGTCCTGGCATGTTCAATTCACGTAGAAAATCAGCTCCTTTTAAGGCCATTAGGGCACCTAGGTTGGATTTGCCAAATGCATCGATGAACAAGGCACAGAAAAATGCCATTACGATATAATAACTCATGCCACTCATGGATTTTGACATGCTGGCAACAATTTCTTTTGAAGTTTTAAAAGTGCCGGACATCAGTCCATATATAATTCCCGGAATCAGGAAAATGATGAAAATCAGTGGAACTATGGACTGCATTAAAGGTGCAGAAAAGGAAGTGATTTCACCATCCTCAGCTCGTAAAGCAGAGTTTTCCGGGTATGCCCAGAAGAATAAGCCTATCAAAAACAAAATCATGACCAGGTTAGAAACCCAGAAGGCTTTTTTATCCCTGGCATTCAGTTTGTCCATAGAAGGCAGGTCCTCCATGTCACCATCTAAGGGTGTTTTTTGTAAACGGGGTTCTACCACTTTATCGGTTAGGAACCAACCTAACAAGATGATCAGTACCGATGAAGCAGATGTAAAAAACCAGTTGTTCAAAGGATTGACCTGAATATTGGGATCTACAATCTGTGCTGCAGATTGTGTGAACCCTTGTAACAATGGATCGATTCCGGAAGGAATAAAATTTGCACTAAAACCGCCAGAAACCCCTGCAAAAGCAGCTGCAATACCGGCCAGAGGGTGCCGACCTGCTGCATAAAAGATCACTCCCCCCAGAGGAATTACTAATACATAACCTGCATCAGTAGCGGTGTGTGAAACCAGGGCTACCAAAACAAGCATTGGTGTGAGCAAAGTTTTTGGAGTTACCGAAAGCAAACTTTTTAAACCTGCATTGATATATCCAGACCTTTCTGCTACACCTACACCCAACATAGCTACTAAAACTATTCCCAAAGGGGCAAAACTTGTAAAGACAGTAACCATGCCGGCCAAAAAAGAGGCCAGTGCTGAACCTGTGAGTAGATTTCTTACTACAATAGGATTTCCACTGCGGGGATCGATTTCTGAAAAAGAAACATTTGACAATAAAGCTGATAATATCCAGATGACTATCATTAATACAAAAAACAGAATTGCAGGGTCGGGTAGTTTATTACCACCCCTTTCAACCATGTCCAGTATTTTTGCTAAAACACCTTTTTTGTTGTCATTATCGATCTTCATAAACTTCTATTTATAAAATTTGCTAACTAAATAACCGATTAGGGGCTACACTCATAATTAGTACTAACAAAACTATTTGTACTGGAAATCACCAAATAAAGCTATGTAAATAACATATAACGTTTTAGCGATTTTTTTTCAAATAAAATAAAAATTTGCCTGACAAATAGAACCATGTAATATTAGTACATTTTTTAAATTTTAAGGTTATATGTGTATGCAGAATACTAAATAAATTCCTTAAAAACTTAAGTGACCTCCATTCAATTAATTGCGAAAGACATTAATTTCACCTATTTTGGCTTATGTGGCAAGTGTTGTGGTTGCTCTGTTTACTATAATGCCCATAATTCAAGTTGTTGTACAAAAACAATATTTGTTAATTATACTATATCATGGTAACATCCAATTATTGCAATTTGTATACTGAAAATTTGATATGAATAAAGAGACTGGGCAATGGCAATATAGTTATACAATGCACATGTAATAAACAAATAATAATAACAAATTGAAAAATTTGTTAAAGTACTCGCAGGTGAAGAGAATATTTCCTGACCTAAAAAAATAGGCTAAAAAACAAAGTACAATCCAATATCCTATGGATCTGGAGAAAGCAAAATACTTAATATTAGAAGACAACAAGGCCGATGAACTTGTACTTATTGAAGTATTAAATCACCTTGGCATAAGCAATGTTCAAATCACCTGCTCAACTTCCATTTCAAAAATACCTGTTCAATTTTATGATTTTATTTTTTGTGACCTTAATCTGGATGATTCTTCCAAACTAAATACCGTTAAACGAATAAAAAAAATATTCCCTGAGGCTGTAATCATTGTTTTAACAGGATTAGGAGATATTGAATTGGCCACTAAAGCTATTCACGAAGGTGCTCAGGATTATATATTAAAAGGAGAATTTGATGAAAATAATTTAAAGAAAACAATCCTGTTTGCCAATGAGCGAAACCTTCTTGCTAAAAGATTGATTCAAAGTGAGTCCAGGTTCAGAGGACTTATTGAAAATAATTTCGATGCCATATTAATCGCCAATATTGATACCACAATCTCCTATGCCAGTCCTTCGATAACATCTATATTACAATATACACCGGAAGAACTTATTGGAAAAAAAATCATAGATATCCTGCATCCGGCAGATCAGGATTTACGGGAAAAGCATTACAAGAAATTGCTTACAACAAAAACGAAAGCAATCTCCCTTAAGGAAAGACTTCTCAAAAAAGATGGCAGTTATATTTGGATAGAAACCTCGATTTCCGACCACAGGCATGTAGCTGGAATAAATGGGATGGTCTCAAACTTGCGGGATATCGACCAGGAGGAACGGGCTCTTGAACAATTGCGCCTTTCAGAAAAAAGGTTGACAGAGATCACCAATACCATTCCAGGCTTGGTATTAAGATATCAGCTTTTTCCTGATGGAACGGATAAAATATTATATATGAGCGAAGGGCCAATTGAAATATGGTCAATAAAGCGAAAAGATATATATGAAAATACCGGATTGATATGGGGCACTGTTTTGGATGAAGATATATACCACTTGAAGGCATCTATTGCGGAATCAGCTGAAAAGTTGTCGATATGGAATTGCAAGTACAGGATTTCTGATACCAACCATCAGATAAAGTGGCTAAACGGTATGGGTAACCCAAATAAGCAGGAGGATGGCAGTGTCATTTGGGATTCAATCATATTTGATATTACCGAACAGATAAAAACGGAAGAGGCTTTGAAAGAAAGCCATGGCCGGTTCGAGCTGGTGAGTATGGCCACCAATGATGCCATTTGGGACTGGAATTTAATTACGGATGAATTTTATGTAGGTGATGGGTTTGAAAAACTATTCGGTTATCCTGCTCAAAAAAATGGCACCTTTCTGGAATCTTGCGTCAATCATATACATCCTGCTGACAGGCCTGGGGTACTAAAAGGATTATATGACAAAATCTTAATGCTCGAAAACACCTCATGGAAAGATGAATTCCGTTTTATCAAAAGCAATAATGAAGTTGCTTACGTATTATGCCAAGGGCGTCTTGTTGTCGATGAACATAATACGCCTGTTCGAATGGTAGGGGCCATGCAGGACATTACTGAAAAAAGAAATCTGAATATCGATATAGTAGCAAGGAATAAAGCTTTAAAATGCTTATTCTTCTTTTCTCAAATTACCAATGACGGCAAAGAACCTATTGCTAATATCTTGAAGGATTCAGTCGAGTTTATACCAGCATCCTGGCAATATCCTGAGATCGCAAGTTGTAGAATTACCATCAATCAACAAGCTTATACCAGTAGCAACTTTAGGGAATCGGAATGGAAATTAAAATCTGACATCACGGTAAAAAGTATACCTATAGGTAAAATTGAAGTATTTTATTCGGAAATGAAACCTAATAACGAAATTGGGCCATTTTTACGTATTGAAGTAGATTTATTAAGTACCATTGCTACGATGATTGGTGATATGATCGAAAAGCGTGAAGCAGAAGAAAAATACCTGGAAGAAAGAATGTTATTGAGGATTCTCATCGATAATATTCCCGACAGAATTTATGTAAAGAATTTGCAATCCCGGTACCTGATCAGCAACAAAGCCAATCTCAAATTTTTAGGCGTCAAATCGGAAGCTGATTTGATCAATAAGGACTGTACAAGTTATTTTGATGAAGAAGCCACCAAAATTTTGGAGGAAGATGCCTGGGTGATCAATTCAGGTAAGCCTATCACGCTTACCAATAAAAGAATAACCTCGAAAGCTGGGAACACTGGAATTTTTTATGTGAACAAAATTCCATTAAGGGATATCGATAATAATATAATTGGTTTAGTGGGCATCAGTAGGGATATTACCAAAAGCAAAGAATCTGAAAAGAAATTAATAGAATCAGAAGCCAACCTTCGGGCTATTTTTAATAGTACTGATGACGCCTACATTTTGATCAACAATGAATTAGCGATTTTATCTTTCAATAAAAAGGCTGGCAATCATTTTCAGAAATATCATGGTTTGAAAATTTCGACCGATCTTGAATTCCCATCGGTCATTAATCGAAAGCAACAAAAGAAACTGATCAGCAATGTAAAGAAAGCCCTTAATGGTCAGACTATTTATTACGAACAGGAATTCAATGAAGGGGAAAATCCCTCCTGGTTTAAAATCTCAATAATTCCGGTTAAAGCATCGCGAAAAATTGTGGGTGCCTGTATTGGAATAAACGACATGAGCAATATCAAAAAAGCCGAACTGGAAATTACCCGGGGGGCTGCCAACATGCAAGCATTACTGAACAGTACAGAAGATGCCTACTTACTTTTAAACCGGGAATTTAAAGTAGTGTCGATGAACAAACAGGCGGTTAATAATGGAAAACTCTTTTCAAAAGAAATTATGAAGCCTGGAGATTCCATATTCTCATATATTCCCGAGCCCAAAGAAGCATTAAAGCTGGCCGTTGAGAAAGCTATAAAAGGTGAGCCAATTCAATACATGCAATCGTTTCAAGACAACGAAAGGGAAATTTCCTGGTATGTAAAGGTTTATCCCATCAACTCCCGGCAAAAGCTGAACAATGAAGTAAGTGTGGTGATCAGAGACATTACTGAAAGGAAAATGTATGAAAAGGAACTATTGTTTCAGCAGGAATTATTACTTAATTCACAACAATTGGCAAGTCTGGGCAGTGTAGATTGGGATTTGAAATCGGACATTTTCAGGCCCAGCGGCAATTTCTACCATCTTTTTGGAATACCCAACCACACGGTGGATGTAAAATATGAGTTTTTCAACAGGATAAAGAGTGGTGATAAATTTATTATTAAAGAAGCTTTTAAGAATGCTGTAAAAACTAAGAAACCATTTAACCTTGACTTCAAAACCATATCGTTAGACGGAATTGAAAAAGCCATTAAAGGAAAAGGTGTGGTAAATACCGATCATAATGGTAAAGCAGTACGAATACTGTGTGCATTGCAGGATATAACCGAACACAAAACTGCTGATCAGGCTTTGCAAATGGGCCAGGAAATTGAGCGGGCTCGTCTTGCCAAAGATCTTCACGATGATATCGGCCAATTGTTGACAGCTACGAAATTCCGGTTGGAAGCTTTACCCAATACCAACCCTGAAGTGGATGAGCAATTGGAAAATGTAAAAGAGCTGATCACATACACTATCAAGGAAGTCCGTACCATTACGAAAAACTTATCTACCAAAGTATTGGAACAACATGGATTGGAAGCTGCGATAAAAGAAGTTTGCAAACCCTTTTATGATCCCGAAAATTTACAAATAAATATTGAATATAAGCTTGGAAATGCTACAGATAATAAATTACAGTTGGCCATATATCGTATTGTACAGGAAGCGATAAACAATATTATTAAACATGCATCTGCCTCGTTAATAAGTATAAAGGTACTTGAAAGAAAAGATCACATATTCCTACAAATCTGCGACAACGGTTTAGGATTTGATCTTACGAAAGAAAATCCAATGCGAGGTAACGGGCTTTCAAACATCCGGGAAAGGACTTATTTGTTTAATGGTATATTCGAAATCAAAAGTGCTGTAAACGAAGGTACCGTGATAACTTGTAAATTTCCCATTTAATTAATTTATAAAACATAAACTTAGAAGATATGAAAAAAATCAGATTGTTAATTGTAGATGATCACACACTGGTACGCGATGGTTTGATTGCTATGTTGAAATTGGAAAGTGACATCCAGATTGTAGGTGAGGCTTCAAGTGGTGAAGAAGCACTTGAAAAAGTAAAATCCACAGAAGTCGATATTGTGTTGATGGACATTATCATGGATGGGTTGAATGGCCTTGAAACTACCAAATTAATAAAACAATACAATGAGAATATTGAAATAGTTTTATTATCTATGGAAGCCAATGAAGAATATATTTCTGAAGGGATTAAAAATGGGGCTAAATCTTATTTACCTAAAGATATTTCTAGGAACAAACTCGTGGAAGCAATAAGAACTGTTGCTGAAGGTGAAAAATATTTCAGTGATAAGGTATCAACCATTATATTTGAAAGTTTTTATAACAAATCGAAGAAAAAAGGAGCACCTCAGGATAAAGCCGGAGAAAAGCTTTCGAAACGTGAACTTGAAATTATGGTACATATTGCCGATGGGAAAACCAGCCAGGAAATTGGTGAATCTTTATCAATCAGCGTAAAAACTGTGGATACACACCGCTATAATATTCTACAAAAACTGGGATTAAAAAATACGGTTGAGTTGATCAGATATGCCATCAAACAAGGATTTGTTCAGATTTAGAGTTATTGATAAATATATTTATTTATACAAAAAAATGTAAAAATTGAGAATTTTTTTGTTGGTAATTTGCTTCATGGCAATTTATCATATAGCCCCCTGCCAGACCAGTATTGAGTTTGCTCCTTACTCGTTTCGTCTATGGGGCCAGATGCCATCCTCCTTTACATTACAGGTACAGCACAAAAGTCTGATGGTCGGTTATTACTATATAAGGGGAAGTTATATGGATGAATTTAAAAGCCCCGTTCGTTCACATACAGCAGGATTATTCTATAAACCTGTCATTCCGATTACCAAATCATTGAGTATTTCACCTATTCTCGGTGTTTTTAACCATCGCTTTCCCACTAAAAATGGTGCATGGTGGGCATTTGGGTTAAATTTGAATTATATAATTACCCCTCACTTCAGCATATATTATCAGCACATTTCTAATGGTTGGATAGCTAAACTCAACCCGGGACTTGATAACATAGGCTTGAAATTCAAATTTTAAAAATCATATTTCGCTTAACAGGTGGCTGAGGTCTCCGGCACGAAACCATCTATAGCCATATGCATTCATGTTAATCCGGTGTTTTCCTTTTTCATCGCCTTCATTTATTTCATTAGCCATCAGATCTACCAGAGTATTGGATTTTTTCAGCTTTAGATCGATTATTACTTCATGCGCTTTTTCATCAAAATTATGAACAATGATCAAAGAGCTTCCCTTATAGCTATAATGCATTGCCAAAATATAAGGATGATCAGTTTTCAGGATTTGCCAGTTGCCCCATCCAATTTCAGTACACTCTTGACGCAATCTGATCAGTGATGTCATCCAGTTTAACAGAGAATCCGGACTCCGTTGTTGTAATTCTACATTTACATGCTTATAAGCGTAAGGCCCTTCATCAATCACAGGGTGGACCAATTCCTCTGCTGTTGAAAATCCCGCTTGGTGGGCATTGGTCCATTGCATGGGTGTACGTACAGCATCCCGCTCCTTCAATTCCAGATTATCGCCCATTCCAATTTCATCACCGTATCTGATCACAGGGGTACCGGGAAGCGAGAATAACATGCTGTATGCCAATTCCGTTTGTGGTCGATTGCCCAGCATGGGCGAGAGCCTTCTTCTGATACCTCTTTCATAAACCTGCATGTGTTTTTCAGGGCCAAAACGTTCAAATACTTTTGCCCGTTGTTCTTCCGGCAACCGGTCTATATCCAGCTCGTCATGGTTGCGTAAAAAATGCCCCCATTGCGAGGTTGAAAGTGTCAGCCGTGTGGCTTCAAGTGCCTCCTTAAGAGGATCTACTTCTCCAGTAGCCAATGCATAAAACAGGGACTGATTCACAGGGAAATTAAACATCATATGGATGCCTTCCCCTTCCTTGCCAAAATATTTCATATTTTCCTTTGGCAATACATTTGCTTCCCCCAGCATAATGGCATTCCCTTTTCGCCATTGCAAAAACCTGCGCATTTCCCTTAAATATTCAAACCGCATTTCATAATCCGTCTCATTGGGCACCACTGATTCCAATATAAATGGTACCGCATCCACACGAAAACCAGACACACCCATCTGTAACCAATAACCCATTATCCTTCTGATTTCCGCACGGACATCGGGATTATCCATATTTAGATCGGGTTGAAAATTAAAAAACCGGTGAAAATAATATGCTTTGGCTTTTTTATCGTATGTCCAGGTGGTTTTTTGTGGTCCGGGAAATACCATTCCGTCATTCCAGTCAGATGGTTTTTCTTTAGACCATACGTACCAGTCATGATGTTTGGCATCTTTGCCTTGGCGTGCATCTTGAAACCAGGGATGATCACTGGAAGTGTGATTTACCACAAGATCGATGATTACCTTAATGCCACGTTTGTGTGCATGATGAATAAACTCGACGAAGTTACCACTGGAACCATGCCGTTCATCTACACCGTAATAATCTTTTACATCATATCCGTTGTCCTTGTTTGGGGTAGGTTGAAAAGGTGCCAGCCATATGGTATCGACACCCATTGCATGAAGATAATCCAAACGGCGGGTAAGCCCTTGGAAGTCCCCTACCCCATCTCCATTCAGATCCATAAAAGTCTCCAGGTCGAGACTGTAAATCACTGCATTTTTGTACCAAAGATCCTCAATCATAAAATTAATTTGCGGTTGAACAATAATTGTTTAACAGAATTTTTATGGATGTGTTCAATCGTGCGGGGGATTAGTCATACTATGTCTATGGGCAGTTAACTAATTCGCACGTCTGCTGCACGCAGTCCGGACCTAGTCATACTATGACTCAAAGCAGTGAACTAATTCGCTCATCTGCTGCATGTAGTCATAGTATGACTAATACAGTCCGGGTCTAGTCATACTATGACTAAGGGCAGTAAAGCTATTCGCCAATATGCTGCATGTAGTCATAGTATGACTAATATTTCCAGAACTTTAAGTTGATATCTCATGGAAAAAACTTAAAGGGACATCCCAATGATTCTTACTGAAATAGTCTAATACTGAATGCCATGGTTAAGTCATACTATCACTCAGATCAGTTACACTAATTCGCTCATCTACTGCATGTAGTCATAGTATGACTATTGTAGCATTGCCGTTAATTTAATAGAGGTGTCATCCGTAATGATTATATTGTTTAGATTATTGCAATATGACAAATAAGGAATATAAACTGAGCACTATTAAGTCTAAAGAAAGTGAATTTCCCAGATACGGAATCAAGTCAATTGGCTTGTTCAGCTCATATGCCAGAGATGAACAGAGAAATAATAACCTCGAATTTGTAAATTGCAGCTGAAAAATGTTGTCAGAACCACGGATTAAGCGGATTACACTGATACCACTGATTAAGATCTGCTGAACCATCAATATCCTTGACAATTTATTAAACCTTCAAATTTGCCAACTGTCATTCTGAGTACCGGATACAAAAGGTCCAATTTTTAAAGAAAACATTTAAGGGCATGAAGAATCTCCCCATCCGGAGACGGAATTCCTGATTGGCAAATCAAACACCATCACTCCCCCTACTTTTAATAAGTGCCTGATCACACAAAAAACCAAATAATAGCCATTAAATTTATGGGTAACGTTCAAAAAATCTAAAAACAACTCCGGATAATGAATCCTAAAGCCATTGGAATGAAAACTGACGGCTGGGTTTGACTCCACCAGTTGGCGGAATGAAAACTGTCGGCTGAGTTTGACTCCGTCAGTTGGCTGAATTGAAATTGGCAATTGGTTTTGACTTCGCCAGTTCGCGGAATGAAAAATAAGGGTTGGGTTTGTCTCCGCCAGTTGGAGGAATGAAAACTGACGGCTGGTTTTGACTCCGCGAGTTAACGGAATGAAAATTGACGGCTGGGATTGTCTCTGCGAGTTGGCGGAAAGAAAATTAACAACTTGTTTTGTCTACGCAAGTTAGCG
>JAEWLI010000143.1 GCA_023393375.1 Bacteroidota bacterium
GTCTCGGCTTATTTCGCTCGCCTCATATAACTTCAACTGTGGGCAAAAGGAAAGTATTTTATGTGAAAGAAAATTTATTTTCTAATTTTTTTTCTTTTTCTTTAAGATATAGTTTTCCTCCTCTACAATTTTTTTCATCTTCAGGTCATGTTCAACCATTTTGTCACGAACCATTTGCTCCTGTGCATAAAGATCATTCAACGTGTCTGATGATGCTAAGTTGATTTCGGAAACGGATTGTATTGCCAACAGATAATTTGCTTCATCAGGTAAACAGATAAACAGAATATTTGCATCAAATTTATTCCCTTCACCATCACAAACCAGCATACTGGTCATTAAGGGTTTATCCGGGGTGGTCTGATTTGTGAGTGACTTCATTCCACCTGAATTTTTCAAATCCGGAAGAATATCTACTATTGTTGTGTTATTTACCTGATCTGTTTTCAGTAGAAGTTTCCCGGTCTCATTTGATTCTAAAATATTGCCATTTCCATCAACTTTGAAATTGGGATGCCAACTTGTTTTGAAAATATATTGAAGGCTCTTCAATTGAGCCTCTAACTTGCTTTTAAGAGAAACATTTTCCAATTCAATATTTGCGGACACATTTCTGGTGTTTTCTTCCAATTGGCTTTCTTCACTAATATCTTCAATAAAAGCCAGATATATTTTCTGAATACCCACTGTCCCTTCTTCAACTTTTACCCTCATCTTAAACCACTCACCATTTCTACGTTTGGCATCGAATATTCGGGTCTCTCCTATTTTCGCCACCAAGCTATCAGAGTGAAAAGAATCACCAGATATTATTGCTTGTTCTGATGATAACATCAAATTAATATTTCTATCTTTTATTTCTTCGTACGAATAACCGAATATTCTTTCGGCTGCTGGATTAAACAGGTCGATTATTCCTTCTTCATTGAAAGTGATGATGGCATCGAAAGCATTGATAAATATCAATCTTGTTTTTTGTTCATTTTCCACTATAGCCTTTTGATTCCTGTGCATTTCCTCTTGTGTGGCAGCCAATTCTTCCATATTCTGCCTCATTTCTTCTTCCTGGCTTTTTAGCTGCTCGGCTGCCATTTGCGAATCATTCAATAGTCTTCTGGTATGTTCTGCAATTTTTACTGCCGAAATAGTGGATGCAATGCTTTCGGCTGTTTTCTCAATAAACTCCAGTTCTGTTTTAGAAAATTTTTGAAAAGAGGCCATTTCGATTATGCCAAGCACCTCTTCGTTTGCAACCAGCGGAGCTATAAAAATATTCCCGGGATTGGCACCTCCTAACCCTGAAGTGATGTGCACATAATTCGAAGGAATATCAGTCATATAGATACTTTTCTTTTCCAAATAACACTGACCTACCAGACCTTCTCCCGGCATGATCTCTTTTTTCTTGTATTTTTGCCTTTCGAAAGCATAACAAGCGGTCAATTCCAAAAACTTATTATTTGCATCCTCATCATTTAAAATAAAAATACCGCCCTGATTGGCACGCATGTACTTTACCAACTGAGAAATTACATTCTGCGATAGCAATTTTAGGTTCTCTGCATTTTGACGCAACACATCACTAAAACGGGCAAATCCTTCATTCATCCAGCTTCTTTCTTTTTCGTCAGCAGCTATTTGTTTGAGACTATTCCTCATTTCATATAAAGATTCACCAATTTCACCTTCATTATTAAATATGGCAATATCACTATCATACCGTCCGGCACCTACTTCAACAGCAAAATCTTTTATTCTGCCCAAATTTTTTGTTAGCGTATTAATTTCTTTTGTTAAAGCTTCCATTTCTATCAAGTCTGCCTCTTGAGGTAATGGGAGGTCTCCTTTGCTCAAAATTTTAAGGGGGGCAATTGCGTTGTCCACCGACTTTTTAAAAGTGGAGTTTAATAAAATAAATGTTAAAACGAGTAATGAGATGATTAAAACCCCACTTCCCACCAAAAGAAATATCAAAATCCCAACGTTGGAAGAATCGCTTTTTTTATTATTATCCGTGATCAAGGAAGTCAAATCTGCAATTGACTTGTTTAAAGAAATTGTCAATGGCAGAATTGTTTGATCATACCTTTGTAAAATATTGCTCAAATCAGAATAGGAAAATAGATTCTCATTCTCTAAAGCTAATGTAGGTACTTCTTCCGTATCTTCTTCTAAATCAGTAAATTCCGTATCTTCAGCTATTAATTCTTCTGTCTCCCCAATATTTTCAACTATTTCGGGAAGCATAGAATCTGAATCTATAGGTTGAATTTCATCAGTTTCAAAATCAATAAACTCAAGTACCTGTTGATCAGTTTGCGATTTTTCACTTTTAACTTGTTGTTCAAATACGTTTTGTGCGTTAAGAATCTGTTCCGCTTCAAGAATGATGCGGTTGGCCAGCTTTTTATCCCAATGACCAAAGAGGCTGTCAAATAAGATGAGATCAGCTTTAAGTTTATTTGTGATGACAATTCTGCTTTTAGCTAAATGATCTTCCTTTATTAAAAGATAATCCCTGGTGATGGTGTAACTATCATTTACATTGTTCGACAAATCGACCAATAACTGTATTTCT
This sequence comes from Bacteroidota bacterium, assembly GCA_023393375.1. GTDB lineage: Bacteria > Bacteroidota > Bacteroidia > Cytophagales > Cyclobacteriaceae > JAEWLI01. Next base: position 2,579 of record JAEWLI010000143.1, read on the forward strand.
TTACCAGATATAGCTTTGTATGAGATGACCTTATCTTGTTTCATCAGAATTATCCCTGCAATAATTCCTGCAATCAAAACTAACCCTATAAGCAGATATGAAACAGTAATTCTGAATTTAAATGACCTGTGATTTAAATCAAACATCTTTACTTGAAATTTAAAATCATTGATAAGGGTTAAATATAACACTTAATACAATCACCCGGCTGTTTCCGAATTTTTGCTAATATTTATCAATGAATATATATTAAAAGGATTTGACCAGGTAAGAAGAAGAATTTAATTTTACACTATTAATATTACATATAGCCTATATGGATACAAGAGGCATAGTTTATAAATGATGTTGGCTTTGGCAAGGTGCAAACCCTGAAAAACCATAGATAATCCAGTTTAATAACAAAACACTATATTTTTTGTTATAATAAAACTTACCTCATTTTTTATTTTGACATATTATATGATTAGTGGCTATGAAGATAAAGTTTTACCTGAGCATTATAGCATTCCAAATATTTTTTTATCATATAGCTGAAGGTCAGCTCAATGCACGAGTTTACATTACTAATTTGGAACATGAATATGATGGAACGCCAAAAACGGTCAATGTCCGCACTGTCCCTTTGGGATTAAAAGTAAATGTGACTTATAATGGTGATGAAGGAGCTCCAGTAAATGCGGGCAAATATACTGTTCATGCTGAAGTTGAAGCATCATTCTGGAGGGGGTCTGCTACGGAAGAAATGATTATTTCTCCAGCGAAAGCTACCATAGCTTTATCTGGGACAACCCATAAATATGATGGTAAACAGAAACAAGTCGTTGCAAACACATCTCCTCCGAATTTAAAAGTTAAATTCGGTTACCAACCTTCACCACCTATAAATGCTGGCACCTATCAGGTTACAGCCATTATTGACGAACAAAATTATGAGGGTTCGGCCAACACCACGCTAGTTATTGAAAAAGCTAATGCATCTGTTTCATTTGAAAATACCATACAACAATTTGATGGAAGCCCAAAATCGGTCACTGTAATTACTAATCCGGAAGGATTAAAAACGACAGTTACCTATAATAATTCCCAAAATGCTCCCTCCAATGCCGGAAAGTACGATGTTAAAGCTATTATAAATGAACAAAACTACCTAGGTCAACAAACCGGCACTTTTGTCATAAATTCTTCACCTAAAGTTATTTCAACGCCGAATATTAGTGTCATGGAAGATGCTGATCCAACCATAATTGATCTAAAGGAAGTATTCGAAGACCCCGACGACTGGGATAAACTTACATATTCCCTTGCCAATAATAGTAATGAGGATTTGGTTCAAGTATCATTTGAGGGTGACAAATTAATAATTACTTACCAAAAAGATGCGCACGGATTGGGCGAATTGACCATTGTAGCAGAAGATAATTATGAAGCCAGTGTTCAAGTAACCATTCTTGTGGATGTTACTTCTGTAAATGATCCCCCACGAATCGAAATTGATCAGAATATTGTATTATTTATTCCAGTGAAGGACAGCCCGCAACCGCTTATAGAATCGGTAACAATCGATGATCCCGATGATGATTATTTAACTGGAGCTCAGTTATTTTTTAATCCACGAGCCTTTGAGAGAAATGCGGATCTTTTATTATTTGAGGAGGTGGGCAATATTAAAGGTGTTTATTCCAGGGAAGCTGGAACACTAAATCTTACTGGTCTCGATACAAAGGAAAATTATGAACGTGCTTTGAAGCTCGTAAAATATGATAACAGGATTGGCCTGACTTTTAATGAAAACCGTATCGTGACCATATATGTGGATGACGGAAAGGCTTCGAGCAATTTTGTACATAAAGAGATAGAGTTGATGGAAGGGTTTATCTCTTTAAACATTCCATCTGGATTTACCCCCAATCAGGACAATGTTAACAACACCTGGAGAATCTCAAATCTTGAACGGTATCCTGATGCTACAATCACTGTTTTCAATCGATCGGGACAGGTGGTGTTCAATTCTACAGATGATAATGTAGAATGGGATGGTATGTATAATGGTATTCCGGCCCCCGTTGGCAGCTATTATTATGTCATTTCTATCCCTTCGTATCAAAAAGTATTTACCGGGCCAGTCACTATCATTCGATAATAAAAGGATTATCTTACATTAAATGAGATGAAAGATTTTTGATTTTAAAATAAATCAATACGGAAATATTTGAAATAATCGCATAAGATTTATAACTTTACAAAGATTATCTAATAATTGGTATATAAATCAATTGAAAATAGTCGCTTAGATATTACACAGTTAGGTATTAAAGGTATAATGGATTTAAATAAAAATATAGTAGTTTTTTTTTCACTGTTAATTTTTACAGGGATTTCAGCATCGCAAATTTATGCTGATGAAATCTCTGCTGGTACTTATGTTAATGATGACGGGCCAGTAGCTATTGTGTTTACAAAAACAACAGCGACTTATGATGGTACCGAACAAAGCGTTGAATTTACTATCGATCACGATATTCCTGAAGAATTCATAGAGGTAACTTATAATGGTTTGCCTGGTCTTCCGGTTGATGCCGGTACTTACAATGCTGTTGTTAATATTACCCAGGAAGGGTATGAAAGTAAGGATAGTACTGATTTCATAATAGCAAAAGCCCTTGCAACAATAGAATTATCTGAGTTAACCTGGACTTATGATGGCACAGAAAAAAATCCCTCCGCCACCACCAACCCTTCAGGACTTATAGTAGACTTTATTTATGATGAACCTGAGCCACCAACTGATGCAGGAAGCTATGAATTTGAAGCCTTCATACAAGATGATAATTATTACGGTTCTGTATTAGGAATTTTGACCATCAATCCTATTGAAGTAGAAGTAACTGTTACAGGACTTGATACCATCTATACAGGAGAGCCAATTGAAATATCAGTAGTAACAGCTCCTGTAGTAGCATATGAAGTAAACTATATTGGAAACGTTGGCATTCCAGTTAATGCTGGAAGCTACCCATTCGAGATCATTTTGGACGAAAACTATACCGGAAGCACCACAAATGGAGTTTTGGAAATATCAAAGGCAGAAGCAAACATACAATTGTCTAATTTGACACACAATTATAATGGTAATGCCAAAACAGCTACTGCAACTACTACACCTTCAGGGCTTGATGTGGTAATTACTTATGATGAATCTGGTCCACCATCTCAAGTAGGAACCTATGTGGTTAAAGCAGTAATACAGGATGATAATTACTATGGATCAACAATAGGTACTTTAACTATCGCTGCTACTGAAGTTGAGGTAACAATATCCGACCTTAATGCCACTTATAACGGAGAACCATTTGCAGTAACAGTGATCACGGATCCCGCTGTACCTTATGAAGTAACCTATGGTGGGTCACCCACTCCCCCTACCAATGCAGGTAGCTATCTGGTAGTAGTCACTTTAGAAGAAGGATATATCGGAGGTGCCACAGGGACTATGGAAATAGAAAAGAAAGAACTGGAAATATTATTAACCAACCTGAACCAAGTTTATGATGGCACCCCTAAACCTGTTACAGCCACCACTTCCGAAGCAGGTGTAATCATAAATATTACTTATGATGGGGGGGTAGAACCACCTTCTGCTGTTGACAGCTATATTGTTGAAGCAACTATACAGGGTGATAATTATTATGGCTCAGCATCAGGAACTTTGACAATCAATGCCAGAGAGGTTGACGTAAACTTATCCGGTCTAGTTATCCCTTATTCAGGAGAACCCATTGGAGTGACGGTGACCACGGATCCAGTTGTACCTTATGAAGTAACTTATGGTGGATCACCCACTCCCCCCACCGATGCAGGTAGCTATTTGGTAGTAGTCACTTTGGAAGAAGGATATACTGGAGGGGCCACAGGGACTTTGGAAATAGAAAAGGCAGAAGCTGTTGTAGAACTTGATGACCTGGAACAACCCTATGATGGAACTATAAAAGAAGTTACCGTATCTACTGTCCCACCAGGACTTACTGTGGATGTGGACTATGAAGGGGATGAGTTACCACCTGTCAAGGTTGGTCAGTATGATGTATCAGCAACAATAGTTGACAAAAATCGATATGGATCAACAGAAGATGTATTAACCATAACTGCAAATACAGCGACTATTACTATTGAGAATCTTAAGCATACGTATAATGGTGAAACAAAAGAACCTGATATTACCATTGATCCTGAAAATTTATCATACAAAGTTCTTTATAATGGAGGAACGGAATTACCTGTTAATGCCGGAAGTTACGAGGTAAGGGTTGAGATTACCGAAGAGGGTTATGAAGGCACAGAAACAGCAGAAATGGTGATCAAACCTGCCCCTGCAACTGTGATTTTGGGTAATTTGGAGCATGATTATGATGGTACACCGAAAATAGTAACTTACACAACTGATCCGCCTGATTTACCTGCTACAATAGATTATGGGGATCCGAATACCCCACCATCAGCAGTGGGTAGTTATCCTGTGATGGTTACTATCGATGCTCCTAATCATGAGGGTTTTGCGGAAGGAACATTGACTATCAGTACCTCAACTGTGGGAATAACCATTGAAGATTTATTATACACTTTTGACGGTGATCCTAAAGAACCAACAATTACATTAACAGATGATGTTTCGTATGAGGTTACCTATAGTGGTGAAACTGATCCACCATCAAATGCCGGCACTTATAACATAGTAGTAACCATAACTGAACCTGGCTATGAAGGTACTAAAACTGCAACATTGGTTATTGAAAAAGCCCCCGCTTCTATTGAGTTAAGTAATTTCGAACACCAGTTTAATGGAACACCTAAATCAGTATCCTATTCTACTACAC
>JAEWLI010000021.1 GCA_023393375.1 Bacteroidota bacterium
TTTCCTCACCGATTTTAGTGAAATCTCCATGATTACCAATCAGTCGGCCGTTTAAATATACTTCATTGATATCATCGATTTTGCCCAGCATCAGCACATATTGCTCATTTAAAGATGCTTTATTCAGAATAAATCGGGTCCTGTACCAGGCAAATCCATCATAATCCTCATATCCTTCATCTTCCCATTTTGCCGGAACTTTTATCAAGTCCCATGCGCTATCATCATAATCTTTACGACTCCATTGCATGTTGTCACCGGTGGAAAATTTCCATCTATTGGAAAGTGGCACTTGTGGTTCAAAATAATCTGATTTAAAAATTTCAATCGTACCACTCACTATACCACCTTTTTCATATTGATCAAACACCCTCACCGCAATTACATTCCCTTTTTCTTTTAAAAATTTTGTTGGCAGTTTATAGTTTCGGATTTGGTCGTGAGCTGACTCATAAAATGGAGGGAAACTTCCTGTTTGGCCTATAAGAACCCCGTTTAAATATACAGCATCTACGTCATCAATATAACCAAGATTCAGAATTAAAGACTCCTCTAAATCGCGGGACTTCAGTTTAAAGGTAGTCCGGTACCACGCATAACCATCATAATCACGATAGCCTTGTTTTTCCCATTGGCCCGGAACGTTTATTTTTTCCCATTCTTTATCATTCCATTCAGGATTGGCATATTCGGGATTGTCTCCTAATTGAAATTTCCAAGATCCCGAAAGCCGTTTGACGGTTTGTTCATGATTGGAGTCAAACCTGATATTACTGAATATACCCCAAAATATAAAAGAGATAATTACAAACCCAATAATGAGAAAAGCACTTAATGATTTCATGTTATTTAATTCGATGGTTAAAATAATTCAAATATGAGTATAATTATCATGCCATGCATAAAATATTGACCCCTTTTGTATAATTCAAAGTCTGTTTACAGTTTACTGTACAAAAATGAACAATACGTGTTTATTATCGAACATGCATCAGCTTAAGGGTATGAGACCAGCTTTTTCTGTTTTTCGAACAATCTCTCTGATGATTTGATCCAATTCCGTGGCGGATTTTTGTATCAAATTAAGGATTTCCAATCTTTGATCTATTTCCGTACCCTTTAATGATAGTATATTGATCAGGCCCATCAGTCGTGCAAGAGGTGCTCTCACAATGTGGGATTGTTCCCAGGCTATTTGCATGAGTTGTTGATTTTGTGTTTCAATGGCATAGAGCTGCTCCATATTTTCAGTTAAATCCTTGGAAAAACATGCTACACCTACAATTTCCGATTCATTATAAATGGGATTAAAGTTGATCATATTATATCGGGTACGGTTATCTTTATCAAGATATTCTTCTGTCACCGAAAACTGTTCTCCATCAAGGGCTTTTAAATAATAAGATTCCCACTTTTGCCGATTTTGGAAATTGATTCCTTCCAATATAAAATCCCCTTCTTTTATTTCTTTTTTAAAAATATCCATTACCGCTTTTCTGAAAGCTTCGTTGATAGATATGATTTTGCATTCTGCATCTACTGACCATACCATTTCATTTACACTGTTGATCATTGCTTCCACATTGTTTTTTAACCGGAGCAATTCCATCCGGTGGGCTCTTTCACTGGAAATATCCCTGTAAAATACTGTCAGGCCATCCTTATTTGGATAAATGGAAAAGTCCACCCAAATAGAAAGTGGTGTAAAGAATGCTTCAAACTGGTAAGGGCTTTGTTCCTTCATGGCCTTTTGCCATACCTGATAAAATTCTGTATCTTTCATGTCAGGGAAGACATCCCAAATACTTCTGTTCAAAACTTCATTACGCTGAAGCTTGCAGATATGTTCCGATGATTTGTTCCAATAAGTGATGCGCCAAGAGCAATCAATAGAGAAAAAACCATCAGTTATGTTTTCCAGAATATCAAATATAATTTTATTTTTAAAAGTTAGCTCCTGTTCTTTTTCCACTAAATCTGTTATGTCTTTTACGGCACCTATCATACGTTCTGCCTTGCCATGTTCATTGCGCACAATGTATCCATTATCGATTACATAAGCAATATGCTCATCTGCACATTTATACCGGTACTCCTCTTTCCAAAAATACATCTCAGGATTGTCGATAGCATCATAAAAGCTTTTTACTACACGGTCTTTGTCCTCAGGATGTGTATTAATGCTCCATGATTGCATGTTATGTCCGATAAGTTCCGGATCATAGCCAAACAATTTGTGAAAACCTTCACTCCAAATTAGTTTGCCGGTACTTACTTCATATTCCCATATGGCATCTCCGGTGGTTTTGGCTGCTAAAATAAATCGCTCGTGATTTTTCCTGATGGTTTCTTCCTTTAACTTTTCTCCCGTGATGTCCTGAATGATACCGGCCAGGTCAGTGACTTCCCCATATGCAGAGAGAATAGGTGAAATTTTCAATCGGATCCAACGAATCGAATTGTCAGATAAAATTATTCGGTGTTCTAATTCTGTTTCATTTTTGTTTTTTAGAGCTTCCTCATGTGTTTTGTTGAAATCATTTAAATCTTCGGGGGCTATATTTTGAATGAGAAAATCCATGGTAGGGAAAAATTCTCCTTTTGTCTTGCCCCATATAGCATAGGTTTCATCAGACCAATACAGCTCATTAGTTTGCAGATTCAGCTCACAATAGCCTATCTTACTCATCTGTTGAATCCTCTTTAACCTGACACTTGCTATCAGAAGGTTTTCTCTATCAGCTTCCTGCACAGGTTTTTTAAACAAACTATACAACTTATCGTCACTCCAGATTGCTTTCCATGTCATTGACAAAGCAGACCTGTCTTTATGAATAATTATGACTTTATGGGTCTGCACTTCCATTGTGCCTTTAATAGAACTTTCGAAATGCACGGCATTTTTGATATCGCCTGCATCAATTATTTCTCCGAATGGTTTACCCAAAAGTTCATTGGATTCATAACCGAATGTTTTTTCGAAAGCGTCATTTACTCTTATAAACCGACCTTCTGCATTAGTAACAGCAATAGGTTCATCTGAAGCTTCCAATAATTTAATATGAGGGGGCAATTCAGAATCGTCTGAAGATATGAGTTGATTATCTGGGGTGGTTTTTGCCGGAGACAATTGCTTGACAGACAATTCAACGGCTTTAATGAAATATTGCTGATCCGGATCTGGTGGAATTGGCAATAAAATGTAATTTTTTAATTCTTTGGAGGGTAGTTCCAGATTGGTATCATAGATAATAAGTGCCGGATGATTATTATTAATGTTTGGCAAATCCTTAAAAGACCTGAGTCTTTGAATACTGGCTAACGGCATACCCATGTTCAAAAGCAAACTAGTCACTTTGCTATAAATGATGCTATTTTCTGTAATTATTTCGATCATTATTTTGGACATACCTAAACAAAAATTGTAGTTTTTATTTTATCCGATACTGGTATTTCAAAAAATATTTTTTATAAAAAACAACCATGTTATATATTAATTCATATCTCAATATTCTTTTAACTATAAATATAAAGAAATGGCTTTCGTAATTTATTAAAATTATCTTAATATATAAAGTTTTCCAAATCCTTTTTTAAAAGCTCTGTCTCCGGCGGTTTGCCTGTGCTCCAGAATCTTCCCTTCTTTTTGGATCAAAACTTTGTAAAAATACACACCGTTAGCCAATTGATCCCCATATTCGTCTTTGCCATCCCAAGCGTACTGCGTAATATTATGACCAATTCTGATAGGCCCCAATTCATCTTGAGACAATTCCTTTACCACTTTCCCGCTGATAGTCATGATCTGTATGCTGATTTTTTCCGGGACTTCCGAACCAGTCAAGGTAAAAACGAACCTTGTACTTGTAGAAAATGGGTTAGGAAATGGATAAAAATGGGTAATTGTAGCTTCATTGATTACTTCAAACCGAACTTTATAAGGCTGAATACCCGATTGATTTCCGCTTGCATCTGAAGCTTGTATCTGAAGGATGTACCGACCATTTTCCAGTTGGTCAGGTTGAAATTCTACCTGAAAATCCTGATTGGCATTGCCAGGTGTCCACTTTACCTGTGGACTGGTAAAGCTGATCCTTTTAAATTGACATTCATCACATTCTTTTTTCATCAAAATGCTCACACCAGCGGTATCAGATTTGAAAAGGTATTTATTGTCATCTTTCAGTCTGATCAGGATCAAGGGGGTAGGTGAAACTATATCGCCATCCATGATATATCTGCCGTCAACCAACACATCTACTACAGGGTTGGTCTTATCCCTCATAACATCCAGGTATTCATCAATTGCAATGGTATTGTTAAAATAATATTGTTCGGGAATTACCCTCGGATTTGCTTCTATTCTTATATTGTTTTTACCTACACGGTTCATGGTTTGGATTTTCAATCCAATTTCTCCATGTTCTCCTGCTTTCACTGCAGCGATTTTGAAAAGAGAATCGGTAGCTTCCCTTTTGTTGATATTAAACTGATGTAGGGCGATGGTAATGGAATCCTGAAAATCTTTATTGGAAATATTTTCAAATATCATATTGAAGCCAAAGGTTTCACCTTCCTGTTTTGTAATTGGAAATTTTAGTTCTGGATTGGCTGGCAAAAGGATGCCTTCCGGGGCAGGATTAAATAATATCACCCAATTATTTAATAAAGCCGGAGTAAAATCAACCGCATCCTTCACATAATACTTTAACTTTAGTTGAGGAAATTGTGCCGCAGAAATATAACTAATATCGGTTGTTCCACCTTCCCAATTGGCGAGAATGGTTTCTTCAGAAGCGTCAGTTTTTATGCCGATTAAATCGAAATTGAAAGAATCATTAGGTGAGTGGGGTAATTTGGTTTGGGTAAGTAAAGTACCCCAAGTAGTTGCGGGTCCAATAGGTTGAGAAGTGATCGACCCCTCTGTAAATTTTCCGCTTAATAAATGATCCAGGTGAATCTCCTGTTGACTTGGTGGTATGGCTGAAACAGGATCAGCCAAAATTTCTATGGCAGAACCAACACCACCTCCCTTTCTTCCTAAAATGATGACCGGATGGCCATTCTGCAATTTTGAATACAGATCAGGAGATATGCCAATATCTTGTAGTTTATTTTGGATTTCTATGGTCCAATTTTGATAAGTTACATTTCCTATAGAAAACAACAAGATAAAATCCCCATCAGGTATATTATCAATGTATTTCACCAAATAATTCTGCGCAGCATTTTCAATTTCACTATTAATAAAGTTATTGACGATTTGCGGTATTCTACCACAGGTTCTTCTGTCGTTGATATCCCAACCTCCCAGATTCAGGCCCAAATAGGGGATAGTGGATGATTTATCAAATGCTACCAGATTAATTGAATTGTTAGCACAAGTACGGGAAGAAAAAATATAAGACATTCCATTAATATTTAATGAAACATCCTGATGATTCATTTCGGGGTGTGCAGACCCAAAGGTTTTCAAACTTATTTCATTATCAGTTTCTATAAATTGGAAGGTTTGTGTATTAATATTTTCCACCATTCCTGACAGGGAATTCTCCCTGATTTGTGCAAATTTTGATTGTGCCCATCCCTCAGGTGAATCCTTGATATAGGTAAATGAGGTGGTTGACCATCCTCCATCTTCTTCAGGCAATGGTTGGGCAAAACGGGTCCGCCAGAAATATACAGTGCTGTCTTTATCGAGCAGTTGTGCTTCTTGTTTTACAAGTACCCGGGCATTGATTTGATATTGTTTTTTGAAAGGGCTGTTGAAATTGGCAGAGGTATCTATTTCTAAAATAAAATCCCGCATTTGAGCCATCAAATTGGAAGATTGGCTGATTAATTCCAGATTTCTACTATTAACAATCGCATATTGTGTGGGTAAAATATTTCGGGTGGAGTTTAAGGGTATAAAATAAGTGAAGGTTGCAGCGTTGTTGCTTTTATCCATTTCATCAATATGACCTTCATAATCTATATAAACAGTGAAATAATTTTTGCCAAACCCTTCAAAATCATCTTTTTTAACCGTAAACCATAGCGTATCCAGGTGTTTTACTGCATCAAATTCCTGGGAGTCATACCATTTTACTGATCCGTTTTCAGAAATTCTTTCAACGGTAAGTGATAATGGTTGCAAAATAGTTTTGCCAAAGTTTTTTACAATGGCACCAATAGCAAATGAATCAGTAGCGGCTGTTACTTTTTCACCTGAGAAGGTTTTGATCAACAGATCGGTATTGGTTATGGAAAAATCAGGCTTTTCAGGTCGGAACATCTTGTAGGCTGGGTCGCCCTGTAAGATTATTTGTTGTACCTGGGTGATATGCAACGGATTGGGGGTAATGTTTTCCATATATCTCCTGGAAACTTCCTGTTGTATTTCACCCAATGATTTGTTGATATAAGCTTCATCAGCAAAAGCAGTAGAATAGAAATAATCGGAATAACGCTTAAGATATCCTGCATACCCCAATGATACACTTGCCAGAAATCCGATAGCTCCTTTATTTGGGGTAAGCATCCAATCTTCACCCATGGTATATTCTGTGCTGAATATCTGTCCTGCATTACAACCATTGATCAAAAATACCGGGTATTTTCCTTTGTTGTTATATCCAAATCCATCATTCGAAACATATCCGATATCAAGGTCTGTAACTGATCCTGCAGAATGGCCAAAAAATGTTACAAGAGCCTTGCCGGTATTTAAAGCATCGGAAATGTTGATGAGTTCTGTACTGTAATTTGACTTTTTACTTACGAGGGTGGTATTTCCACCCAAATAATCGTTGTCAGCAATAGATTTAAAATCTTTGATATAGTTATTGAACAGGTTTAATTCAATTGCGGTCAATCCGCCACTTAAATTGATCAGCTCTTTTCGCCATAAAGCATTATAAGGGACCAACTCCATCTCTTTTACCTTATTCAGGTAAGCTTCTACATTTTCTGGTGTCTTTGCGGTAAACCTTCCGGTAGCAATAGCTGGTTCGTAGGTGCTTCCCTGGAGTCCTGCTGTAAAATTAATGTCAGAAGCCGGATATCCGGCAGGTGGAATCAGATTGACATGCGGATAGGTGGCTGGGTTTTGCCGGTAATAATTATAGGTAATGTCCATACCCTTTCCGATCAGGAATAAATATTGCGGTTGACCATCTCTGAGCATGTATTGACAAAACCTCCTTATAGCGATTGGGGATTTTTCTCCATAGGAAAATTGATCGAACAATTGATTTACTTCTACTACAATGGGTTTGTAACCACCCCCAATTGCTGAAGCCCTATAATCTGCGTAGGCTTTTATAG
>JAEWLI010000029.1 GCA_023393375.1 Bacteroidota bacterium
CTAAGACCCTTTCTCCAAGCATAGGTATAATTACCGGTTTCTGCTACAGAGACTTCTAAGGCACCATTATGATCAGCCTGGTCGTCACTACAATGCGTCTGATGATTGATAATATCAATCTGTACAGTCATTGGATCAGGATCATGGGTCACTTCAACCGTTCTCTTATTAACAGAAACACACTGTGTATAATTATCTTTGATTTCCAGTAGATAAGAACCTGCATTTAATTCATCAATTACATCACCTGTACCAATTGAAACACCCGCCATCGTATACCACTCGTAAGTATAACCTAAACTTGGCTGTGGATCAGGCATAGAAACCTGAATGGATCCGGTAAATGGAGCTGAGCAATTTTTGTTGGGCTGAATAACCAAAGTTGCATCATCGGGGTCAGGAATAACAATATTTTCCCGAAGGAATTTGGTTGAATCATCATAACATCCTGTATTTTTATTAATCGTTCTTACAGTATAGGAGCCTTCTGACAGACTTCCCAAAATATTGCTGGCAGGACTCATGATATTGTCCACGTTTGCCAGTTCCACACTGGCATTATCATACCAGATAAACCGATAACCTAAAGAAGGTTCACCACCAGAAGGCATGGAAGCCGTAGCCGTTAATTGTCCGTTTGGTGAAGTGTCATCGCAAGATGTTTGTTCGTGAGTTACATTTAAACCTGCTGTGGGATAAGTGAAATTATCAAGGACAGATCTGGTAACTCTTGTAGGAGACATACAATCAGAACTAATCCTTCTTACTTCCAGTTGATAAGCCCCACCCCTGAGATTACTTAATATCGGGCCTGTTGTTGGTAATTGTGAACCATCAGGTGCATACCAATAAAACACATAATCCGAAGCATTACCTGTAACTGCAGTTGTTGCATTTAATGAGCCTGTTCCAGTGCCTGTACAGTTAATGTTGGGTGTACGAGTAATATTATTTACCTGGATGGAAGGGATATCTAAAACGGCATTTATGTTTACTGTTTGAGTTGAAACACATTGATTGGAGCGATTGGTTACCCTAACCTGATAAGATTTGGTTCCTGAGTCAATCCCCAGTCCTGTAGCTTGTAGGCCCACATTTCCTGCCCTGTTTGCATCGAATAAAGTGGTAGCACCATCCCGCCATTCAAAACGGTATCCTAGTGCCGGATTAACAATAGAGGAGGCAGTTGCCAGAGCAGTTCCGTTTGGAGCAAGTGCATCACATGAAGTATTATTTGTTTTAGACACAGAGATTTGCGGCATATCCTGGTTCAATGGCACTTCTTCTTGTACCGCAGGGGATACACAATTTGTAATAGCATGAGCTACTACCAAAGTATAGTTTCCGGTAGCCCGATTGCTATAGACAGGTCCTATGAAGTCTGGGGTGGATTTAGCCAAATCACCTATAGACCATTTAAACACATAATCATTAGTCGTTCCATTATAAGTAGCAGAAAGGCTACCATTTGGTGTACCACCGCAATTGGTTTGTGCCACAGGAGTGATATCAATTAAATTGTCATCCAATTCACCAGGCTCATATTTTACCTCCACTACCTGATCAAAACAATCAGCGGCATTATGACGACCAACAATTCTATAATTTCTGGCAGTTAAATTTGGTATAACCAGCGGCGGATCATTCCTTTTAAGATTTGTTCCCGTGCCACCATTCATAGGAGTAGTATTCCAACTATTGGTATTAAAGTTCCAAGAATATACCTTAATATTATATTGTGGAGGATGATTATCAAGATACTGTATGGAAATCGAACCATTTGGATTAGTATTATTGCATGAAGTGTTTGGTGTGACATCAACTGTAATATTCGGCACCACACTAAGGTCATTTACGGTCACTGCATTGGGTATAGAAGGGCAACCATTAGAATTTAATATACCTACAACCGCATATGTGCCCCCAAACAAATTACTAATGGTACGGGTGGTTTCACCGGGCATTCTTGCACCTAATGTGTCCACATTATTATACCAACGGTAAGTTAATGCACTGGAGGTGTTTATAGAACTCTGTAAATTGGTTCTTGCCTGGGATACTGTAATTGCACCTCTATCTCCACATTTATCAATATGTGTAATATTAAAAGCTGTAAGTTCAGGTCTTTCCGCAATGGATTCTACTGTTTTCGAACCAGAAACCATACAACCAGTGGTAATATTTGTAATATCCACTTTGTAGTTTCGGTCAAGCAGATTTTCAGCAGTATCATCCAGATCAATTACATTACCTGTTCCAAACTGGGTATTTTCAAACCACTGGAAGGAATAATCATCCGGATCCTGGACTGTTCCGTCAATTGAAACAGTTGCTTTTAATACGCCATCAGGAGTATTGCAGCTACTAAAAGGGGACAATTGATCAATTACCAGGGTTTCGTTAGGTTCATCAATCAGATCGATGATCACAACACTAGTAGCAATTGATGCACATTGTTTTAAATTATGAATAGCAGTAATCCGGTACTCGCCATCATCCATGCCTGTATAAAGGCTACCTGTATGATCGGGGGTGGTATTAAATACCCCACCTACTCGTTTATACCAGTTAAAAGTATAGCCAGTAGTAACCTGTCCAGGCATGGCATAAGCTCTGGCTTCTCCATTATCAGGATAGGAATCCACACATTTATGGTTATCACTGATTTTGATCACTTCAATTGGGAAAGGGCGAGGGGTGATGGTTCTGGAGAACATGTTGTTGTCTTCATCACATTCTGATATGGTCTTTGGATCGTTGAATCTTACGTAAAGTGTAAATGATCCTCCAGTACCTGTTACTCTGAGGTTCTCCAATAACACGGTATCATCTGGTTGTAAATTAACTATTTCAACCGAATCCATATTTAATCGGTTGGAAAAATCAGCTAATGGAACACCATCATAAAAACTAACATAAAGCTTTTTATTTACAGGAAGGTCTCCCTGGTTGATCAGTCTAAAACTCAAGGTAAAGTCAGTATTAGGGCAGGTAGGAGGATTGATTTGTACCGAACTGTCATCAAAAGTTAAATCCGGAGAAGCATAACTTGGGCATCCATTATTTTTAAGGTAAGGTGATTGGTTAAGAAACGAGTTTAATGGTCTAACTGCACCAGGTTGCCCGGTGTTGCAATTCGTGTTGGAAAATGCCAGAAAATGTTTTTGCTGCTGGATAGGAACTGTGAGATCATCATTTATATTCACATTAAAGTAACCATGTTGGTTCCATACCGAACGTGCCCGTACCCATTTTTCATCTAATGAAGCAAACATTTTCACTGCTCCGTTTGATTGAGTTGATGGTGTACTACCTATTGTGAAATTATCACTTGCAGCACAGGAAACTACAATTTCTGTTTCGCCATCCCCGTTTACATCTGCTACTACAGGATATTCCCTGCCTGTCTGGGAACCACATAGGAATTTTGATCTAATGGTACCTACACCTGCTACATCCTGAATAATATGTAAATAATTTTCATCCCGATAAACAATCTCATTTTGTCCATCACTATTAAAATCAAATACCGTAGTACCTGTATTTCCTGAAGATTTTTCAAGGATTGGTAAACTCCACTTAAATTCAAAATTCTCATTCAAAGCATATACGTGCGTTTTTACAGCAAACGTGCAATTTAATCCGGGCACATCATCAATATTGGCGATATTTACTATTCCTGTTCCATTAGGAGCCAATTCTTTATAATAATCTGAATCTGGATCATCAGAGTCAAATGTGAATTTTTTTAACTCAGGACTGGCACTCATTGGATTCAGCCATAAGAACACCGTAGGATCACCTGTTGAACTAGTGATTGAACCATTCGCAACTATGTCCAGTTCTCCATTGCCGTCCCAGTCAGCAAGAGAAGTAAAGTTATGGTTTTCTGTCCCTGAAAAAGATGCAAAAGGATAATACTCAGTATTTTTCCTTAGTTCTGTTAAAGTCCAGTTCGTTCCGGTAGCATTCACTCTATAAATGGTCAATCCAATTATTAATTCAAGACCTGGTGAAGCAGGATCAATATCAGCAGCAACTGAACCCGCTGGTACTCCATTAAGCCAATTTCCAGTACCCTTAACCAACAGCTGACCTGTTTCGGCATCCCTGATTTCATTCCGATAATATAATTCTGCCTTTCCATCCATATTGAAATCCGCTAAATGAATGGGGCCTGAATGCCTGGCACCTATTGTTCCTGTTCCACTATTGTACACAGCATCTACACCACCAACACCTGTCTCCCACTGTTTAACAAGGTTACAATCGTATGCAATAATTCTTCTCCCGGTACTTAAAAATATCCAACCACAATCCGGATCATCAATTTTGCCGAGGGCAATGTATTCCTGCCACTCCATGGCACCTACTAAAACTGTATTGATCGTACTCAGATCAGTACCACTTAATATGGTTAAGGAGTTATTGGCTCCTAATTGGGTATTTGCTACTACTACCTCAGGGGTCTTATCGCCCAAAATATCACCAACTACCACAACTGAGCGGTTGGATGCTGTTCCAGCTCCTGATTTATATACTTCTCTTATATCAAAATTCGGGAATTCTGTAGGACCTACCTCACATTCCGCACCATCGTTCATAAAGAAATCTTCGCAAACATCAAATTGCGAACAATTGGAGTCATAACAATCTATGAATCCATCGCCATCATTGTCTATCCCGTCACTGCATTTCTCTTGTGTATTTTCCTGAGCAAACATCGAGCTGGCTGATGCTAGAAAAATTACAAAAAGTATGATGGCTAACTTTCCGGTTTTAGTAATAAAATTGGTTTCCATATATTTATTTTTATGGTATAATGGTAAATACTCTGGCACCTCCAAATATAACCGACCCCTGCTGTCTCTTCTTTGGGTGATATTACATGAGTACCTATTGCCTTTATATAAATTAAAATATGGTATATCGTAATCTATTTTCATATTATAACCTCTTGACTATATGCTAATTAAAATCTATTAACCATTTATAAAAAGCTTTGAAATCCGATTGTCAACTTCATTGATTTGTTGAATTTTTCAAAGTATTCCTTTCAAATCTATTTTAAATCCTACATTCCCAAATCAGGAACTGTATTTTTTATCGCCACTCCGCGTATGTTAATCGATAAAATCTATCTTTTTATCTAATTCTCTGAAATGCCCTAAAAGTAAAAAGGCCCTGGGCACATCCTGTCTTTTTTAGGTGCACTAAGGTTAATCCTATAATTCAATGAAAACTCATGTGTACCAGCGGTATATTTTCCTAAATTGGAGGTTACCCAGTCGTATGCGTAACCTAACCTGAAATAGTCGTTCAGTTTTATTTCGAAAAGGGAAATAAAGCTATCCCCAGAGCGATAAGAAACACCCAGGTTCAACACTTCTTCCAAATAAACATGTAGATTAAGATCGGCAGCAAGAGGCATACCTTCTTCTACCCTAACTAATGTAGAGGGCTTCACTTTGATTTTGGGAGATACATCCAATACTACTCCGGTCAATAAGTAATAATACCTGGAATCTACCATTGACCTCAGATAATCATCATCCCTGATAGTTCTTTTTTTCCTTAAATATGGGATAGATAAACCTGCATAAAACTTTTTGGTATTGTAATAAACCCCTGTGCCGAAATTTATTTTAGTATTGCTAAGGTACTCTGCAAATGAAGGATCGGGATGTTCGGTTGCCAATCTTGAAGGATCAGAAGTTAGATTATTTAATCCTGCCTGTAAACCCATAGACAAAGAGCCCATCGGCATTCTGATCTTAAAAGCATAAGAACCATATACACCTGTTTCATTGTGCATTCCAATTTTATCACTGATCACCATTAATCCTAGGCCTATATTTTTATTATGTAATCCCGAATGGACAGAAATGGTAGATGTAGACGGAGCACCATTCAGGTTTACCCATTGGTCGCGGTAAGCTACAGTTGCTGTAAGATGATCGTGGACCGCAGCATAAGCTGGATTAATCACCAGGCCGTTGTAGAGGTACTGGGAATATACCGGTTTTTGCTGAGCGATAGCCAATTGTTTTTGAAAAATCAAAAGCAAGAACAACAAAGAAAAAATCTTAATAGTAAATCTTGCACCCATGGTTGTCAGTTTATGTTTTAGTCAAATTGGAATTCTACAGGATAAAGTTAGATCAAGGAATTTACTATAATGATATCACTCATTTGTAATAGGCATTTGTGTAAGATTTTGAAGTTTAATAATCATTCAAAAAAAATTATAGGTTGATTATCAGGTGGTTATATAATTAGGTATTCAAAAATATGGAGGTGTAAATTAAAAGATTCAGTAATATTTAATTCCAGAAATATAAAAAAAATGAAAATGTCTCTTGTTGGATATGTATCTTAACGATGAAAAAGGTGTATTGATACATGTATTAGGGTGTCTTGTCGAAATGGTTTAAAGTTTAAAAAGTTGAAAGCTCAAAGTTGAAAGCTCAAAGCTCAAAGTTGAAAGCTCAAAGCTCAAAGTTCAAAGTTTAATGTTCAAAGTTTAAGGTTTACAAGTTTAAAGTTTAAGGTTTGAAAAAGTGACCATGCCTAAATAGCGTTGACCGTTGATAAACAAAAAGAGCAGCCAATTAACATCAGCTGCTCTACCTATTTACAAATATTGATGCTTAACCTAATAAACTAAAGGCTACCGTTACACCCGACATTACAATCGTAACCATACTCATTAACTTAATAAGGATATTCAAGCTGGGCCCTGAAGTATCTTTGAATGGATCACCTACAGTATCCCCAATTACAGCGGCTTTATGAGCACTTGAACCTTTTCCACCCATATGACCTGTTTCAATGTATTTTTTTGCGTTATCCCAGGCACCACCTGAATTAGCCATAAATACTGCCAATACAAATCCGGTGCCGAGACCACCTACTAAAAGGCCAATTGCACCAGCTACGCCAAATATCAATCCTACAGCTATTGGAACCGTTACCGCTAATAACGAAGGTAATAACATCTCTACCTGAGCACCTTTGGTGGATATTTCCACACAACGGGCATAATCAGGTTCTGTTTTGCCTTCCATAATTCCTTTTATTTCCCTGAATTGTCTCCGAACTTCATCCACCATTTTACCAGCAGCGCGTCCAACAGCATTCATCGTTAAACCACAGAATAAAAAGGCCATCATAGCGCCGATAAAAACACCCACCAGTACAATAGGATTCATTAAATGAACCTTAAAATAGGTCATAAAAGCTTCTATAGGAATGTTGTTCAGTTCCTCACGGGTTGTGATGGTAAAGCCGTTTGGAAATACGTAGTTTTCTGCTGTTAATAACAACCTATCGATACCAATCCTTAATTCTTCAATGTATGAAGCTAACAAAGCCAAAGCAGTCAATGCAGCTGAACCAATAGCAAACCCCTTACCTGTAGCTGCAGTAGTATTGCCCAGTGAGTCCAAAGCATCGGTACGTTTCCTAACTTCCGGACCCAATTCGCTCATTTCAGCATTTCCACCTGCATTATCTGCAATTGGCCCATATGCATCAGTAGCAAGAGTAATTCCCAAGGTTGAAAGCATCCCTACTGCTGCTATACCAATCCCATACAATCCCATTGACATATTGTTCAAGTCACCACTTGCAGCAAATAAATAGGCTGCAACGATTCCAATTACAACTGAAATTACTGGAACGAATGTAGAAACCATACCAATTCCCAATCCTGAGATAATCACTGTAGCAGGGCCTGTAGCTGCACTTTCAGCAATTTTTTTAGTTGGCGAATATTCTTCTGATGTAAAATATTCGGTTGCTTTTCCGATCACAATACCTACAACTAAACCTACCACAATGGCTCCCCATACACCTAACCAGTTTTCTACATCAAGTATATATAGAATGCCCAATGAAAATACCACAATCAATATTGAACTGGCATTAACACCTTTATGCAATGAGCTCATCAAATCCCTTTGAGTTGCTCCTTCTTTAGTTTTAACAAGGTAAATACCCATAATGGAAAGTATAATACCGACAGCTGCAATTAGCATAGGTGCCAAAACCGCCTTCATCTGCATAGCAGAATCATGCATAAATGCAGCAGCTCCCAATGCAGCAGTTGCCAAAATGGAACCTGCATAGGATTCATATAAATCTGCACCCATACCGGCCACATCACCTACGTTGTCACCAACATTATCTGCAATAGTGGCTGGGTTTCTGGGGTCATCTTCAGGGATTCCTGCTTCAACTTTACCTACCAGATCAGCACCCACATCGGCTGCTTTTGTAAATATACCTCCTCCTACACGTGCAAATAATGCTTGTGCTGAAGCTCCCATACCAAATGTTAGCATTGTGGTCGTGATAATCATCATGTTGTGGGTGTCATTGGCTGCAGGGTAGAAATAGTTGAGCACCAAGAACCAAAGGGAAATATCTAATAACCCTAACCCTACAACAACCAAACCCATTACAGCACCACTTCTGAATGCAATTCTCAAACCGGCGTCAAGTGATTTCCGTGCTGCATTGGCTGTTCGTGCAGAAGCCATGGTAGCTGTTTTCATACCAAAGAAACCAGCAAGACCAGAAAAGAATCCTCCAGTTAGAAAAGCAAAGGGCACCCATGGATTTTGCAATTGAAACCCATATGCGAGTACAGCAAATAAAATTGTAAGAACTATAAAGAAAATAGTAACCACCTTATATTGTTGCCTCAAATATGCCATCGCTCCTTTACGCACGTGAGAGGCTATTTTCTTCATCATGTCGGTGCCTTCATCTTCACTTCTGACCTGCTTGAAAAAATACCAAGCAAAAGCCAATGCCAATATCGAAGCACCAGGGACTAACCAAAATATACTATTCATATTATTATATTTAAATTTATAGAGTGTTTAGAATCCAATTGTCAATGCTGATCTCCACCAGTTGTAGTATTTTGTTTCCAATTCTTCTCTTGTTGGAAAAGGATAGTAAATAAATGTTTTTTGATCTCCAATAAAGAACCCATTTTTACAGGTACGGAAATGGACATCTCCCTTGAATAACCTGATCACAGTCTTTGTCAATTTTTGATCACCCTGTTTCAATCCGATCAAACAATCCCTTAAGTGGGGAATATTGCTATAAGGTAAGTCATTATCATTTCCTGCCAAAGGATCATTGGCAAGTTCATTTAATTTCAATTCCACAAAAAACAATCTGGGCACTGAAACATGGTGCGTAGTATCAGAAACACGCATCAGGAAGTCGTAAGGGCCTAACACACTGGCTACTCTTGGTGTAACAGGAGATAACTCTTGGTATAAGTGCAGTTCGTGTGTTTTGTTTGGTTGGTAGGTCCCCTGTTCAAGTTTCAGCACTTTACCATCATCTGTAGTTAAATAAAGACTTTTCAGTGATTCGAGTGGAACATTTTCCAATACCCGGTAAATTGATATGTACACTGACCGTTTTGGCGATCCGTCTTTATGTGGTACACAACGTTTTTCAATGTAGTCTGTAGGTACAAAATTCCCTGCTTTATCTACATCGATTTCAAAAAAAACAGCCTGCCCCCTGGTTCTTTTCTGTGAACCCACTGCAAGATAATTTCCGAATTCTTCGGGAGGCAACATGGAGGAAATCAGAGCTTCTGGTGTTACTGATAAGTAGAGATATCTTTTCATAGTAGTTTAATTATAATTGTATGACATTAATGTCATTAAATGAAAATAAAGACTGCCTTTGAGATTAAAATAAGTATTTAATCTTGCTAATATTAGGATTTTATTCTTTGTGTCTTTTATCAAGTGATTATTATTTTATAAAAACCACCTCAATTTTTCGAAAGCAAATGTAAAGAAGAGAAGTTTGTTTTCAAAAGAAGTTTACGCCTTTTGAAAACTTTTTTATATCTGATGTGAGGTTTTAACAAATATTATTTCAATAATAGAAAAAGTGCAAAATTATATTGGTAAAAGTATCGTTAAGTTGCTGCCATCCTTTTTTATTTTGAAAATCAGACACCTTTATGCTGATAATTCTATATTTTATGATAAACTGTTGCAAATAAACAAAATAATTGCATGTTGCAGGAAATCTGGGAGATGATGTAAAGTTGTCTATTAAATCATAAGCCATCAAGATTTTTTACATTAGATGTCTTTGAATTAAACACACGTTATTTCAAACCTTAAACCATTAACATTGTATGTACTACCTTTTAGACAAGCTATCAAAAACAGAAATAATCACTGATAAAATCAAGCTAAAAGCCAAAGCCCATAAAAAACTGTCAACAACAAACCCACTGACAAGTGCATCGGTAATAAGGATTAAAAAAGCATTGATGATTAACAAAAACAATCCAAGAGTTACAATAGTAATGGGTATGGTTAAAATGATAAGGACAGGCTTTAGGGTGGCGTTGAATAATGCCAGAATTGCTGCCACAATCAATGCATCAAGGAAATTTTCTACATGAACTCCTGGTAAAATATATGATGCGATAATTACCGCGATGGTTGATAGAAATATTTTTATAATAAAACTCATTACAACACGATTGTTAAAGGTCAAAGTAAATAAATCTTATGGACATTGTATCAATTATTAGTGAATATTTTAACAATACATTATATCCAGGAGATTATGACACTAGGGTAGGAGGTACATTCATATAAAATGCATTGAAAAATTATACCTGATTTTGATTTCATGCTATCCTGCTAGGTCGGTTACTTTTGAAATCTTCTGCTATAAACATGTGAACCTTTTCAGGTTCAATAATGCCTTTGTTTGTTTTACCATAGCCAAAACATTAGTTTTGTATTTTCTGGTCATTATTAAAATCAACTGAGGATAGGTATGAATATTTTAGATGTGATTATAATTGGAGCAGGGCCATGTGGGTTGTCATGTGCTATTGAAGCCCACAAAAAGAATCTTAACTATCTTTTAATAGACAAGGGGAGTATTACCGAATCCATTCGAAGGTACCCTGTAAATATGATTTTCTTTTCTACATCAGAAAATTTGGAGATTGGTGATGTGCCTTTTGTCTCCATGGGGATGCGACCAACCCGGTTGGAAGCTCTAAAATATTACCGAAAAGTAGTCAATCATTTTAAACTTAATATCAGGCTGTTTTCCAAAGTTGAAAATATTGACTGTGAAACTTCCGGTCTGTTTAAAGTTGAACTTTCCAATGATACCCTATATTGTAAAAAGGTAATCGTGGCTACCGGGTACTACGATATCCCACGCTATCTGAATATTCCGGGGGAAGATCTTCCGCATGTTAACCATTATTATGATGAGGCATTTAAATACTCCAATACGAATGTTTTGGTAGTAGGAGGGGCAAATTCGGCAATTGAGGCTGCATTGGATCTTTATAGAAATAATGCAAAAGTTACACTGGTGCACATGTTTGAAGGATTGGACAAAAATGCCAAATATTGGATTGTTCCTGATCTGGAAAACCGCATTAAAAACGGCGAAGTAATCGCTCATTTCAAATCAATTGTCACATTAATTTCAGAAAAGTCTGTGGCAGTACAAAATCTTGACGATGGCAAATCCACTATCGTAGAAGCAGATTTTGTTTTCCTGATGACAGGTTATCATCCGGATGCGGAATTTCTATCAAGAGTAGGCATTGAATTACATGGCCCTCATCTTATACCGAGTATGGATCCGGAAACTTATGAAACCAATGTTCCGGGGGTATATGTGGCGGGTTCAATTGTGGGAGGCGAAGAAACTGCTAAAATCTTTATTGAAAACGGAAGGTTGCATGGTGCCAGGATTATTGACGATATTGTGAAAAAAATCAGTTAAGGACTGGGATTTCCTGATCCTGCTTAAAGATAACCCTGATAGTGGTTCCCTGATTTACCTCACTCACTACTTCAAGTTTTCCATTCAAAGCTTCAACTTGCGATTTTACTAGGTATAAACCCATACCTTTTCCGGAGGTATGTAAATGAAACCTTTTATATAAATGAAATAATTGATCCTTGTACTTTTCCATATCGATACCTAAACCATTATCGGAAACGGATATAATTATCAAGTCATCATAAGTATCAGTTGATACTGTGATTTCAGGTGTGAGATAAGGTCTCTTGTAATTAATAGAATTTGAAATAAGGTTAACCAATATATTGAGAAGATAGCTTTTAATCGTGTATATTTTGTCAGCTTTAGAAAAGTCACAGTGAATGATTGCCTGACTTTCTTGAATGGCCGGTTTCAACATCCTTTTAATTCTATCGCATAAAACATTCAGGTCTACGTTTTCTTTTAACTCCAATCTCGATTTTTGCATGTCCAAAATGCTTGTCAGATCTTTCAATGTCTGATCCAAACTATTGGCTGAAGTACTCAAATAGTCAAGAAAGCTCTTTAGTTGACCATTTTCTAAATTGACTTTCTGGTTGTTCATCACATTTATCAATCCTAAAATACTGGCAACCGGGGCACGGACTTTATGTGAAGTCACATATCCAAATTCCTCCAATCCTTTGTTGCGTTCGATAAGTTCCCCGATAAGCTGACTCCTTTCTTTCTCATGTTTTCTGCGTTCTGTAATGTCCCTTCCAAAGCAACCCACACCAAATACTTCTCCTTTTTCGTCAAATATGGGATTAAAACTTATTTCATAAGACTCATCTCCTAATTCATTTACGATAGAAAATGATCCCCCATTAAGTGCCCGAGTATATAGTTCGTCCCACTTTTCAAGGTTATATTCTTGCAATGTGCCATTAAGCAGATGATCACCTTTTGTTAACCGAACGCCAGAAATTCTTTTCACTTTAGAGGTAAATGCCCTGTTAGCTGATACCAAGCGTTTATTTTTATCGATAGACCAGATCAGATCATTGGTATTATTAATTAAAGCATCCAGGTTTTTCTTGCTAAAATATATCTCCCGCTGTGTATTTTTTTCTTTGGTTACATCTCTAATGAAAGCTGATATACCTTCAGAATAAGGATAATACTTAATATCCAACCATTTATCAAGAACAGGGAAATAACCTTGATGGTCTAAATTAATATCATGCGTCATAGCATTCTCTACCTGATTATACAAATCCTGATAAGGTTCAAATGGTAAAACTTCCC
The DNA here is from genome assembly GCA_023393375.1 of Bacteroidota bacterium. Classification (GTDB taxonomy): domain Bacteria; phylum Bacteroidota; class Bacteroidia; order Cytophagales; family Cyclobacteriaceae; genus JAEWLI01. The sequence continues at coordinate 13,108 of JAEWLI010000029.1, forward strand.
TAAGATGTTTTCCCGCTATATCTTCACGAGGTATACCTAGCAGCTGTTCCAGCACACAATTAACCCTAACAAACTTGTAAGTTTTGTCCATAATAAAAAATCCGTCTGTAATGCTTTCGAGTATAAGATCTAATCTGTTGGAATACCCAATTATTTCATTCTGTGCCTTTTTTAGATTGGTAATGTCAGAAGCAATACCTTCAATTCGTAAAGGATTTCCATGATTATCTTTAATTAGATGAACTTTATCATGTATCCACAATATTTCATGGTCGGCCCGGTATAATCGATAAGTCGATTCATAATAGCCTTCTTTGAACAATGTTTTATGACGTTTTTTGATAATGTGTCTATCTTCCGGAAAAATCATTCTTACCCATTCCTTGATATCATCCTTCAATAATTGGTAAGATTTTCCTGTAATTTGTTCAGCTGATTTACTTAAATAGAGATATTTTTTGTCCCTTAGATCAAAAGACCATACCACATCATTTAATGAACTAAGGATTCTGTTAAGGTTTTCTTCGTTTTGTTTTTGAATAATCTCATTTTGTTCCTGAATACGCTCGTTTGCCACATGAAGTTGCTGATTTGATATCGTTAATTGTTGATTGTAGTTAGCCAGTTCTTTATTTACATGGTTTAATTGATTAGTCCTTTCCTCTATTTTATTTTCAAGATTTCTCGTCAAGTCCAGCAATTGTTTTTCATATTCTTTTTGCTGGGAAATGTCTTGCACCATGATTAGCATACCTGCATTTTTGTCAAAAACGATGGGTTGAATGGCGACATTCACATCAATGATATCACCATTTTTAGTACGGTGTTTAGTCAATTCCAGCGACTTGGGATGTAGATCGGAATGATCAAGATTTGTATTCAGAACAGAAGGCGGATCAATAAAAAAATCATTTAAAGCGATGGCACACATTTCATCACGCTCATATCCGTAAAGTTTTTGAGCTGCTAGATTAGATTCAATGATACATTTGTCTTTGGTATTAAATATTAACATAGGATTCGGGTTCATTTTGAACATCTCCAGATACTTTCGCTGAGAAACCGTAAGTTGTTTTTGGGATAGTTTGATTAGAAAATACAGGAGCACCGATGTTGAGAGGATAAAAAAGCCACCTTTTAGATTCTGCGCCAAAGCTATTTTTTCGAAATCGGTATTTTCGAATGCTTGATGGACGAACCAATCGCTATATAGGATCCATAGTGAGCCCAAAAAAAAGTATATACCGGTAATTACAAAAGGACCTTTCTTCATATTTTGGGTATATCTTAACAGTCAATTACAATAATCAATGACTTGTTTTATACAAGGTTCATCCATCGAAATCTTGAGTTTTCAAGGTATTATCTATTACCCCATATATTTTTAAACGGAAAAAAACATTTGATGGTTAGAATAATGTTAAAATATGTGGTTTAGTTTGAAATAATTTTGTAAATATTTTAAAATGAATGGGCAATGTCAGAAAAGAATGCAGAAATAAAATGAGTTAAAACTAAAGTATTCCTATATAAAAAAAATTGACCCACCGTCAAATAAAGGACCATTGTACAGTTCAACGATTTTGTAATTCCGAGCTTCAATAAATTCTCTGATACTATTACCATTTTTACTATTGGATAGTTTGCCAAGAATAAAAATATGATCTTCGTATATTCCACAACAACCACCAAAACAACCGTTTCTATAACCCGGCAATAAGATTTGATCAGCAGAGGTCAGCAATACATCGATGTCCATTAATTGTAATTTTTTGAAAATGCCGCTGTCAGAAGTTATAAATCCGTCTCCCACAGGTAGTAAATTACAACGGGTGAAGCCTTGGTTCACATGAACATGAATTAACTCATTCGCTGCTTCAAGGATAGCATCATCTGTTATTTGGAGATGATGAATGAGGAACTTTTCTGTTATAACGGCATTATAGGTAACACAACCCGGATACTCCTTTTCTACCGTTTTATTACCCATTTTAAATTTTAAGTTCCTGGAAGCCAAATCATCAATTAAGCTGGATGGTGCCTGAGGGGATATGATCAGTGAATTATCCACCTGACATATGAAAAGATCGGGGTGCCCTGAAATGGCATCATCCACAATCGTATTGGTACTTAATTCATAAAGCATCCCGAAATCCCTTAAACGGTTTTTTGCAGCATCAGGAATTCGTTTGTCAGCGATAATTAACATGCAGTGTACATTATATCATTGATATAAAAATTCCTGGCTTCCAGCATAGGATCAATAGAGTAACAGACTTTATCGAATTGTTTCATTAGCCAGTTTTTGTTTTCGCTCTGATAGCCGATGGCATAATTGAGCTGATTTTTACCCACAGTAATATTAATGGTTGTGGTTTCAAAATTCAGGGCTGATTTAATATTTTTTTTCCATATCCTGGTATACACCATTTCCCGGAAGGAAATATGAAATGGACCTGCAATCAAGCTGGTTCCGGACAATAATCCTTCGGAAGGATGGAGCCCCACTCTAAGTAATTTTACATTTGCCTCTTCAAAAAGGGGTAATAAACTTGCTGTCCATTCAATCGCCTCATCCATACTCAATGGGAAATATTTTTTCTGATGAAACCATCTTTCCATTCGTGTATCTTTTATTACCAAAGCTGGATAAATCCGGGTGTGTGCCGCACCAGCTGCAACGATTTTTTTGGCGGTTGCGATGGCTTTTTCAAAAGTATCACCTGGCAGGCCAATCATCATTTGCAATCCCAATGAAAATCCGGCTGAACGAATCATAGCTGAAGCATTTATTACATCCTCTCCAGTATGCCCTCTTCCTGACAATCTCAAAACCTCATCATCCAGCGATTGAGCACCCAGTTCGATATCTGATACATGATAATATTTGAGCATATCCAAAATTTCAGTATTGATAAAATCGGGACGGGTAGATAGTCTAATTGATTGCACCTGGCCTGATTGAATATAGGGTTTTACTATTTTCAGATATTCCTCCTGCTTGTTTATGGGCAATCCTGTAAAACTTCCACCAAAAAATGCCACTTGGGTATGCCCTGGGTTTTTTGATATGGTTTCGAGATATTCTCTAATCACCTGGGTTACTTCCGCAGGTTCAGGTGAGGTATTTACACTTGCTATTTGATTTTGATTACAAAAGACACATTGAAACCGGCATCCCATCTCAGGAATGAATATTGGGATATTATAATGTCTTATACTTTTCATATATCCCGACAAATATATTTGAAGCCGGGCAATAACCTTATGACGGATGTCAGGTTAAGAAAAATATAGGTAAAGAAAACGTTAGACTTTTATGGAAGACAAAAAAAAGAAATCCAATTCGCCAGAGACTCCTGAGCCTCCACAAAGAAAAATGCCGGTGCCAGAGCCTGTTAAAGACAAAGGAAAAAAACAACATGCACCCATTAAGAAAAAGTAGGTTTAGTGAAACTCATAGCATGAAGGAAGCATGTTGAGCTGAGAATTTGGGGAGTCGGTGAGTTGAAGTTGTAGGTTGGTAGTTTTTTTGTATTGAGAGTTGAAAAGGCGATACCCTGAATTATGTCTTTGGAAGCAATATTAGAAGGTAGTAATAGATCAATCATACAAAAAATAAAAAAGGTTGCCTCTTGAGAAGCAACCTTTTTTATGATATTAATAACTATTCTTTAAAATGGCCAACCGGTATACAAACCATTGCCATCTCTATACCCTTCAACCTGCTCTAACTGACCTTCAGAAATATCGATCTGAGACTGTGGTATCGGGAAAAAACCCTTTGTATCATCATATCGTTTACTGTAACCATCAGAACTAAGAGGTTGGTGTGTTACCAAATTGCCAAAATTATAAATCGGTACATTTACTTGGGATTCCAATCCCTCTTTTGCGTAATCAGCGCCCCAACGACGCATATCATTCCATCTTAATCCTTCAAATGCAAGCTCGTAACGGCGTTCTTTCTGAAGGTTTTCAAGTGAATACGCAACCGGTGGCAAATCTGCCCTGGCCCTGACCTCATTCATATACGAAGCATCTTCAGTCAGCTCTGACATCATCAGCAGCACATCAGCAAAACGGATATACATCAAATCAGTGGTATGCGATAATTGTTGGTTATCTGGAGTTTCATACATAACTACACCATAATCGTTTACGTAACTTCCATCAGCTCTTTTACCTGCGATACCATTCATCTTTTTGCCCCAGTAGTTACTTTCCATAACAAAATCCCACTCGCCTCTCTTGTAACCTAATGGAATAACTTCCTTTTCAATATCCATTACGGAAGCCCATAATCTTGGATCATTGGGTTCATCTGCCAACCATTGGTTAACCAACGATTCTGGAACAGAATTTCCCTGTCCCCAGCCACCTGCAAACGGGTAAGTATTTGCAAGTGATTGTAGACCTCTTAATGCAAAAAACAACTCATACATATTTCCCATTCCTCTTCCGACATCCCAATTGGTAAAATTAGAAAATTGCAAAACAAACATAGCTTCCGGGTTTCTGGCACCCTTGTCACTTGCATAGGTAAGTTCTTTACCTGTTTCAGTCATATAATCCTGGATATATTGATAATCTCCAATACTTACTGAATTGGTATAAGGCCACAATTCATGGAAATCACCTACCAGATGATGACCGCTATTTTCAATACAATCATCCAACCAGTCGATTACATTTTGTTTGGAAACGCTTCCTCCATCCGCAAGCGGAAGGGCATCTTTTTGGTAAAAACCTGTATAGAACAAATAAATCCTGGCCATTAATGCCTGCGCAGCCCAACGGGTAACCCTACCCTCTTCCACCTCAGAATAAGGAACTTTAGGCATAATCTCTATCGCAGTTTTCAAGTCAGAAGCCATTTGCCCATAAAGTTCTTCTGTTGAAGCGGCAGGCAAGTTTTCTGGTTCTGTACTAATTGAAAGGGGTACATCACCAAATAAGGAAGTCAACTGATAATAAAACCAGGCTCTTAGAAACAATGCCTCACCTTTATACTGATCATTTAATTTTTTGCTAATCACAAGGGTATCAAGGAGAGCTAGATTTTCAATTGCATAATTTGCCCTAAAGATGCCGGTATAAGTTGTAGCCCATGCATGGTCCAACATATTAGGATCCGAATACATGAAGTTTTCATAGGCTTGAGCTTTAACATCATTTAAACCTCCACCGCCTAATTTGTCATCACTGGCTACTTCAGAAACAAACAAATAGCTTACGTCTGCATTTCTTTGTGCATTATTCATAGTGGTATAAATACCCGCCATCAATTGTTTTGCATCATCGGGTGTTGTTGGAAAATTCTCTGATGTTTTTTGGGTAAGAGGCTTTTCATCCAAAAAACTCTCGCAGCCCAGCAACATTACCGTAGCGACTATAGAATATAATATTTTTTTCATGATAATCAAAAATTATTTGGTTTTAAAATGTTAAACTAACACCTGCCAGAAATGTACGTGGAGTAGGGTAATATCCGACATCAATTCCTGAAGCCCAGCCCCGACCATCACCATAACCTACCTCAGGATCCATCCCTGAGTAATTGGTTATAGTCAGTAAATTACGAGCACCCACATATACACGCGCCTGGCTCATAGGCATGGTAGGTATAAGGTTTTTTAAATCATACCCAATGGTTACATTTGTGATTTTAATATAATCCCCATCTTCAACATAAATATCTGAAACATTTAGTCTGTTAGGACTATTGCCTGCGGTTAAACGAGGAAATGAATTAGATGTTCCTTCACCATGCCAGCGTCTTTCCAGAATATCAGTGGTATAGTTATTAAACTCATTGTCGCCAAATGAACGGTATGATTTCAAGATTTGTTGCCCAAAAGCTCCTTTACCACTGATTGATAAATCCAGTCCTTTGTAAGAAAAATTAACTCCAAATCCAATGTTCACATCCGGGTGTGGATTACCAATCATTGTTTTATCTGCAGGAGTGACATCGCCATCACCATCTGTATCGGCAAAGATTACATCACCTGGTTGTGGGTTATCCTGTAGAAAACCATGCTCCCAAGAAGCAATTTGTTCCTGATTCTGGAAAATTCCATGTGTTTTATATCCATAGAAATAGCCAATGGGGTATCCCACTTGTGCACGATATACATGTTCAGTACCCTGAGATATTACATCACCAGGCCCTCTGATTATTCCTTCTGCGTTGGCAAGCCTGGTAACCTCATTTGTATTTTTCGAAATATTAAATGAAGCACCGTAATTTAAATCGCCTATAGCATCTTTCCAGTTCAACCCTAATTCAATTCCTTTATTCGACACATCGCCACCATTAATATAAGGAGCACCAAGTCCATAAACAGCCGGAATAGGAGCTTGCACCAGCCAATCGACAGTCTTTTTATTATAATAATCGAAAGCAACCAGCAAGCGGGCATTCATGAAATGAGCATCTAATCCAATATCAAACTGGTCAGAAGTTTCCCATGTAATATCTGGATTAGCCAGAATTGACTCATAACCTCCCAATTGTTGTACACTTCTATTATTTCCAAAAGTATAGTTATTGTCATTACCGAAAGCGATAATTCTTAAATATTGAAAAGGGTCAATATTTGAGTTGCCATTTTGGCCCCAGCTACCCCTAAGCTTCAGAAAATCGACAAAACTATTGCCCCTCAAGAAATCCTCCTCTGTCAGAATCCAACCTGCTGCAACAGATGGGAAATATCCCCATCGATTACCTGGAGCGAAGTTGGATGAGCCATCCGCCCTCATTACAAGGGTTAACAGATATTTTTCATTATAATTATAATTGATCCTTCCAAAGAAAGAAGCTAGTGCACCTCTGCTATCAGGGCCTCCTCCTAAACTTGTAGTTCCTGAAGTTAAGCCGTCGGTATTGTTGATATAGGCATGTTCATAGCCGACAAAAGTTGGATTTGCATTAACTGTTCTCATATTTGTGCCAAGACCCCATTTTTCAAGGGATTGTCCAACCAATACATCAAATGTATTAAGTCCCGTATTGAAACTATAGCTCAATGTGTTTTCAAAAGTCCAGCTACTACCATTTCCCGAAGACTGCTCTATGCGCCCCGGACTTAATGAAGCATCGCCAGCAAGAACATAAGCAGGCTGATAGCTACGATAACTACTAGCATATGTTCTGTATCCATAACTACTTCTGAAAAACAAATCCTTTACTGGCTGTATCTGAAGATAAGCGTTGCTATTGATGTTATGATTTTTTGTTTCGTTCATCCCTCGGTTCAACACCATTTGAGCTTGAGTATTATATATTCGGGACGAAATGCCTGCAAGGCCTAAAGCAGTCATATCTGCACCATCAGTATAATCACCCCTTTCATTGAAAACAGGCACCAATGGGCTTCCATTTAACATGTTGCGAATATCATTATAATACATGCCTCCAACAGCAATACCTGATCTGTCCCGGAAGCTATAATTCATCGTTTGTCCAATTTTGATAATATCAAGTCCGTTGTTTTTGTAAAGTACATGATCACTATTCAGACGGGCGGTATACTTATCATGATTTGGCTGAACAGGTTTACCCATCACCCCTTCTTGAGAAGCATAAGAAAATCCCAAAGAAAATACTGATTGATCACTTCCACCGGCAATATTGAATGCATGGTTTTGGGTAGGTGCATTTTTATTATAAATTTCATCCATCCAGTTTGTCCCATTCCATGCGCCACTTTGAATTTGCTGATATAACCCAGGGATTCTATTTTCCCAGTCCACTGGGTCTCTGCCAGAAGTTGTTCTTTCTTCATTGTGAATAGCTATAAATTGTGAAGCATTGAGTGGGGTAGCCAAATTAGGAACATCCTGTATGCCATACCACCCATCATAAGTCACAACAGTTTTACCTTGTTTCCCTTGCTTGGTAGTTACCAGTATAACAC
>JAEWLI010000087.1 GCA_023393375.1 Bacteroidota bacterium
ACTGGTAACTATTACCTGTTGTGCCGGATCAATTTTTTCAACCAATGCCATTCGAAAATAGAAGTTCTCATTGTTTTCTATGATTTTTCGCAATGGACCAGCGATAGAATCAGGTTCTAATCCTGCAGTAGCTACCTGGTAGAGCAATGGTTGAAAGGTGTGGTAATTATGCCTGTCTAGCATCACCACCTGATAGTAGTTGGTTTTTAATTTTTTTGCCAGTTCAATTCCCGCAAAGCCTCCTCCAATGATGACAATACGTGGTTTTTCCGTTTTTGGAATGTTTACTTCTTCATGAATATGAAGTGGATTATCCTGTTTGAGTGTTTCTGCAAGTGAGAATTCCATAATTTTATATAAGCAAGTCTTCTGTCTATATATCGTAATATCCCTATAAAGGTTTTAATTTTTTTGGAAAAGAGAAAGGGCAGTTCGCATTGGAAACTGCCCTTTAAATATTGAAAATGTTAATAAAAGTGTTGAGTGGAATGCGTAAATCTTATAAACTTACGTTTTCATCGTCAAAATTCATGTCTTGCAAATTAAAGGATACACCCATTGGATTATTTTGAGCAGTGGCAATATCAATGGTGATATTATAACCTTTCAATTTTTCAAAGTCTTTTTCGAATGGGATTTCTATAATATCCATCTCATTTCCTTCTGAATCGAATAAAATGACTTCAATAGAACTTGAATAGAAAGGCAGAGTATATGTAAACTCTGGATTGTCTTTTTCAGAAGCATTCAAATAATAACGATATTGGCCACCTTCAGTAGAAAGTGTACTCAGCATATAGGTGGATTCATCAATGGAAGTAATTGCCTGGAAATTTACGCGTGCTTCTATTTTATCGCAACCCGCAGGCCAGCTTATCGGAGTTACTTTAAACCGGGTTGTAATTCCTTCAAGCGTAAGGTCCAGATCCTGTGATTCAGCAGGGTTGAAGGTGATTTCTTTGTAAAATAAGGTGCTGCCGGAAAAAGCATTTGCATATAAAGTGTATTCCTGAGCTTTAAGGCCTTTTAATAAAAGACTGCTGTTAAGGTCAATTACGTATTGATTATCATATGGATTGCCATTCCCTTCGAGTGTAATACGGATCTGAATTTGTTCATCATTTAGTCTGGCTGACTCTTCAAATACGTTGATAAATGAATTAATCTTCAATTTAACATCATACGTTCCTTGTAATTCTTCTTCCTGAACCAAATCCTCAGTACAAGATATAAAGAACGGGATAAGTAACAATAGTAGAAACTTTCTCATAATACTGGTTTTTTTAGTTATCTGTTTTGATTATCTATGATTATTACACGCTGTTTTCAAAATAAAGTTTTTTAAATTTTAAGATTGTATTGCAAATTAACCATAAAATATCTGAATAAACCAATTATTCCTGTATTATTTTGTAAATAAATTATATTATTTAGATAATCTTCTGTTTGCTAACCCTGTGAATATATATAAGAATACTGCATGGGGTGAAAACAGAGTTTAAATGCAGTAATTTCTAAATTTCGGTTAATTATACATTTGGAAATAACATTTCTGTCCAGAATGAATTACTTTAAATACACTAACCGATTAATTGAAATTATGTTTTTTACGACAGGAGGGCTACAGGGATTTGATTCAACTTGTTCCGCTTGTAAACAATTTGATCATATAAGTGAATTATCCGGGAACTATGACCACAAAACCAAAATAAACCCTCGGGGAAAAGGTTAATCATAGATCCTTATAATCTAAGATTAGAACAATGGTTTAAAAATGCGTAACTAAATTACCTCTTTCAGTACTTTCCAGACATTTTCTGCTAATATTTTGTGGCCTTCCACATTAGGATGTATCCCGTCAGACTGGTTATATTTTGGATTTCCTCCCACACCTTCCAGCAAGAAAGGGATTAATTTTACATTTTCCTTCTTCGCCACATTCTTGAATGTCTGTTGAAATTGGTCGGCGTATGTTTTACCTAAATTGGGGGGCATCTGCATTCCGGCTAGCAGGATGGTTACATCCGGATATTTGTCCCTTACTTTTTTTATGATCCCGGAAAGATTTGACTCGGTTTGACTGACGTCTAAACCCCGCAGGCCATCGTTGGCTCCTAACTCAAGTACGAATATGTCAATGTGGTTATTTTTTAATATCCAATCAATACGTCCTAATCCACCTGCGGTAGTTTCCCCGCTCAATCCGGCGTTCACTACCTGATAATCATAATCCGAAGCCTTTAATTTTTGCTGAATGATTCCCGGAAATGATTGTTGCGGTGTAACTCCCAGTCCAGCAGTAAGGCTGTTGCCAAAAAATAGAATGGTTTTTTTGTCCTGAGCATTTGCCTGATTTACAAGTATTACCAGGGTGAATAAAATCAATAAGGTTCGTTGTATTAGCTTCATAATTATTAAATTTTTGAACAACCAATAATAGCAAAAACCAAACCGGTTTTTGAAGCGATTTATAGGAATGGATTTAAAGTTTATTTTTCCATTAACAAACATTAACAGCCGTTTGTCATTATCTTCAATTTAATTCAAACATTTGAATGATTATAATTGGTTATTGTAATTGCTATGCCAGAGATACTTAAACTTGTAAATGTGAATAAGAGTTTCCCCATTTCATCGGGAAAAAAATTGAATATTCTTCACGATATTTCTTTTTCTGTAAATGAAGGTGAAGGAATGTCCATCATAGGACCGTCAGGAAGCGGAAAGACAACCCTCCTCGGCTTATGTGCGGGACTGGATGAGCCTACTTCAGGTACGGTATGGCTGAATGGCATTGAGTTAAACCGACTTGACGAAGATGACAGGGCATATGTGAGGAACCAATATGTGGGATTCATTTTTCAGAATTTTCAATTGTTGCCTACCCTCACAGCACTTGAGAATGTGACCATTCCCCTCGAACTAAGAGGTGAAAGGAATGTTGAAAATGCTGCCAAAGACCTGCTTGGTAAGGTGGGGCTTGGTGACCGAATGAAACATTATCCTTCCCAATTATCCGGAGGGGAACAGCAAAGGGTAGCCATTGCCAGAGCTTATGTAAGCAATCCCAGCATATTATTTGGTGATGAACCCACCGGTAATCTTGATGAAGAAACTGCCTATGAAATCACCCAACTTCTGTTTGATATCAATCGGGAAAACCATACCACTCTGGTTTTGGTGACCCATAACCTTGAACTGGCTGAAAAAACGGGAAGAATATTAAAACTGCATGGAGGTAGCCTGGTAGAAGATAAAGTGATCGCCAAACATTGATATGGATTATATAATCAAACTGATTCGAAAAAGGAAATTTCCTGCATTGCAAGGTTGGGTTTGGAAGCTGGCATGGCACGATGCACGCTTCAATTTTGGCCGGTTAATGTTGTTTATAGGCTCTATTATTATTGGTGTGGCTGGTCTTACCGCCATCAGTGGGTTTAACGATAACCTTCAACAAGATATTGATGACCAGGCACGTGAACTTGTAGGTGCCGACCTGGTGATTGAAAACGATGATGTGGATGCGGCTGTAGCAGATTCTGTTTTGGTTTTTGTAGATTCATTAGCCAAGTCTTCTGCAAAAGATGCCCGTTTTGCTTCTATGGTATTGTTCCCCAAATCTGGTGGATCGCGTTTGATCCAGGTGATTGCTATGGAAGGTGAATTTCCATTTTATGGTCAAATCGAAACCACACCGTCATCGGATATCAAACCTTTTCGAAAGGGCAATGCCGTCATGATCGATGAGTCACTGGCAATACAATACCAGGTAGAAACAGGAGATTCATTGCACTTGGGGGAAGGTCAATATTTGATTTCAGCAATAATCACCAAATATCCGGGCAATGCAGACATCAGAACATCAATCTCGCCCGGTGTTTACCTGCCTTTGTCAAGATTGCCGGAAACGGAATTGGTGCAATTAGGATCAAGGGTAGAATACAATACCTATTATCAACTGGATGAAAATTTATTGCCTGAAATCATTGAAAAATTAAGGCCATTGAGAGAAAAGCACGGTTTGTCGTGGGATACAGTGGAAGAACAGAAGGAAGACATGAGCCGGGCATTTCAAAACCTCTACCGTTATTTCAATCTTTTAGGGTTTGTTGCCCTCATACTTGGCAGTGTGGGTGTAGCCAGTTCAGTTTACGTGTACATGCAGGAAAAACGCAATTCTTCAGCGGTGTTACGATGTATTGGTGCAGAAGGATGGCACATCTTCTGGATCTTTTTTATTCAGGTAGTGGTACTTGGTTTAATAGGAAGTTTATTGGGCATATTAATAGGGCTTGGTATTCAGTATGCATTACCTTTTGTAGTAAGTGATTTCCTGCCTGTCGATGTGACCATCAGGTGGTCATGGGGTGCCGTATTGTCCGGTTTATTGGCGGGAATGAGCATTTCTGTGCTTTTTTCTGCCCTTCCTTTAAATGACATGAGATTTATTTCACCGCTTGAAATTTTAAGAACTACACGTGTCAAAAAGAAATCCCGATCAGCTGCCAGAATAGTAATTGTCCTGTTGATCCTGGCTTTCCCATTCTTTTTTGCAGTTTTCCTTACCAAAAGCTGGTTCAACAGCCTTGCCTTTTATGTGGGTTTAGCAGTGGCATTGAGCAGTTTATTTTTAATAGCAAAGGGGCTTATGTTTTTGGTGAAAAAGCTGAATCCCCGTCGTCAGAATATTTCCTGGAAACTGGGATTTTCCAATCTATTTCGGCCCAATAATCAAACAACTGTGCTGGTAATCGTAATTGGTTTGGGAGCATTTTTGATTGCCACTATGACCCTCGTGCAGAATAGCCTTTTAGGACAGGTAGAATTTGTGGGTTCCGGAGACCGGTCAAATACCGTTTTATTTGATATTCAACCTTATCAAAAAGATGAAATTCTAAATCTGGTAGAAGAGTATGAGGCACCCGTTCAGCAACTGGTACCCATTGTGACCATGAGAATTTCGGGATTACATGGCCAGACGGTTGAGGAAATTCAGCAGGATACCTCCTTGAATATTTCCAACTGGCGAATGATCCGGGAGTATCGGGTGACTTACCGTGACAGTCTGATTGATTCAGAAAAAGTAATTGAAGGCGATTGGGTACATCAACCGATTGCCGAAGGGGATTCTGTCTTTATTTCTATTACAAAAGACATGGCCGAAAGCCTTAATTTGAAACTTGGCGATGAAATAGTATTTGACGTGCAGGGGGTACCAGTGACTACTTATGTGGGCAGCTTCAGGGAAGTTGACTGGCAAAGGGTTCAAACCAACTTTATGGTGGTTTTCCCGGAAGGTGTACTTGAGCAAGCACCACAGTTTTATGTCATTGTGTCCCGTTTCGATGACAAGCAGGTGTCTGCTGATTTTCAAAATGCGTTGGTTACCAAGTATCCAAATGTTTCTATGATTGACCTCACCCTCATTTTGACTACTTTGGATGATATTTTTGATAAAATAGCTTTCATCATCCGCTTTCTGGCTCTATTCAGTATCATTACAGGCATTTTAGTGCTGTCGGCAGCGATCATGAACAGCAAATATGCCCGTTTGAAAGAAAATGTAATGCTTCGAACCATAGGTGCATTAAAAAAACAGATAGTAGGAATGACGCTGGTAGAATATGGCTATTTAGGGGCGTTTGCCGGTTTATCCGGTATCCTGCTGTCGTTGGCAGGATCCTGGATTTTGGCCAATTACTTTTTTGATATCCTGTTTTTCCCTGATCTGCTTACACTGTTCCTGATATGGCTGATGATTTTAGGTATCACGGTGGGGGTTGGCTGGATCAATACCCGGTCTGTATTGAATAAATCACCTTTGGAGGTATTGAGGAAAGAAGGATAGGGTTTCAGATTTATAATTTGTTATTCAGATTCAGAAATTCCTGTTTTAGCACCCAGAATTTCTCGCCGGGTAAAACCAAATGGGATAT
>JAEWLI010000108.1 GCA_023393375.1 Bacteroidota bacterium
CTGCTCTCTTTAACTTCCGCAATTTCGATTTTATCTAATCCCTGTTTTTCTGTGTCGCTGAAAAAAATCTGTACCAACATTTTTTGTTTGTAGAGTTGGCGGTCGGTCAGATTGTATTTTTCTTGAAAATCCATAGGAAGCTGTTCCAGATTGAAGTATTTGTTGTAACAAACAACTTGGAGGTCTTTAAAAGGGGAATCGTTCCCTTCTGCCACTATTGTGAAGTCGACATTGCTGTATGTCTGCTTTTGACTGAATAGATTGGAATGAAAAAATATTATCGCGACTACAAGAAGTAGATGGTTTTTCATTGTCTTAGCTTTTTTTTATTTATGATTAACGTTTACTGGTATGTGCTGTAGTGGATTTTTATGCCGTCAGCATCTGCCGAAAACAAGGCTAAAGGTAAGAAAATATGTCGAAATACCAGCGGAACCGCTATGGCGTATACCATCGTGTTGAACTAAATCCGTGCGGGATAGCCTTTCTCCAGCATCTCCAAAACACAGGGATTTCATTTCGGTCAACTTGATTCGAAAAATTCTTAGGAGAAGAAGTTCAATAATATACTCAACCCTTTGCACAGGTGTTCCTGCCGGACGTAGCTTATTGTGTAGCTTTTTAAGTGCGTTATTCGTTTTGTTGTCTGCGTAATGTACTGTTGACCTTCCTATTAATTCTGTCTTTCTCTGTTTAATTCAAATATCTTATACCAGTAGAAAAATGCCTCTGGATTTGATTTTTTAAGCTTGTTTAATTTTGGCCATAAGGGTTCTCCGATAGACCAATCCTTCATGATTTTCGGATCTCCATATTTTTCGATAGCCACTTTTTGGGATCGTATTAGAACCGCCAAGTAAGCTGCTTTGGAAGCAGCAATAATGGCTTTGTCGATATGGAAGGTTTCTGAGAAAATAAATCTGGATACCCTCTGAATACCTGTTTGTAGTTCTGCAAAATCACCTTTCCCCTCAACTCCTCGACTGACGATGCATAGTGCAGTATTATAAATGTCTTCAAGAACATCATCAATTTTCTCTTTACATTCTCGGTACTCAAGTTCAATAGTGGCGAATGATTTGAAAGTGGTTTTTACTAACTCACCTTCTTCAGCTATATCGATTAAATTACCAACATCATAGAGCTGCTTCAAGATTTCCATGCTCATGCTTGTTTTTCCTTTGAAGTATGGAATACCCGTGGTATGGGGCGCAAAAGCGGTTAGTTTGTCTCCTAGTATGTCTTCTTTCGATGGAATCTTTACCTTAATTGGACCACCTTCTGAGACAATGAATTTTGAATCTATTGGGATTTCTTCAATCTTTTGATATCCTACTTTTTCAAAAAGTATATCCAGTAAAATACTTTCCTCTTCAGCTTGTGTTTGATGAACTGGTTTGTAGAAGAATTTGTAATGAGCTTTTTGGATTTTGGTTGCAACTTTTCTTTCCTGAAGTTCGTATCTTGTAAATCCTTGGGATTTGAGTAAACCATTCAATTTCTCCTCTAAACCTTTTGCCTCATTTTCTATGATTATATCAATGTCTATTGAAAGTCTTTTAGATGAATCAAGAATCAGCATCAAAGCAGTTCCTCCTTTAAATACAAAATCTAAATTCTGCTTAACTAATCCTTCAAGTAGAAGTAATGCTCTGATTACTTTTTCTACCAGTATCGTATCAGCCTTTCTGTTGGTTGTAGATACTTTAGTTATCCAATCAATATTTAATGAATCCTTACTTATCATTTATGCAAATTATTGGCAACAATTTAGCGTTGCTGCCGATATTTAGAAATTTCATTTAAATAATTATCCAATTCGGTTTTCTTTCTTCTTCTACTGGCATATCTAAGCATCTTACTTTCACTGATTGTGTATTTTTCGAATGCTTCTTTAAAGATCTGATCCATTTCTGAACCTTGTTGTGCACTAAATACAATTGGGTCACAAAATATGTCAACCAACATTTTCTCTATCGTTACGGTTGTAATTCCGTTTATTTCCTGAGTCGGGGACTCAGAAATAAGAGGCCGTACAATCCACGGTTCCTTCTCATCTATTAAGTATCTTCTGATTAATTCAGGAGAAGGATCCAAATAAACCGACCTATTTTTGTCTTTTAGGAAGTAAAATAAACTTTCCATTCCCACCTTTTCAACTTCTATAAGTTGGTAGAATCTACCGGGTTGATGAAGCATGAACTCGTTTATTACTGAAGTACTCCAGATGCAGATCGAAATAAAAGGAAACTCTGAAGCTAACTTTTTGAAGATTGATTTTTGCTTGTTTGTCAATTCAGGATAATATGTCTTTCCTGTGCCAATTGTAAATTTTCCACGACCAATTCTGGTTAGCTCTCCTTCTTGAACAAGATTATAAATCCTCCAATTGATAGTTGTCTTCTTCAATTCCGGCTCTTTCAATCTGTAAAAGCTCGTCAATTCTGAAGTAGAGAATTTTGGTTGATTTCGGAAATGCTTCCTTAAGTCGTCAATATGTGGTTTGTCCTTTGCGATTTTTATCAGTTTTTATGCAAATATAAGAATCTAATTATTGGCACCAAAGTAAAATTGCTGCCAATAATTAGTTTTTGTGAGAGAGGGTAAATTCTAGCTCTTTTATTTAGGATGGGGTTTGTGTGTTGGAAAACGTTAATTTTTATATTTCTTTTTAAATTCATTCCAATCTTTGTCAAATTCGTCACCTGAAATCTCACCAGAATTAAATGCTTTATCTCCTCAAGAGTCAAATTATTATCAGTCCAATAACCATAATTATTCCCCATAGGCATAGCAACAATTAATTCACCATTATTATTAAATCCAATTTCTTTTTCTGTATAATTCTTTATTGAATTGAACTCAATTTTCCAAAAATCAACTTTTTCAATTGAGTTTTCAAAATCAGGGTTTGCTCTTGGAATAATCGCAGAAATCACTTTAATAAAAAATCAGCCATTGTTTTTTTGAATACTGTCTTTTTTGGTGTTGATGCATTCTTAGGGTGATCAAACTTTCAATAGGTCATGTCTTTCCTCTCCTGGTTCTTAATCCAACTTTTGTATGCTGTAGTACCCATATTATTAAAATCAGGATATTCTCCGACTTGTACATTTTGAAAGAAATCAAGACAATGCGACCATCCAGATCTATTCCAATCATTCTCAATCCAGCAAAAGTGTCCAAAACTCTTCCAATCCTTAGTCTCATTGTGATTTTCTCTTTTAAACAACCTTTTACCAATTTTCTCTGCCCAAGATATTGCTTCTTCTTCTGAATCACATTTTATAAAAATCCCAGTCGATGATTCATAATCCTCAATTACTCCATTCTCCCACATTTTGTTGGTCTCAGATTCATGATATGAAATTCCAACAAGATATTTTGTCATTTATAATCAAAACAATAATTCCAATATTTTTATTTTTAGGCTCCTTAATCAAGCCGTTTCAAGTTTGTAGGATGTCTTTTTTAATGTTTACCAACTTTAGCCGTATCCATACAAACTTACTATTTTTTCGTTCATTTTTATCAATTAAATGGCGTCAACTCTTCTCTTAACCTCTTAACCTCATGCTAAATTTTCCATTACTGCCACGTTGGAAGCGTGACGGTAAACAAAGCAAGGGAAATATATTATTACCCTGAAGGCCATTTTTACTGATTTTGTTGTAATTGACAAATTCACTAAATTCACAGTAGATTTTTAATTTTAACCTAAATATTCATACCATGAAACTTTTTATCACCAGCATTTTTTTATTTACATTATTTTGTTTTGCATGTGATCCACAACCCAAACAAAATGGTGAAACAGAACAAAGGGAAACCATTGTTTCGCTTGAGGAAGTATGGTCTACTGACACTGTATTCAGAACACCTGAATCTGTACTTTTTGATGAAGAAAGAGACCTGTTGTATGTTTCAAATATCAATGGCAATCCGGATGAAAAAAACAGCAACGGGTTTATTTCAAAGTTATCTTTAGATGGTGAAGTGATTGATTTGGAGTGGGTAACCGGACTTCATGCACCCAAAGGTATGGGCATTCTTAATGGCTCTCTGTTTGTCACCGATATAGACGAACTCGTGGAGATTGATATTGAAAACAGAACGATTATAAACCGTTATACTGTAGAAGGATCAGCTTTTCTTAATGATATTACTATTGCTGATGATGTGGTTTATTTCAGCGAATCTCAAAATGGCAAAATCTACAGGTTTATAAATGACAGCATAGAAGTATTTCTTGACACCGATGTAGAGGGACCAAACGGACTATTTTTTGACGGTGATCAATTATTGGCTTTAACCAATGGCGATCAGGTATTCAAAGCAATCGACATAGATAACAGAGATATAGATTCAATATCATCGTTTGATGGTCATGGTGATGGTCTGGTTGCAGTAAATGACACCAGTTATCTGTTATCGGATTGGGAAGGCCAGGTATTCTACTATGCGCTAGGTGGCGAAATGCAAAATCTGTTGAACACCAAAGACCAAAACATAAATGCCGCAGATATTGAATTTATAAAAGACGAAAACCTACTTCTGGTGCCCACATTTTTTGACAACCGCGTAGTTGCCTATCAATTGGTAACGACGCAGAATGAAACTGTTCAGGAATAATAATATTTGCAGCAGGAAGGAGTTAATCTTTCTTGTTGCACTTATCCTTCCAGTCAGGAATGAGTATGTCTCATAATATTTTTACTACCTAATAGAAAATTTAATAATTTCTTTTCTATCTTGCCGTTGATTTGAAGTAAGGTTGAATAGTATAAATATTTATTGGGTTGAAAGCATTGTTATTCCTTTTGTTGATTGGGCTTCCACAAATCTCTGAATCAGCAAAACATAAATACATCATCGTTGAAGAAAATAACAAGAAGGGGTTGATAAACGATAAAGGCGAACTCCTTATTCCTGCTTTGTATGACGATTTAGGATGGTCCAAAGGTTTCCCTGAAGTTCTTGAAAATGTTTTGGGATATAAGAAAGGACATCTGTGGGGACTGATCAATATAAAAAATCAAAAAATAGCAGATCCTGTTTATGCTACCGTTTATCCCGGCAATCATCAGAATATCAT
This sequence comes from Bacteroidota bacterium, assembly GCA_023393375.1. Classification (GTDB taxonomy): domain Bacteria; phylum Bacteroidota; class Bacteroidia; order Cytophagales; family Cyclobacteriaceae; genus JAEWLI01. Next base: position 5,096 of record JAEWLI010000108.1, read on the forward strand.
TGCATCGCGCTTCAATCAATACAATAATGAGATTTTATATGGTATGATCGATCTGAAAGGGAATACGCTCATTTCTTTCAAATACTATACTCTGGAGGCTTTCGACCATCATTTAATAGCCTCTATACAGCGGGATGACAGGGTATATGGGATAGTTACGAAAAATGATAAATCCATTTTACCAGTTCAATATCGCAAGGTTGAATATCTTTTACCCTCATTTTACAAAGTAAAACAAAATGATGGGAAAAGTGCTTTTTTCCATGCCAAAACCAAAAGATTAAGTGCTTTTGAATATGATTCTATGTTCAGGTATAACGATGAATATGTGATTGTGGTAAAAGGAGGCAAGCAGGGTGTAATGAATAAGGATGGGCGTTTATTAATTGCCCCGCAATATAAAAGAATATCCTTTAATGAAGATAACACCATTAATGTATTACCATTCAACCAATGGCATCTTTTAAACCAAGCCAATGAGAAAATAAATTCCTGCTTTTTTGATGAAATTCGACCTGTAGGAGACAATGTACTCAAAGCGACAATTGAAAAAAATGAAGCCCTTATAGATTTAAAAGGCAATTTGTCTTCTTCTATGCAGCATTATAAAATTGGGAATTTTAAGAACAATTATGCTGTAATCTCAAATACGGGAAAGCATGGCGTGGTAACAAAAAATGGTGGACTCATTATCCCCCTGGTTTATGATTCGGTGATTATCAACAATAATTATTTTTTTGTAAATAAAGCGTTGAACAAAAAGCCTCACTGGTCTATTCTCGATTTGGACGGGAATGTGCTGAATGGACCTGAATATCATGATCTAATTCAATTGAACAGGGATTTATTTGCTGTGAAAGTAAACAAATACTGGGGGCTCACATCATCTTCAGGAGAAGGGATTACGACTTGTAAATTCGATACTATTGAATTAATGCATGATGGCAATTTATTGGTACGCTATTATCAGAAATATGGCATCATCGATCCTCATGGGGAATGGGTAATTATGCCCAAAAGCGAAAAACTGGTGTATGTAAAACCTGGTCTATATGTAATCTCATCACCATTTTGCAGCTCTTTGTTAATAAAGGAAGGCAAAGATATCCATTGTTCATCAGGACAAATTGCGAAAAGAAAAAATGATTTGATCGAAATAAGGCCGGATGGAAAAATGGGCCTTTTTAGTTTAAGTGGCTCAAAATTTCTCGACACCCGATACGATGAAATTTCGGAATTACAGAATGATTCAGTGTATGTATTCAGAAAAGAAGGGCTGTTTGGCATCATGACGAAACACGGTAAAATGCTCACAGATAACCTTGAATTTGAAGCTGTACATCCTTTGAGGGAGGAATTTTTGGGCGTAAAACTTGCCGGGAAATTCGGCTTTATTGATGTAAACGGGAAGTTGCGGATAGCTAACAGATATGATACCATTGGTTATTATCAGGAAGGTTTTGCCGCAATAAAGCTACTGGGCAAATGGGGTTTTATTGATAAAATGGAAAGAATAAAAGTACAACCCCGTTATGATGAGGTTCAGCCATTTTATAATGGCCTATCATTAGTAAAGCTGAATAATAAATATGGCTTGGTAGATGGGAACGACAGAACAATACTTCCAATTGAGTTTGATCACCTCGACCGCATTCAGAATGGCAGGTACATTAGCTTCAAAAATGGGAAATATGGTTTGATTGGTACAAATGGGAAAGAACTTGTTTTTCCTAAATATGATGAAATCCAGGATTTAAAAAACGGCTTTTTAATCATTCAGCGAAGGGGTAAATACGGCACAGCTACCGCTGATGGAGAATTAGTTATTCCCATGCTGTATCAAAATATTATTTATGATGAATTCAACAATTTGTATCTCGCTGTAGAGCCTTCTGAGTGGAAATCAATTAAACTGAACTGATCAAAATTTAATATCGAACCCAGTATAACCTTTGGAAGTAGTTTCTTCTATCGTAATATTATGAACTCTCGCATTTCGGGGACCTTCGTGGCACCAAGCAATAAATAATTCCAGCTGTTCTGTTTTACCTTCCGCAACAATCAATACTGAACCGTCAGCTTGATTTTTTACCCATCCTGCTACTCCTAGGCTATTTGCCTGATTTCTGGAATGATAGCGAAACCCGACTCCTTGAACATTTCCTTCCACCAATATGCGATAGGCTGTCATTTTAGTCTTGTATATTTATTTATACCTGAAGCAAACAAAAAAACAGGATTACCTCGTTCGGCCGCTCCTGTTTTTCTGCCCATTCTTATTTAAAAAATCTTATTCTTTTAACTTATCAGATTTACTTCCACCTTTTTCTCCTGGATCGCTGATTGAATGTCTCATATCTGTATCAGCCTGAATGTTCTTCATTCTGTAATAATCCATGATCCCTAAATTTCCTGAATGAAATGCTTCTGCAATAGCTTTTGGTATTTCTGCTTCAGCAGCAATTACATTAGCCCGGGCTTCCTGGGCTTTTGCTTTCATTTCCTGCTCAGAAGCAACGGCCATTGCCCTTCTTTCTTCGGCTTTAGCCTCTGCTACTTTAAGGTCGGCATTCGCTTGATCAATTTGTAATTTTGCACCAATATTTGTCCCTACATCCACGTCGGCAATATCGATGGAAAGAATTTCAAAAGCTGTTCCTGCATCCAATCCTCTTTCCAATACCAGTTTGGATATTTTATCCGGATTTTCGAGTACATCTTTGTGTGATTTAGCCGAGCCTATGGATGTGACAATACCTTCACCTACCCTGGCCAGAATTGTTTCTTCACCAGCACCACCTACCAACTGCTGAATATTCGCTCTCACTGTAACACGGGCTTTTGCAATCAATTGAATACCATCAGCCGCTACTGCTGCTACATTTGGTGTATTGATTACTTTTGGATTTACAGAAATCTGTACCGCTTCAAATACATCACGACCGGCCAGATCAATAGCAGTTGCTTTTTTAAAGTCAAGCTTGATATTGGCTTTGTCAGCTGATATTAATGCTTTTATTACTGTTTGTACATTGCCACCTGCCAGGTAATGTGTTTCCAGCTCCTGGGCTGAAATATGCAAACCAGCTTTAGTAGCGGTAATTAAGGAGTCGACAATCACTCCGGGAGGTACTTTCCTCAACCGCATCATAGCCAATTCCCTTATCAGTCTTACTTTCACATTTGAAAAGCGAGCCTGAAACCATAATCCTACAGGTACAAAGTAGAATAAAATAAAGAGAGCAATGATACCGCCAAATACTAGTACAAGTGTTATTATTTCCATATTATGCAATGTTAATTGGTTCCACGTAAATTTTATTCTCTTTGATCATGACTATCCTCACATTGGTGCCCTGCTGGATGTATTCTCCAAAACTTCTAACCTCATATACCTGATCTTTAAATTCTCCCTTACCAATAGGGCGTAAGGTTGATAAAGTGATCCCTTCGTCTCCAACACTAACCAAAGTATCGGATTCTTCATATGCCCTTCCTGTAATCGCTGTATTTAATGAAATTTTATCCCAGAGGTTTGTTTTAAATCCATAGATTATTGCTGCTACCAATACTGTCGCTGAAATTGATAGGGTAATAAATCCAGTCGTTTCACCATAATTCCTAAAAGACAGAAATATAGCTATTCCCATGCATACCACTCCTATTATTCCTACAATCCCACCAGGTACAAACCAGATTTCAATGACAATAAGGAAAATTCCAAAGGCTATTAGAACGATAATACCAATAATATCAGCCATTTTTTAAGATGTTGAAACCAAATCTACAATAAAGAATATTTTCTTACAATTATTTTAAGAATATAAAATTTAACCTACCACCAATATTCTTATCGGTATAGCAAAAAAAATAATTAATTTAGGTATTTTTGACGAAATACACCAGCCGTTTATGAGCAGGAAGCCTAAAATAATTTGTATCACACTTGGCATAATATTTTTCATCATAGGGATGTTGCAATTCAATCAAGTGGATTATGAATTGTGGCTCAGTATATATTCGATTGCCTCAGCTTTATCCTTTGCAGTAGCTTTTGATAAATTGCACAAGTCAGTAGTTATTGCTGCTATGATTGCTTATTTTGTAGGAGCTATAGCCCAATGGCCTGAGAAATTTGTAGGCTTTTCTTTCCTTGATCAATCCATTTATGCCGAACAAGCGCGCGAGTCAATTGGTCTTTTCTTCTGCTTCTTAAGTACTGCCTATTTTGTTTATCTTGTCGTCAAAAAAAGATCTGTGAACAATGTATCTGATTGAATCATACCATTCAATAGATAATTTAATCCTTTAATTATAACCGTAACAACCTGATCCTAAAAGTAAAAAAATTATTGGTCTACAGTGAAATCTATGAAGTGGCCTTCAGGCAAAATGATAAAATCATTTGAGTTCAATCCACGATTTGCGATGGCAATTTCAAGATCTTTAGGTGCATCACCTAAACCTTCATCTGCTAATGGAAATGTGCCATAATGTATGGCAATACTTTTCTTCGATTGAACATCTAAGTGTACCTCAACTGCTTCCTCTGGTGAAATGTGAATGGGTGACATGAACCACTTTGGTTGATATGCACCGATTGGAATTAATGCCACATCGAAAGGGCCATATTTGTTTCCGATATCTTTAAAAATTTTTCCGTATCCTGAGTCACCTGCATAATATACATTTGTTTTACCGGAATTGATGACATATCCACACCATAAAGTGGCATCCCTGTCCATATTTCCCCTCCCGGAAAAGTGGATTGCGGGAACCGCAGTAATGGTAATTTCTGACGATAAAGTCTTATTTTGTTCCCAATCTAACTCAATAATTTTTGCCACCGACCATTGTTTCAATAATTCACTTACACCTAAAGGCACGATAAATACAGGTTGATGCAACGAATTCAGTCTTTTAACAGTCGCCTCGTCCAGGTGATCATAATGATTATGACTAATGATTACAACATCTATGGGGGGTAGATCTTCAAAATTGATACCCGCGGGCCTCACCCGCTTAGGTCCGATCCATTGAAATGGACTTACCCTTTTACTCCATACAGGATCTGTGAGTATGTTTTGTCCCTTCAACTGTATCAAAGTTGTTGAGTGATTTATGAAAGTTATTCGGGTTATATCCTCTGATAATTTATGAGCAGGTGGTTGACCAATAAATGCATTTTCGATTTCACTCCATTCACCCTTGTTCCGATTAACCATCCATTTAAGCACATCAGTAAGTCCTTTAGCCTTAATTCCATCAGGATTTATAAACTTTTTCCCATCAAAATGTGCACTTTTTTCACCCCGGTATACAGGTGCAGAAACTTTCCAACCTATAAGAGCAAAAACTAATAGAAGGAAAACAATAATTCCAATTATCCAAAAAATCATTTTAACAAAAAATCTCTTCATGAAAAATTAAATCCTGATTGTACAAATCTACATAAAGTAATAACAAAGAAAAACCGGCGGCTCTAATGAACCCCGGTTTTATAGACCATAAACAACCAAAATTAACCAAAGAGAAATTATCTTTTCAAGATTCCAAGGCCAACTCAATCAAGCATGCTAATAAACCAGCTAAAACTTAACATACCTTAGAGCCGGGCCTTGGAATTCTAAATATGCTGTACGGTTATTCTATATACAAAGTCATTGCCAAACATTCAAAGTATTGATTTTCAGCAATTTAATAATATCTGCATAACTAAAAGCGTGCCAATATGGGAATTTTGTCCCATTATTAGACTTTTAAGAGGAGGGAAAATATATTTGTACCGTTGACGCAAATATATTAGGTTTATTTATAAATATACGATTGATACAATATATAATGATTATTTTAAACAATTTAACCAATAATAATATGTTACCATTTATTTGTTTTAAACTACGTAAAAATTAAATTATTAACTAATTGTGATATTAATTTAGTTTTTATATGTTCCGAGTTGGCAATGGCTTATTTGAAAATAATGCCCTCAGTAGCCATAAACAGATAATTTAACCACATTAAACATCCTTGCCCCAGATTGGGAAGTTTTTATCTGGAAAAAAGATTGGAGTTCACCATTTAAGTTAACCTATAATGCCCTCAGGAGGTGGGTATTAGGAGTGCAATTTAATACATCATTTTGAGTTATCTATAAAATAGCTTTTAGCAATATTCTAAATGCCGTATTATGAAAATATTTTTTATTCTTATTTTATTGTTGGGAACATGGTCGTTTGCTTATTCACAACAATCCCCTACAGATCCATCTTCACGGGATCCTGAAATCAAACAAGGACAAAGAAACAACTCACTGCCCAATGTAAAAAAGCATCGTGAAGGAAAAAATCAATTTGAAAAATACCACGATGTAAAAGTGGAGGAGTATCAAAAACGGATGGCTGCTGTGGCTAAAAAGTATAGAAAAATGGAAAAGGAGATGAAAAAACCACAATATTCCGATCCATTATATTTTGGTCATAAAAAGATGCCCAAGAAAAGACCGCCAGGAAAGAAAAAATTCTGCTCAGAGTGCGGTATGAAACATTAGGTATCATTTCATCACTCATTAGGCATTCTCACAAATCCCCCTAGTATTTGTGTTTTGGATATAATCCAGAAACAGGAAACCTGTGCCATACCCAAAATAATTAATCCTAAGGGGGTAAGGACCACAATATGACCTCAATTTTTATAAATTGATCAGGGGTTTAGAAACCAAATCTCAATAAAAAGATTAGTGGACAATCACGCATAATATTCGTAAATTTGCGGCTTGATATAAAGATATGAGTGAGATTAATAAAAACAATAACGGAAATTATTCAGCTGATAATATTCAGGTACTTGAAGGGCTCGAAGCCGTAAGGAAAAGACCCGCCATGTATATTGGCGATATTAGTGCAAAGGGTTTGCATCACATGGTTTGGGAGGTAGTAGACAACTCTATTGACGAAGCTCTGGCAGGATATTGCAATGAAATTACCGTTCAAATATACGAAGACAACTCAATAGCTGTTACTGACAACGGCAGAGGAATTCCAGTTGAAATTCATACTAAAGAAAAAAGATCAGCTCTGGAAGTCGTAATGACTGTGCTACATGCTGGAGGAAAATTTGATAAAGACTCCTACAAGGTTTCCGGTGGATTGCATGGTGTAGGCGTATCTTGTGTAAATGCCTTATCGAAGCATCTAAAAGCTTCTGTATACCGGGATGGAAAGGTGTATGAACAAGAGTATGAAAAAGGCCATCCACTATATGATGTGAAAATTGCGGGTGAATCTGACAAAAATGGAACAAAAATTCATTTTAAGCCCGATGACACGATTTTCATTGTACATGAATATAATTATGAAACCATAGCTACCCGTTTGAGAGAGCTATCTTTTTTAAATGCAGGTATTAAAATAATATTGGAAGACTTGCGTGATAGGGACGAAGAAGGCAATCCCAAATCAGATATATTTTTTTCTGAAGGAGGGCTGGTAGAATTTGTAGGGTACTTGGATTCCACCCGTGAGAACCTGATTAGCGAACCTATTTATGTAGAAGGTGAAAAAGGCGGTGTACCGGTTCAAGTTGCTTTAAACTACAACACCTCTTTTTCGGAAAATGTAGTTTCCTATGTAAATAATATCAATACCATTGAAGGGGGCACGCATGTATCAGGTTTTAGACGTGCTCTTACCAGAACATTAAAATCTTATGCAGAAAAATCAGGCCTCCTGGACAAAGTAAAAATCGATATTAATGGGGACGACTTCAGGGAAGGATTAACTGCTGTAATATCAGTAAAAGTAGCAGACCCTCAATTTGAAGGCCAAACAAAAACCAAATTGGGCAATAGTGATGTAATGGGTGCTGTAGATGGATGTGTAAGCGACATTCTTCAATATTATCTCGAAGAACATCCCAAAGAAGCAAGATCAATTGTGCAAAAGGTAATCCTTGCAGCACAAGCAAGATATGCTGCCAGAAAAGCACGGGAAATGGTGCAAAGAAAAAATGTGCTCAGTTCCACCAGTTTACCTGGAAAATTAGCAGACTGCTCTGACAACAATCCTGAAAATTGTGAGTTATATCTCGTTGAAGGAGATTCGGCCGGAGGGTCGGCAAAACAGGGCAGAGACCGTGGTTTTCAAGCAATACTTCCGTTACGGGGAAAGATCCTTAATGTAGAAAAAGCTCAGGAACATAAGATTTATGATAACGACGAAATAAAAAACATGATCACTGCTTTAGGTGTTAGTTTTGGTACACCCGACGACGAAAAAGCATTGAATCTTGAGAGACTTCGCTATCATAAGATCATCATTATGACAGATGCTGATATCGATGGTAGTCATATCCGTACCCTGATTCTGACATTTTTCTTCCGTTATATGCGGGAATTAATTGAAAAAGGTTATTTATATATTGCCTTACCACCTTTATACCTGATTAAAAAAGGCAAGGAAGAAAGGTATTGTTGGAATGAGGAAGAAAGAATGGCAGTAGTAAAGGAACTTGCTAAAGACGGGAAACTGGATGCTGTAGGTGTTCAACGCTACAAAGGATTGGGAGAAATGAACCCCGAGCAGCTATGGACTACTACAATGAACCCTGAAACAAGAAGTTTGAAGCTGGTATCAATTGAATCAGCTGCAGAAGCAGATCACCTATTTTCTATGTTAATGGGTGATGAAGTGGCCCCCAGAAGGGAATTTATTGAAAAGAATGCCAAATATGCCAATGTAGATATTTAAGCTGATTTTTTTATGATTTATGCTTTAATACTGACATAGGAGGTATTAATAAAAGGCTTTGGGAGGGGTTTTGGAAATGAACCCCTTTTTATTTATAATTTTTTTGAATGCAGAACTATGGCTGGCGATATTCGTACTCTACTTTCTAAAGAAAAAATCCGCAAAATCTTTAACAGACCGGACAATCCCAAAATTAAAGAATTAATTGATCAAAGCAATTTGATCAGCCGCGACCTCAGTTGGCTTAAATTCAATTATCGTGTGCTGGATCAAGCGAAAAATCAGGAAAAGAATATTTTCGAACGTTTGAAATTCCTTGCCATTACAGCATCCAATCTCGATGAATTTTTTATGATCCGCGTAGGAAGTTTGTATAATTATATAGACTATGGCAGAGAACGGATTGACTATTCCGGCTTGCGGGAGCTACCCTTTAAGCAAATACTTTATAGCGAAGCACACCGCTTCTTCAATGATCAGAATACCCATTATCAATCCAATCTACAGCCACAATTCGAACAAAACAGATTTCATATTTGTAAATTAAGTGAGCTTACACCCGATGAAAATAATTTGGTAAAAACCTACTTTAAAAAGACCATTTTCCCCATGCTCACCCCAATGGTTTACGACAGTTACCATACGTTTCCGATACTGATGAACCAAATTCTGATTTTTGCTGTAGTCACAAAAAATCACGACACACATGGTGACAAGAAGAAACTTTCTTTTATTCAGATCCCACAAAATCTGCCACGTTTTCTGGAAATCGAACGCGAAGACTTGATGCTGTTCATCCCTATTGAAGCTGTAATAAAGGAATATATCGATAAGCTTTTCAGAAACATAGAGATCCTTTCAGTTGATTTATTCAGAATCACCCGGAACGGTGATTTTACGCTGGAAGAAAGTGATGATATTGAAAGTAATTTTTTGGAAGAATTACGGAAAAAATTAAAAACCCGTAAAACCGGCAGAGTTGTTCGGATTGAAATTACACCCAATTATAATAAATGGATGATGAAGACCCTGAAATCCAGGTGGGAGATTGGGGATGAGAATATTTTCATGATTACGGACAGTCATCTTTTGGACTACAGTGGTCTTTGGCAAATCATCAAACACTCCCATTTCAAAGACAGGATTCCTAAACCCCATCCTCCTGTACCACCACTAAGTTATCCCGAGCAGGGGATCGAGGATATTTTTGAAACTTTAAAAGAAAGAAATATTCTGCTTCATCATCCGTATAATTCCATTGATCCATTGATCGAATTATTGGATAAAGCCGCTGACGATCCTTCTGTATTGTCAATCAAACTTACTATTTATCGTCTGGCGAAGGATTCCTTAATTACAGCAGCTTTGCACCGTGCTGCTGAAAATGGGAAGCATGTGTCTGTATTATTTGAAGTTAAGGCAAGGTTCGATGAAGAAAACAACTTGAGGGAGGCAAAACGGTTGCAACAGGCGGGGTGTTATGTGATTTATGGAATAGGGAATTATAAAACACATACCAAATTATTACTGATCGTAAGAAAAGAAGAAGATAAAGTAACCAGATATGTCCATATGTCAAGTGGAAACTACAATGAATCGACTTCGAGATTGTATACAGATCTGGGAATATTGACGACCAATGAAATATATGCGCACGATGTGAGTGAGTTTTTTAATGTAATTACCGGACATTCCGAGCCCCATATTTATAAGCGGTTGATAACAGCCCCACGGGATATGCGTAACCAGCTGATCAGCTTCATCGACAAGGAAGCTGAAAATGCTAAAAATGGGTTGAGTAGCGGCATAGTGATTAAAATCAATTCTCTTCAGGATAAAAGGACTATACAAGCCTTGTACAATGCCTCTCAGGCGGGAGTCAATATCCGACTAATTGTAAGAGGAATTTGTTGTCTCCGTCCAGGCAGAAAAGGCTTAAGTGAAAATATTACCGTAAGATCAATTGTGGGGGAATTTCTGGAACATTCACGTGTATTCTATTTTCACAACAATGGCGATCCTAAGATTTATGCAGGCAGTGCCGATATGATGGTTAGAAGTTTCGACAGAAGGATTGAGTCATTGTTCGAAATAACCGATGATCTGTTGAAAAAACAATTGATTAACCTGCTGGCTTACAACCAAAAGGATAATGTGAATGCTTACCAGATGCATGAAGACGGGACTTATACACGATTAGTGCCAACAGAAGGGGAAAAACCATTTAATGTTCATAAGGAATTTTTTTATGTCACCAAAGAGATCGTAGAAAAAGCCAAGGCACTTTAATGCCTTTAATTATTTTCGATCAGTATTTTCGCAATATGTTCCAATTCATCTTCATGATCAGCAATAAAGTGTTTCCCAGCATCTTCCAGTAAAGCTATATTCTCTGGTGTAGCCAGATCCATGTCTGATTTTGCTTTTGTTTTCGAAAGATCTACCTGCAACCTTTTGTAGCAATTTTTATCAGCATCCATCAACGTATCATAGATCTTTTTCAACTGATAATCCACGGTTTCGGAATTACCCGACATCATAATATCTATCACCGGTTTTATCCACGAAATGCTTCCCCAATTTTTAGCTTTATCATACAAGTAAGGTTTCTTCACTTCACCGGTCCCCAAAGAAATGATCAACATATCTTTTGCCGAGGGGAATAATTTTCCCTTATTTGCAAAATTCATAGTCCTTGCTTCTGCATAGGCACAAAGGGCTGGGTTATTAGCAAACACACCCCCGTCTATCAGTGAATAATTGGCACCATATAAAGATTTAACTGAAGCAGCTTCAAAATATGTAGGTGCAGCAGATGTAGCTCGTGCTACATCCCTTACTTTAAAATTTCGGATGTCGGTAACGGCATTATAAGATGTAAAAAAATGCCCTTTCCTTTTCTCAATATCGTATGCCGTAATAAGGCATGGTTTTAATAGTTCACTCAGTAAAGTATCCCCAAAATAATCACTAAGAGCTTTCTCAATCTCCTCTTGCGAGTATTTTTCATCGAAGGTGCCAAATCCGGAAACGATTTTCTGCCACAAAGCAACATCAAAAATCTTGTCTCCCCTCAATTTATATAAATTTAGTGCATCATCTGCTGAAAACTTTGGTCGTGATGGAGTAAATCCTGGTGACAGGTATGCACATACCAGAATGCCACCTGTGCTGGTGCCCGCCATTAGATCGAAATAATCAGCTAACCGCGCATCGGGATTACCGGATTTAGATTGTAGACAGGACTCCATATGCTTAAGGATAGTTGCAGGTATGATACCCCGGATACCGCCACCATCAATAGACAGAATACAAACTTTATTATTCATTTGGTTAAGGTTATTTAAGTGACTATTTTAATTCCTCCAGTTTATTTATACACTCTTTCTCCAAAAATCGCACTCCCAACTCTCACCATGGTACTTCCTTCTCCTATTGCAATTATGTAATCCCCACTCATACCCATAGACAATTCTTTGATATTAATATTGTCAGAAGGTTGATTGTCGAATCTTATTTTCAAATCACTAAAAATCCTCTTTAAATTTTGAAATTCCCTGCGGATTTGTTGCTCCTTATCTGTAAAAGTAGCCATACCCATAAGGCCTTGGATAAGAACATTTTTATACTGAGCATGTTTACCAGAATCAAAAAAATTATATAATTCTTCTTCTGAAAATCCAAATTTAGATTCTTCTTCTGCAATATGTACTTGTAGCAAACATCGTATTACCCGGTCAATTTTTTTTGCCTGTTTATCGATCTCTGATAAAAGTCGTTCACTGTCAACTGATTGGATCATACTGACAAATGGAACAATGAATTTCACCTTATTACGTTGTAGATGCCCTATCATATGCCACTCTATATCATTGGGCAACTGGTTTTGCTTCTCTACCATTTCCTGCACCTTGTTTTCGCCAAATAACCTTTGTCCAGCATAGTAAACCTCCATAATCGTTTCTTTAGAATGTGTTTTGGTCACTACAATTAATTTACAATCTGGAGAAATCTCGCTGATCCTGCTTATTATTTCCTTAAGGTTATCGTGTATGTTCATTTCTAGTAAGTATTATTTTTATAAAATAAAAAATTATTCCCGATAAATTATTTATCTCAAATTTAACCCTTGTTAAAGTTAATTGAAGGGATATTTTAAAAAAGTTGATCAGTGGACATATGAAAAGATTATATCATTAAGATGGCTAAAAATCTTAACCAGCTGATACAGTAAATATGATAAATATGTAAAACAAAGGCCAAACAAAACAAATGTGTATACATGGAATTTATTGTCAACGATATATCTTACATGGGCAATTGTCTTAATTTATAATATATGAAGCCGCAGCTTATTGATCTTCCTGTTTAGTAATTCATTGATCAATGAGAAATTGTAGCACCTGAAGGGTAATTATAGCTTAAAAAGAAGTGCAATCGTAAAAGAAATTTTTAAGGAAATTCTACCTTTAAAGGTTTTCTATTATGGGTTTGAAGTTACACGGGAAAGAAGGCGAGGAAAAAAAGTTTCATCGTGTTCTTAAAAAAGTTAAATTTGCAGCGGTGTAAATAGAATGTAGAAATAGAAAGTCTCTATTAATTATTATATGGATATACTGACTAATGGAATTTTATTCGGATTGGTGCTGGCGTGTTTTATTGGTCCGGTATTTTTTGCATTAATTCAAACGAGCATTCAAAGAGGTTTTTATTCAGGAGCTGCTATGGCTATGGGAATTTGCCTTAGCGATATCATATATATTTCTATCAGCTATATCGGCATTTCTCAGGTGATCCAAAGTGAATCTTTAAGAGCAGTCTTTAGTGTGGCGGGAGGTGGCATGATGCTGGTTCTCGGATTATCATCCTTTAGAAAACCAGTTCTCGCAAAAAGTAAACAAAGCGATTCCATAGAACAACAGAAATTATGGAGATATGCACTGAAAGGGTTTTTGTTGAATGGTGTAAATCCTTTTGTTCTACTTTTTTGGATAACCGTAGTGAGCATCACATCAGTAGAGTATAATTATACCGGTGTAAATGCGCAATTATTTTTTGGCATGATCATATTGACTGTATTTATTACTGATCTCCTCAAATCGTATACAGCCCATCGTATGCGAATATTTATAACAGAACGATACATTACTATTTTAAATCGGGTGGTGGGTGTAGCGTTAATGGCTTTTGCCGCCAGGCTGTTCTATTCCGGACTGGCATTCTCATTCCTTCCCTTCTAATAACAAACTACCAAATTTTAAAAATCGGCAGTTTTTTCTCAAGTTTTTTCACAATATGATATTATATTAAAAACTATATTCAAAAAATGCAACGATAAATAATGTTATGGTGTTGTATTAGTATCCTCTCAAATGCAGGAAAAAAAATCATATGAAAATCAATACTATTTTTTTTACAATGATCATAGGAGCTTTTATGTTATTATCAATAAACGCTTATGGCCAGGATCCAACAGAAATGACCCAGAATGAATCAGACCGTATGGACAGATTCAAAACAGAGTATGAGGACGAGCAAATAAAAAAGCAGGAGACATCCAATAAAACTTCTATTGAGGATTTACAAGACCAAAGAAATGCTTCAAAAGTAAAAGCAAGGGAAGCAAAACGTATACAACGTGATGCCAATAAGGCTTTAAGGCAGTCGAAAAAAGCTTTAGCAGCAGAAAAAACTGCCCAAAAGGCGAGAAAAGATGCTATAAAGCAAAATCAAAAATCTTTAGATGCTATTGAAAAATCCGATGGCAATTAAAAATGTATCAGTACTGATGACGTATTACGAAACAGCTGAAATTTTCAGCTGTTTTTTTTGTCCCTACTTTTTAATCTATAAGGGCATTGCTAATAAACGTCGATTTTATCAATAACCAAACTAAAAAAAACACCATAGCCCACATCAGATAAACCCGGTAATAATCCACTGTATCCGAAAATCTCAATTCTTTAATTTCGGCTTTTTCAAATCTATCTATCTGGTCAAATATTTCTTCAAGTGCCTTTTCATCTGTTGCTCGAAAAAAACTCCCTTTGCCAATAGTAGCAATCTGCCGCAGGGTAGATTCATCCAACATATTGTCAAAATAACGTGGTTGGCCAAACATGCCACCCGGATAGGGAACCCTCCCCTCTTTACCGATTGCAATAGAATAAATTTTGATGTCATAAGTCCTAGCAATTTCCGCCGCTGTAATCGGATCGATATTCCCGGCATTATTTTCACCATCACTCAACAAGATCATTACTTTGGATTTGGTCAAAGACTCAATCATCCTGTTTGACCCCACGGCAATTGCGCTTCCTATTGCTGTACCTTTACTTCTGATCATATTATAATCAATTTCTTGTATCAACGAAATCAGAAGGTTATAGTCAGATGTAAGTGGGCAAAGTGAATAAGCTTCTCCTGAAAAAATTACAAGACCAATCCGGTCATGGACTCTCCCCTGAATAAAATCCAAAGCAACCTTTTTGGCAGCATCCAGCCGGTTGGGCCTTAAATCCATTCCCATCATAGATTCAGAAATATCAATGACCAGCATGATGTCAATTCCTTCTGACCATTGTTCTACCTGCTCATTGGTAACCTGGGGCCTCGCCAACGCAACTATTAAAAATGAAAATATCAGACCCATCAGAATCGGAGGAATGTGCCGCAAGAGGTTTTCTGGCCGCCACTTTAATTCTTTGTCAGGCAAAGCAACCGGGAGCTTTTTACTCTTCCCTAAATTGAACAACCATTTCACAAGGAAAAACAATGGTATCAGCAACAACAGATAGAGTAAATAATCAAATTCCCAGTCAAATCCGGAAATGGTGCTCCAGGAAAACCATCGAAATGAAAGCCAATCCCAGGTATTGAGGCTGCTATTCATGCTTCACCTCCTCCATCTTTATTTTGTATCTTTCATAGGAATAATCCAACAGGTAATACAGCCAGTCCTTTATATGATCATCATTTATTTTGCCGTACAATGATCGATCCAGTGATTTTAATGCATTTTCTAATCTCTCATCAGGATTTATCTTGGCAATTTCTTTTGTGGTTAGTTTCGTAAACGGCTTTTTTTCCAGCATTTCCAGATATTTTTTCCATTCTGTCAAAACCAAACCTGCCTGATCACCCGGATTTCCATTCATATGGACTAATATTCCATTGACCTTTTCAACAAACTGTTTATGTTCCTTTTTAAGCTTATAGCGTTTCCAGCGCCGCTTAATTTGTTTTCCAAAGAAAATAATGATAATGGCTGCGACTAGCAACAATAATCCGCCAGCTATTAAAAAATAAGGGTAATTAATGGCTGTAGGGACATCACGGTAAAAACTAGAATCTTTGAGTGCTATACTGTCCGGGATAGCCTTTACCATTTCCTGAAAATAAACGGTGTCCCGGTTGGCAAAAATGGCAGTACTGTCACCATTGGTCAATACAAATACTGGTAAACCCAAAGGTTGTTCTGGATCAATTTCAAAGGTGGTTAGGTAATAAACAGCACTATCTATGTTATAATTGCCAATAGAGCGGGTTGTAAAATATGCTTTATTTACAAAAGTAAAAGGGTAATAATTGTAATTGGAATCTGGAAAGATAACCTCCTGATTGGTATGGCGAAAGGAAAGTGTATAAACGATCTGTTCGCCAATCTTTACCGAATCCTGTAAAAATCTACCTTCAGGTTTGATCTCCTGACTGTAGGAATGGAGAATTCCTGTCAACAAAAAGAAAAACAGAATACATACTTTTAATAACCTCATATTTACCTTTTTAGGCTTCTGTTTCTAATTTTAAATAGTTTTATCAATTTTGGAACATAATCCTCATCTGTATTCACTTGCAAATAGTTTACATTGTATTGCCTGCAAATTTTCTCCAATTCCAATTTATTTATTTGATACGTTTTCTTCAAACTATTTCGGAATGTGGCTGATGATGTATTAATCCAGACTGTTTTTTGCGCTTCTTTATCATAAAGTGGTGTAATACCAAAACCCGGCAAAGCAGTTTCCCGCTTATCCATCAGGTGAATAGCCACCAAATCATGTTTTCGGGCAAGGGCTTTAAAATTATGAAAATAACCCTCATCAATAAAGTCTGATATAAGCACAATCACACTCCTTCTTTTTATCACTTGAAGCGCAAAAAGTATGGCATTGCTCAAATTGGTCTTTACGGAAACAGGTTGTAACGTAAAGATCGACTTGATCATTTCAAAAGCATGTTTATTATCCTTACCCGGCTTCACAAATTTTTCATTCCTATCAGAAAAACATATCAATCCCACCTGGCTATCTTCTTTAATAGATGAAAGGGTTAAAACTCCACAGATTTCTTTACCAATATCCAGCTTTTGACTACCGGGCACACCAATCTCCTGGGACCCACTAACGTCCAGAATGAAAAATACAGTTTGTTCTTTTTCTTCTTTAAATGTTTTTACAAAGGCTCCATGACCTTTAGCAGATACATTCCAATCAATCCGCCTGATATCATCTCCATATTGATAAGCCCTTACATCATCAAATTCAAGGCCCGATCCCTTAAATATGGAGTGGAAATCACCCTGCATATGTGATCGGACAGCCTTTCGAATCTGAATTTCATACTTTCGAAGTTTTTTGTACAACTCCTTTAATTGCATAATTGCGTATTTTCCCTTTGATCTATACGTTTAAAAATAATTTATATTATCAAAAAATCAATTATCAGGATCATGTCTGATAAAAGGTTTTAACTTTGGTAATATATTTGCTCAAGAGAGGTCAAATTTAAGGTAAAATTAAAAATTGCTGGTGAAAAAATACATTATTATTGTAATAGGTGCATTATTGTCAGCTTGTTCAAATTCAAAACCTAAAGATGTTTTAGATAGGAACCAAATGGCTTCAATACTCATTGAAATGTACATCAACGAGTCAAAAATAAATGAATTAGGGGTAAGGCCTGACTCTGTAGGTATTCTAAACCAAATCATGTTAAAACAAACCCTTGAACAAAAAAATGTTTCTGAAGATGTGTATGTTAAAAGTTATGATTATTATATCAATCATTTGAAAAGGTTCGAAGAGGTGTATAGTATTGTTATTGATAGTTTAAAAGTAAGGGAAAGTCATGCACAACAGAAGGCAGAGCAATTCCGTGCTGAAAGAGTAAAACTCGATTCACTGGCAAAACTCGATACGCTTGTACTGGAAAGGTTAGATTCATTGCATATTGCTTCTGTCAAAAAAGATACAACCCAAATTTCCAGTAAAAACATTACCATAGACAGACAAGTATTGCCATCTGATCGTCGTCATCTGGATAGAATAAATTGTACTAAACCATTCGGTAAAAATGCTCTTCCCTAAGAATATTGAGGAAAAAATTGGCTTTGACAAAATCAGGGAAAGGCTGAAAGAATCCTGCCTGAGTTCTTTGGGAAGGGATTTTGTAGATAAGATGCAATTTAATGCCGACTTTGATCTTATTGTAAAATGGATAAGACAAACAGAAGAGTTCCGAAAAATTGTGGTTACCAATGAACCTTTCCCTACCACAGCCTACCTTGACGCAACTGTTTTTCTGCAAAAGGCAAAAATAGAAGGAACATTTTTATCGGGTGAGGAATTTTACCAGTTAAAAATTTCTTTGGAAACCATCATTCAATGTATCAGTTTTCTCAAGAAAAAAGCAGACTTATATCCTCATTTAAAAGACTTATCCAATCCTATTGATCTGGATCCAACGATAATAACTGCGATTAATCGTATCATCGATGAACATGGGGAAGTAAAAGACGGGGCCAGTCCCGAATTGCGAAGGATCAGGAGTCAGATACAGCATGAACAAATGAGGCTGAGGAAATCACTTCACCAGGTTTTGCAAAAAGCGATAGAAAATGGTTTTACAAGTGATACAGTTTCATTAACCATCCGGAATGGCAGGATGGTAATACCGGTAAATGCCGCTTATAAACGCTCCGTCAAAGGTTTTGTGCATGACGAGTCATCAACTGGCCAAACCGTTTATATCGAACCAGAGGAAGCACTGGAAACCAACAACCTGATCCGTGAATTACAATACGAAGAGAGAAGGGAAGTTACTAAAATCCTTATTCAGCTAACTGATCTCATCCGACCTTCTGTATGGCCATTGATGAAGGCTTATCAATTTCTTGGGATCATAGATTTTATCAGGGCAAAAGCTAAACTGGCGATTGCATTAGAATGTGAACCGGCGGGTATGGTAAACGAAAATATTATCAAGTGGGATCAGGCAAGACACCCCCTCTTGTATTTGACACACAAAAAATCTGGCAAAACAGTAGTGCCACTTTCCGCATCACTTCATCCCGATCAGCGTATTTTAATAGTGTCCGGCCCTAATGCCGGGGGAAAATCTGTCTGTCTGAAAACCTTTGCGCTGGTGCAATATATGTTTCAATGTGGATTAATGGTACCTGTAAGCGAGAGCTCAACGCTTGGTGTTTTTAAGAACCTTTTCATTGATATTGGCGATGAACAGTCCATTGAAAATGATCTTAGCACGTATAGCTCCCATCTCAACAACATGAAGCATTTTGTTAATTTTTCGAATGCCAACACTTTATTTCTCATTGATGAATTTGGTGCAGGCACCGATCCACAAGTAGGTGGAGCCATGGCTGAAGCTGTATTGGAGCATCTTTATAACAATAAAGCTTTTGGTGTAATCACTACCCATTATTCGAACCTCAAGAAATTTGCTGATGTGAGAGAAGGCGTGGTAAATGGTGCCATGCGATTTGACATGGAGCAACTAGAACCTCTGTTTGTACTGGATATCGGTCGTCCTGGAAGTTCATTTGCCATCGAAATTGCCCGTAAAATTGGTTTGCCCAAAGTAATCCTGAATGCAGCTAAAGAAAAAATTGGGGTAGATCAGGTGAGAATGGAAAAGTTACTCGGACAACTGGAGCATGATAAACGCATTTTTGACCAAAAGATGCAACAAGTTTTGCAAGAACAGCAAACACTCAAACAAAAAATCCAGCAATATGATGCCTTAAAACAGACACTTGAGACAAACAAAAAAGCCATTATCAACGATGCAAAAGAAGAAGCACAAAAACTGATGCAACAAACCAATCAATTGGTGGAACGTGCTATCCGTGAAATCAAAGAAAATAGAGCTGATAAAGAGATCACCAAAATGGTACGGCAGGAATTAGAAGTTCACAAGAAGGTTGTAAAACCTGAAAAAACCAAAAAAGTGGTTTCTGAATATGAAACTATAGGTGGAGAAATAAAAAAAGGAGATTGGGTAAAAGTAAAAGGTCAGAATACGGTAGGACAGGTGGTTGATTTGAAAGGTAAGGATGCTGAAATAGCCATAGGGGATTTAAAATCAAAGGTAAAAATTAGCAGATTGGAAAAAATCACCCGTAAAGAAGTTGAAAATTCAGTAAATATAATTTCATCAAAAGTTCCTGCTCTTGATTATCATCGCAAAGTAGTTGATTTTAACCCAAACCTGGATGTAAGGGGAAAACGGACTGACGAGGCACTGCCAGTTATTGATCAGTTTGTCGACGATGCTTTACTTCTCGGCCAAAAGGAAGTAAGGATTGTGCATGGTAAAGGCGATGGCATTCTCAGAAAAATGATCAGGCAACATTTAAAAGCCTACCCATCTATTGCTCAAACAAAAGATGAACATGTAGAAAGAGGTGGGGCCGGCGTCACGATTGTAGAACTAAGGTAAGATCACGCTCACTTTCGCCCTTTCAACATCTCTTTATAACTTTCCCCCATTTTTTCTACGTGTTCTAAATACAACGCCATATTGGTAAACATCAAATCAGAAGAGTTAATCGATTCTTTTTCTCCAATTACCTTCTGAACAACCCTGAATAGCGTAAACCGGACATCTTCATTATTTTTCTCAGCCAAAGATTTTATCTCAGAAATAATCCTGGTTTCTGTCCAATCCCCTTCAGCATCCATTGATGATGCTACTTTCTCTACTTCCACAAGCGAGTGAGGTTTCGCTTTGAGATAATCATCACCTCCGGTTTCAGAAGTTATTTCTGATGATCCGCTTTTGAGAAAGTCACTTAGATCGTTCAAGGTATTTTTTTTAGCTTTTGCCATTTATCAAATTTCTAAATATTTTAAAATTTCTTTAGTAGTGTTCAAATATTCCTTTTCGGGCATGATCGTACTAAAACCGGAAAAAATATTTTTTGCAGGAATATATGATTCAATGATTTCAGCATCAAGCTGCTCCAATGCTGATTTCACAGTTCCCAACCGTGTAGAACTATGTATCCGGTTGGGTAGAACCAGGATTTTCAATTTTGTATTTATTTCACATGCTGGTTTAATATCCTCAATCGTTTGGTACGTAACCAGCAAGTCGTTTTGGGTAAGGCTGGTGGGTACAATGATCACATCACTTTCAATGCATAACTTTTTGATATTGCTATCGGTGGTTTTCCCTGCACTGTCTACTATTATAAAATCCAGATCATTTTCAGACTTCATGGTATCCAGATCATTAATGATATTTTCATCCACCGAACCAATAATTTTAAACAAAGTGCTGTCCCGGGCGCTTGTTTTATAAATTTCCATTTTTCTGAGGGTATTCAGGGTGTAATTGGTATCTGTCTCAATTAATACCACTCGATAACCAATATTGACCAGCATAGTTGAGAGATTGATGGCATTGGTAGTTTTACCTGTACCACCCTTTCTGCTGATAAAAGAGATAACTTTTGTCATTGATAGATTTTATTCGAATTTGAAACAAAAAAAGAGACCCGTGCTTTAATTTTTTAAAATTATTAAAATGACTGCATTTAGATATATGATAAAAGCCTTTTTCCTTACATCACTTATTATTTTTATCTTTATAAATAAAGGAATCACACAAATTTCTGTAAACGTTTTAGACAGCCAATCC
Organism: Bacteroidota bacterium; assembly: GCA_023393375.1. GTDB lineage: Bacteria > Bacteroidota > Bacteroidia > Cytophagales > Cyclobacteriaceae > JAEWLI01. The sequence goes on from JAEWLI010000108.1 coordinate 26,788, forward strand.
GGCATTCCTCTATATGGTGCTACCATACAGATCATTGATCAAGAAGAAATTTATATTACTGATCAGACAGGAGTTTCGCAAATCGATTTACCACCTCCATTGAAGTTGAAAATATCTTTCGTAGGTTATGAAACCCGGACAATGAATATTGATGATGGATCAAATGTTTTCACTGTTTTATTAGAGCCTGAAAAAAGAATTTTGAATGAAATAATGGTGACCGGTTATGAAGACAACCGAAGAATCATTGATGTTCCGGGGGCTATTCATAAACTTACCCCTGAAGATCTTCTACGATTTGACCAAACTTCCATAGTAAGAGGAATTAATAATATTCCGGGGGTGAGAATGGAAGAGCGGTCTCCGGGCAGTTATCGGATTTCAATACGGGGCAGCTCCCTGCGTTCACCATTCGATGTCAGAAATGTAAAGATCTATTGGAACGGTATTCCTTTTACTGACCCAAATGGGATCACTCCCCTTAACCTGCTTGATATTAATCAAATGCAGAATATTGAAGTAGTAAAAGGTCCGGCAGCAAGTATTTATGGTGCAGGAATGGGAGGTGTGATCAACCTGAATACAGAAAAAGCAGCTTATGGCAAATCTGTCAGTGCTTCCTCTTCGTTTGGCTCTTATCAGATGAGAAGATATAGTGCGGCATATGAAAGTGGAAGTGATCATTCTAATTACAGGTTCATTTATAGCAAACAAACTACTGATGGTTACCGCGAACATACCGCTTTTGATCGGAACACTTTTCAGCTCAATGGTGAAGTCTATCAAACTGAAAAACTCACCCTTTCCGGGAATATTTTTTACAGCGACCTTTTTTATCAGGTTCCTGGAGGGCTTACATTGCAGCAGTATCAGGATAACCGGCGACAAGCACGACCAGGTACGGCATTCGTTCCCGGATCGGTACAGCAAAATGCTTCAGTAGATTATCAGGCATTCCTTACCAGCTTGAAATCGCATTATGTTTGGAGCCCTCATTTCGAAAATACGACTGCCATTTATGGGATTCAAAGCTTTTTTAAAATGCCATTTTTATTGGATTTTGAAAGAGAAACGAGACTGGGGATGGGTGGTAGAACAAGCTTCAAGTCTCGTTTTGATCTTGGAATGACGCAAGTAGAAATGGTTGCTGGTGGTGAGTATCAACAAATGTTTTTGGAAGGACGTAACTTCGGTAATAATGGAGGTTTACCTGACTCATTAAGATTTGATGATGAAGTAATAGCGCGACAAGGTATGGCTTTTTTTAAAACAGATGTTTTCCTTACTGATTTTATCAATATTTCAGCGGGATTGAGTTTAAACCTTCTTGAATATGATATATACCGGCTAGTTGGCTTGAATAATGAGGAACCGGGCAGAATTATACGTAGCTTCAATCCCGTGTGGACACCCAGATTGGGTATTGTGGTAAAGCTTAATCCAAATATTTCTGCCCACGGAAGCTTTGGCACTGGCTTCTCCCCTCCGACTGTAAAAGAGATTAGAACAAGTGATGGTGTAATTAATTCAGATCTGGCTCCGGAATCCGGAAGGAATTTTGAGGTAGGGATTAGGGGCACTTCTCTTAACCAACGACTTAATTTTGATCTGACTGGTTTCAATTTTAAACTGAAAGAAACCATTGTTACCTACACCGATGATCTATTTGCCACTCAAAAGTTCAGAAATTCCGGTACTACTAATCAATGGGGAATGGAAATGACTGGGTTTTATGATTTGATCCAAAATACCACAGGTTTCATACAAAATCTACGATTTAGTGGTTCATATGCCTATCATCACTTCAGATTTGGTAATTATCTCCATTTGGATCAGGATTTTTCAGGTAATCAACTCACAGGAGTAGCACCGCATGTGGCCACTGGGTCTATTGATCTCACTACAAGCAGGGGTTTATATGGCTATTTTTCCTGGCATTACACCGATGGCATTCCTCTTAATGATGCCAATACGGTATATTCATCTTCTTACCATTTAGCTGATATAAAATTAGGCTGGCAAAATTCATTTCAAAAAATGACTTTTGATGTCCATATTGGAATGAACAATATGCTTAATGAAAAATATAGTCTTGGAAATGACCTGAATCCATTTGGAGAAAGATATTTTCAACCAGCGGCAGAAAGAAATATTTTTACAGGAGTCAGGGTGGTTTATGCCTTAAGTGATAACATCAGATAATATTGGTCATTAAATTACACTGAATTTTCAATATCACCCATTTCATGAGTGAATGTTTTTGTTTATATTAGCATAGAAAGTAAATTGCTTGAGCATGAACGTAAGAAGGGGCTGGGAGAAAAATATTTTGTTACTCTTTATTGTAGGATGTTTTGTGATCATGGGGTGTGAGAAAAACATACCAGAACCAGGCCTGGCAACTGATATACGAAACCTTACTTATGAAGAAAAAACGTTAATATCCCAATCCAATCAATTGGCATTTAAAATGATGGAGAATTTCCATCAGTCCCATCCCGATAAGAATATTTTCTTTTCTCCTCTTACTATCGGAATGGCAATGGGGATGATGTACAACGGAGTGGAAGATAGCCATAAACTTCATTTTAACACAATATCCGGGTTTGATGGTTCTGAAATGCAGGTAAATAAAGCTTTCAGTGAATTGACGCAATTGCTGCAAAAGCTGGATGACAATGTGCAGATTAATTTATCAAATTCTTTCTGGCACGATCGAAAACTTGTAATGAACGACCTATATAAGGATAAAATCATGGCATATTATGCTGCCGAAGCTGAAGGTATCAATTTCGGAAGCATACATTCATCACAATATATCAATCGACTGGTCAGCTCAAAAATAAAAAAAACCATTGATCGGGTCAACTATCCCCTAAATAATGATTATCAGGCTTTAATGATTAATGCGGTGTCATTTTCTGGAATATGGTCATATCCGGCAGATGCCTTATTCAAAAACATGAGCTTTAACGGGAAAACAGCTGATTATGAATTTATCCCCAATGCCACAGTCGGCATTTACGAAAACATGGATTTCAGGCTAATTGATATTCCCTATGGTAAAGGTTTCTTTAGCATGACTTTGTTAATCCCCGAAAAGAATAACACCCTCCCAACATTAAATTACCAGGAATTGGATCATTATATAAAAACTTCTGATAGCACAAGGCTGGATTTATACCTACCATTGATCACCGCTAACCAAAAGTTTGATATGCTTCAATTTTTCAATCAAAATGATCTTCAACATTCCTTCTCTTCCATGTTTATTGGTGCTTCACCGAAATTTGATGTGATCATGCACGATTCACACCTTGATCCACCTACAGGTCAAGCACTGGTTCCCGTGGTCAATAATAAAATTTCACCCGAAAATTCTCATAACTTAATTGTTGACCAGCCATTTTTATATTTTATAAGAGAAAAACATACCGGAATGATATTATTTGCCGGAAAGTTTCTCCATCCTGAGAGTTAAAACACTTAAGTGTACAGCTAAACCATGAAAATACTTTTATCCTCACAGATTAAGGAAGCAGACAATTATACCATCGGTCATGAACCAATATCTTCATTGGATTTGATGGAAAGGGCGTCACAAGCATTTACAAAATGGTTTTTGGGCAAATTCGATTCGTCGAACCGAATAGTAGTTTTTGCCGGCCCGGGAAACAATGGAGGAGATGGTCTTGCAGTATCCCGTTTGCTCATGGAAAAAGGATATCAAGTTCAAGTGAATATATTTAGATCCGGTACAACTGGTAGTCCAGATTTTAGAGCTAACCTGGAAAGAATTGAAAATAAGAATGTTATCAATGAAGTGAACCACAAGGATCAGCTACCTGAGATTCGTTCAACTGATATTGTAATTGATGGATTATTTGGTTCAGGACTATCCAGACCTGTTGAGGGCATTTTTTCAATGGCGATCCAGCATATCAACAATATAAAGCCTACTGTTGTAGCCATTGATATCGCATCAGGGTTGTTCAGTGATAAAAAATCTGAAGGTGAGAATATCTTAATGGTTGATTATACCATTTCTTTTCAAGTACCCAAACTGGCTTTTTTTATGCGTGAAAACTTCCCTTTTGTAGGTGAGTGGAAAGTAGTAGATATTGGATTGGATAAGAGATACATTGGTGGCCTGCACAGTAACTATTATACAATTGAAAAAAATGTGGTTGCTTCATCTTTACCACAACGAAATAAGTTTTCCCATAAAGGTAATTTTGGTCGCACAATTCTCATCGCTGGAAGTAGAGGCAAACTGGGTGCAGCAATTTTATGCAGCCGTGCTTGTCTGCGTGGCGGTGTTGGTTTACTAACAGTGCATATACCTGAGTATGGTTATCAGATTATGCAAATGTCTGTCCCAGAGGCTATGGTCACCATTGATCCATCTGTAGGTTGTTTTTCAGAAATGCCGGATATTGATCAATTTGATTCGCTTGGGATTGGGCCAGGACTGGGGACCAACGATAAAACCATTCATGCTTTTGATGAATTATTGAATAGGATAGATTTCCCTATTGTCATAGATGCCGATGGTTTGAATATTTTAAGTATGTATAAAGAACTTATAAAAAAGGTTCCTAAAAATTCTATTCTTACCCCGCATCCCAAAGAATTTGAACGGCTGGCGGGAGCAACCAATGATGACTTTGAGCGGTTGGAAGTTCAAAGACAATTTGCAATACAACATCAGCTTTATATAATTGTAAAAGGAGCTCATACTACTGTTGCCACCCCAGAAGGAAAAATATATTTTAATACAACCGGAAATCCCGGAATGGCTACCGCAGGAAGTGGGGATGTATTAACGGGTATCACAACTGCTTTACTTGCGCAATTGAAAGATCCTTTTAAAGCATCCTTTTCTGCTGTGTACTTACATGGTATGGCAGGGGATTTAGCTGTTGAAGATAAAGGTGAAGTAGCCTTAATAGCTTCAGATATTATCGATTTTCTTCCCAAAGCTTTTCAGAAATTAAGAGAATAAATCATCAGGAATTATATGACTTAATCACGGGGACAAATGTGCAGTTAACATTCTCTAACCTGATATTACTTAATAAAAAGGTGATGATTCATGAAAACAATATGGAATGTCACCCCGTAGCTAACAATAATAGAAAAGAAAAGATTATTCAATCTTGCAATTTGAGTAAAGCGATCTTCTTTGTTATGAGGTATCATTTTTATAAAAGGATAAAAATAGTTCGATGAGTTAATTTCATTCCAATGAAACCATATATCGAGATATTACCCAAAGTTGGAAAATATTTTTTCGCTATTGGAATAATGGCAATTGGTATTGAACATATTATTTTTAATGATTTTATTATCGGTCGCGCACCCAGCTGGCCTGATAATTTATCAGGACAATCAATATGGGCATATGTTAGTGGATTTTATTTCTTTGTGGTCGGGCTTATGATATTATCTAAAATACATGTCCGGAAAGTATCACTGTTGGGTGCAGCTATTATTTTTATTTGGGCTTTTATAAGACACTTACCCATTGTTCTAACCGATACACTTTTAGCTCCCTCCTGGACTTCAGCTGGAAAAGCTATGTTATTTATTGGAGGTTTGTTTGTGATTGCAGCAACATCACCTTCTTTTAAGGACCAATCCAGGCTAATTAATATCCCGTTTATTAACTCCTACTCTGGTTTAGTTACAACTAGCAGGATTTGCCTGGCTATTTTTCTATTGATTACCGGCTTGCAACATTTTATATTTGTTAAGTTTGTAGCCTCCCTCATTCCTGTATGGTTCCCGGGTGATCCGATTTTTTGGACTTATTTTGCCGGAGTAGCCCTTATTTGTGGCGGTCTTGGCATTTTAATCTCTAAAACGACCTCCTTAGCTGCGTTCCTATCCGGGACAATGATATTTTCTTGGTTCTGGATCGTTCATTTACCAAGAGCAGTGGCCAGCATGAGTGATAATATAGCGATATTTGAAGCATTAGCATTTTCGGGAATTGCATTTATATTAATGAAACCTGATATTTTAAAACAAGAATGAAAAATTAGAACTGTTAAATAAAAAGAAAACGTTTCAGCAGGAATATCTGGCATTTCTAAAAAATGTCATGTAGAATATGATGAAAGGTATTTATGAATTAATGGTTCTATATATAAACCTGAGGGCCTACCTTTTAACAAACATCCGATTGGCCAAATTAAATACCATGTGGGGGAAGAAACCATAATAGCTTCAGATATCATCGCGATTTTCTTCCCAAAGCTTTTCTGAAATTAAGAGAATAAATCCTCAGTAATTATTAGTAATGCTATCAATACAAGGAATTAAGCTCAACCTTTTTTCTGAAATCTGGATTTTTTCTCACTTCATTCAGATCCAGAAAAGTGGAGGCTTCCCAGTAATTTTCCACATTAAATTTTAGCAGGTATATTTCTTCACGTGGGGTTTTATCCATTTGGATCATCACCCTTTTATCAGAAGGGATTACTTTTTGCGTTTTTTGGTCTATTACATCGATTTTTAAGTTAAGATTTGAAAACAACTCAAAGTCTCTCTCCAGATAAACTTGTTTTTTAAACTCAGTGAGGTCAAGAGGAAAGGTATAGGTAAAATTATTATCCTGAATTACATTAAAATCATACCTCATCCCTTTATACAATTCCATCGTAAATTTTCCATCTGATTCTGTATTATCAAATGTGGTAATTACTTCTTTAGAATAGGAATTGACAATTTCAAGATTTACACTCAATCCTAATTTATAAACTGCATCTATTACGCGGCCATATAAAGTGATTCTATCAAATTGCCGCTGATCAGTAGGTATCACTGCTTCATAAATGTCGCTGTCGTAATAATAATATATTTTCTCTCCATCAGGGGTAATACAGGGGGATTGCTCATTGCCAGAGGAATTGATAAAATCTATCGGTACTGGTTCAGACCACATGCCATCTGGCTTTAAACGAGTTTGATAAATATCGAAACCACCTTTACTGTTAGCCCTCAGCGAAGAAAATAACAAGGTTTTTCCATCTACCATAATCCGTGGAGACCGCTCACAATTGAAGTTTACAGGATAAGGCAAGGCCACTGGTTCCTGCCAATTACCGTTTTCATCCAAATCTGATTTATACAAAATAAAACAATGAACTTTGGCATCCTTATCAAAAGCATAATCTGTATTTTCACGCATGAAGTACAGCGTTTTACCATCGGGAGAAATACTTGGTGCACCTTCGTATCTGAAACTATTGATAGGTTTGCCAATATTCATTGCTTCTGTCCATTCGCCATTCAAATATCTACAATAATAAATGTCTTCGGAACTTACTCCTTCAGATCCTGCGACATAAGCAGAAAAGAATAAAGTTTTCCCATCATAGCTTAAGCCCGGACCTCCACCCGATAGATTGCGGAATTTCGAATTAATCTTGTCCAAAGGAACAGGTACGGACCATTCGCCAGCATGAAACGTAGATTGATACAAATACCATCGGTCTTTTCTCATTTGTTGGAAAATCATGGTTTTCCCATCGCCACTTAGTGTAGGGGAAAATTCCAGAAATTTGGAATCGCTAATATTTTTTACAACTTTTGGCTTTTGCTGTGCTTGTCCATCAGTAGGAAGAAGGGCAGAAATAATCCATAAAAACACTATAAAGCCTAAAGTTAATTTTTTCATTTCCAAGGAGTTAGATATTGGTTCAATATTAATGAAGATGCAAAACTCCCTCAATGCATTTTACATGGTTTTATTACGTCTATGCAGTTTTTTGTAAAATATATCACTGTGTGGAGATTTATATTTGTTAATTCCTGTTAAGTGTTGTTTTCGATTTAAACAATTTGGTTAACAATCAGATTATTAAAACAGGCTGAAACCGGGTTGATTGGAAAAAAATCAGATTTCATCCAAAAAGAGGGCATTAAAAGGTAAACACATTGAAATCTTCATAGCATTCTATTAATTGCTTATAATCCGCATTTCATGCAAAAACTTATATTGAAAATTATTACAGGAGTGTGGTTGTTTACCCAATCCTGTGGCACAAAAGACGCAAACAACAATCCCAACAAGCAGCAAGCGGTACGGGCCGATGGCATGTTGGTTACAGCAGAAGCTTTTACTTCTATTGTACCATCTACGGCGAATATATTACCCTTTGAACAGGTGGATCTAAGTTCTCCGGTTAGTGGTAATGTCTTACAAATATATTTCAATGAAGGTCAACATGTAAAAAAAGGCGACCTATTGGTGAAAATTGACGATCGGGCATGGAAAGCGCAATTGAAAGGACAAGAAGCAAGATTATCGTCTATACAAAAGGAATTTGAACGGGCACAATCACTTTTGGAAATAGAAGGTGCCAGCCAGGAAGATGTAGATAGAATTGAGGCAGAATTAGCTAATATACAGGCACAAATAGAAGAATTAACTGTGATGATCAGCCTCGCCAATGTAAGAGCACCTTTTGCAGGTCAGGTAGGCATGAGGAATTTTAGTCTCGGGGCATATTTATCGCAAGGAGAGACAATCACTCAGCTGGTGCAGACCAATCAGGTAAAAATAGATTTTTCTTTACCTTCCAGATACGCTTCATTAGTAAAGAAAGATCACGAAATTACAGTTCTGCCATCTGCTTCCTCAGATACTGCTACAGCCATAGTTTACGCGATTAGCCCTATCCTTGATGCATCTACACGCACATTGCAGGTCAGGGCAATACTAAATAATGACAAAAATTTATTTATTCCCGGTGATTTTGCCAATGTGAGAATAAACATGGAACAGTTACAAGAAGCTTTGTTTGTGCCTTCAGAATCAGTTATCCCTGAGCTGAATGCCAATGTGATATATAAACTGCAAAACGGAAAAGCTAAAAGGCAGTTAGTAGAAGTGGGAATACGTACAGAAAATGCTATCCAAATTACACAAGGAATAACCGAAGGCGATACCGTGTTGGTATCCGGATTATTACAACTTGACGATGGTGATGATGTAGAAATAGGTCAAATTGGTGAATTACGAGAGGATGTATTATGACGTTATCTGATTTAAGTATTAAAAGACCGGTGCTAGCCACCGTACTGTCAATCATCATTATCATTTTCGGGATTGTGGGTTTTACTTCTTTGGGAATAAGGGAGTATCCAAGTGTGGATCCACCAATAATTACGGTAACCACAAATTATATAGGTGCCAATGCGGAAATTATCGAATCTCAAATTACCGAGCCCCTTGAAGAACAGATCAATAAAGTAGCAGGTGTCAAAACAATGCAGTCAATTAGTTCAGACGGACGAAGCAGTATTACTGTTGAATTTGAATTGGGAATGGATCTGGACGCAGCAGCCAATGATATTCGTGACAAAGTTTCTCAAGGAGTCCGAAGTTTACCTCCAGACACTGACCCACCTATTGTTTCAAAAGCGGATGCTGATGCCGAAACTATTCTCACAATCACCTTGCAAAGTAGAAACAGGAGTATGCTTGATCTGACAGATTATGCGATCAATGTTTTTGCAGAACGTTTACAAACCATACCGGGCATTAGCGAAGTGCGGATATGGGGAGAGAAACGTTATTCTATGCGTCTGAAAATAGATCCCGATAAATTAAAAGCCCATCAAATTACACCAGCAGAAATCCGGGATGCACTGGCTGGTCAGAACATTGAATTGCCCACGGGAATGATTGAAGGCAATAGGACTTACCTTACTATACGCACATTGGGACGACTGAATACAGCTGAAGAATTTAATGACCTGATCCTGGCAAAACGAGAAAATACGCTGGTGCGCTTGAAAGATATTGGTTATGCGGAATTAGCACCGTTAAATGAAAAATCAATACTTAGGGGAAATGGAGGCATACCCATGGTAGGTGTGGCTATGCAACCCCAACCGGGAGCCAATTATATCGAGATAGTAGATGAAGCCAACCGGAGAGTTGAACAAATGAGTAGGGAATTACCTGAAGATATTATTTTGGGTGTGGGATTAGATACCACTACCAGCATTCGAAATTCCATAAAAGAGGTGCAAATAACCATATTCATAGCCTTTATGCTGGTATTGGCAATTATTTTTATATTTCTCCGAAACATCAGAACAACCATCATTCCTGTAATAACAATACCCATAGCACTTATTGGCTCATTTGCCATACTCTATTTTGCGGGATATTCCATCAATGTGCTTACCTTGTTGGGTATGTTGTTGGCAACGGGTTTAGTTGTGGACGATGCTATTGTAGTGATGGAGAACATATATTCAAAAATTGAAGCTGGTGAAAAACCTGTTCAGGCTGCATTTACAGGATCACGTCAGGTGTTTTTTGCGGTAATTGCTACCACTGTAACCCTGGTTTGTGTATTCCTCCCCATATTTTTTATGGAAGGATTAACCGGCAGATTGTTTCGAGAATTTGCATTGGTAGTTGCCGGGTCAGTGATATTATCCACTTTTGTCTCCCTTTCCATGACCCCCATGTTATGTTCAAAGTTTTTAAAAGGGTCATCGAGGGAGTATAAGTTTATGAATTTTATAAAACGCCCTATTGATTATTTGATATATAATTATAAAGGGTGGTTGACAAGATTTATGAAAAAACGATGGTTGGCATTCCCCTTTGTCATCATTGCTGGATTAATGATATGGCTGTTTTTTTCGAATTTGCAATCTGAACTTGCCCCGTTGGAAGACAAAAGTCGGCTCAGAATAACCGCCACTGCTCCAGAAGGTACTTCTTTCGAGCTAATGGATCAGTATCAACAACAACTGATAGCTTTGGTGGATACCCTTCCTGAAAAAGAATACCTGTTGTCAGTGACTTCACCCTCTTTCGGGGCTGCTGGCTCAGTAAATTCTTCTTTTATAAGATTGGCGTTATATGAACCGGGTGATAGAAATAAAAGCCAGGCTCAATTGGCAAGTGAACTCAACCGGGCGTTAAGAAATTTCCCATTTGCTCAGGCTTTTGTGATTCAAGAACCTACTATTGCCGCAGGAGGCAGAGGTGGATTACCAGTACAATTTGTGCTACAAGCCCCTTCGCTTGATAAACTAAAAGAAGTAATTCCCGAATTTATGAGAAGGGCTAGAAATCATCCTGCTTTAAATGATGTTGACATCAACCTGAAATTTACCAAACCGGAGCTAATCGTGAATATTGATAGAAATAAAGCACTTGATCTGGGAGTGAATGTACGGGACATAGCTGAAACCCTTCAAATATATTTCAGTGAACAGAGGGTAGGGTACTTTATAAAAGATGGTAAACAGTATTATGTACTTGCTCAAGCTGAAAGGGAAAAACGCAGCCGACCATCAGATGTTACCAATCTGACCGTGAGAAGTGCTGACGGAGGTATGTTGACACTTGAAAATGTGGTAAACGTATCAGTGGAAAGTCGACCTCCTCAATTATTACGTCACAATCGTTATACTTCGGCTACCGTATCAGCCGCACTTTCAGATGGATTTACATTAGGTCAGGGCATTGATGCCATGAATGAAATCGCAAGTGAGGTTTTGGATGAATCATTTAACACCGCACTGACTGGGTCTTCGGAAGATTATGCTGAAAGTTCAGCGAGCTTGATATGGATTTTTTTATTTGCATTGGTGTTGGTTTACCTTACACTTGCGGCACAATTTGAAAGTTTCAAGGATCCGCTCACTATCATGTTTACAGTACCATTGGCACTAGCAGGAGCCCTATTGTCGCTTTTCATCTTCGGACAAACCTTGAATATCTTTAGCCAAATTGGGATGATCGTACTGATCGGTATTGTCACAAAAAATGGAATTCTAATTGTAGAATTTGCCAATCAGAAACGTGATGCAGGAATGAATGTATTTGATGCAGCGATAGAGGCAGCTGCGGACAGGTTCCGTCCTATTTTAATGACAAGCCTTGCCACTGTTTTGGGAGCTTTGCCCTTGGCAATTTCGTTCAGTGACGCCTCTATCAGCCGTGTGCCTATGGGTATTGTGATCATAGGAGGCCTGCTATTTTCACTTGCCCTAACTTTATTTGTCATTCCGTCACTATATACTTTTATTGCCAGCAAAAAAAGCAGGGATGCCATACAAGAAGAGTATAATTAGAATGGATATAAAATCATTAAATAGAAATAATCAGTTGGGAAAGATCAATTATTTTAAAATAATTTTCTTAATCATCCTCCTAGGATCAACCCGGATATTAAAAGCCCAGGAGCAGTTCTCATTGAATGATCTGGTAACTATGGCTTTGAATGAAAATTATGACATCAGAATCGTGCAGAATGAGGAAGCCATAACCACAAACAATAACACTTATGGTATGGCAGGTTTTCTCCCCTCCATTGGTATTACAGGTGAAATTGCTACAAGTTACAACAATACTTTCACCAGATTATACTCAGGAGATACACGGGTAGGTGATAATGCCAGAAATAATGCCTTAAATGCCTATGCAGAAATAAATTGGGTAATTTTCGACGGCTTGAGCATGTTTGCCAGAAAAAACCAATTGGAACTTCTGGAACAAATGGGAGCTTTACAGACTCGCTATTATATTGAACAAACCATTACTGATCTTGCCAAAGCCTATTATCAATTGGTTTTACAACGTCAATTATTAAGGAATTACCAGGAATCTTTTGAAATATCTTCTTTCCGCAGGAACTTGGAACAACGGCGATTACAAATAGGATCTGGCACCGGATTACAATCAAGACAGGCAATTGTTGATTATAACAATGACAGTGCTATCCTTATTAACCAAAAGGCAGTGATTAAAAGCCTGGAATTACAACTCAATAAGCTAATCAACAGACCTTTAGAATCACCATTAATTCCTTCAACAGAACAAATTGCACTGGATGATTTAGAAAACAAAGCAGATTTGTTGAATCATGCTTTACAAAATAATCAACAAGTGCAAAATGCCTATCTGGCAGAATTACTTGCTGAAGCAATGTATAGAGAAGAGCGTGGGAATCGATTTCCTGAAGTAAGTCTATTTGGTAATTATGCTTATTCTCGGCAGACAAGTGAAGTTGGGATCAGTGAACTTAATCGAAGTTATGGACCGCAGGTAGGGATCAGGGTAAGGTTTAATTTATTCAATGGCAATCAACAGAATATTCAAATCAGGAATAGCCGTATTCAAAGCCAAATAGCAGGTATTAGAAAGGAAAACATTACTCAAGAAGTGCAGGCTTTATTACTTGACACTTTTGATCAACACGCTGCTTTACAAGATCAGGTACAGTTGATGCGGGAAAATCTGAGCACAGCTACTGAAGCAATGAATATTGCACGACAACAATTAGCCGCTGGAGCCATCAACGGTTATGATTTCCGAATGACACAATTAACTTTACTTGAAATACAAAATAATATCAGCAACCTTTTATTTGAGCAAAAAAGCCGGGAAATAGATATACAAAGGATTATCGGCACATTGAAATGAAATAAGTGATCATATCCGCTGTACAGCTTCAAATATTTGTTTGCTTTTGGTCTTTGGAACTTTATCAAAATCACCTCTGATATATTTCAAGGCATTCTTTTCCCAATCAATCTCTTTCCTTGTCCTTGCTTTCATCAGCCTGAACAGTGGTACGGGCGGACACCATCCCTGAATACCATGCTGCAACAAAAACGCGGCCACTACACCAGGCAAAATCAACCATTTACGATTAACCAACGTACCTAGTAATAGTCCACTCAGGATCAATGATGAAGCAAATGTTTCAATGCGCCTTTCAATACTCCATTCTTTATCCAATTCTACTATTCTTTTTCCAAGGGCATTTTTCCTCTTCCCTTTGTATTGAGTAATCACTTGATTGATCTCATTATCAATTTCCTGATTAGCTTTCTTCGGTGATATCTTTCTCACCCGGTCAATTTTATTCACATTTTCTCCCATTGCTTTTTCACCATTAGTTATATATTTTTAACTTTTCAGCAATGGTTATGTTTGGTTGCGCTATACCTGCTGCATTAGGTTATTCATTCACCCACATTACCTTATCTTCTATTGGTCTCCTTCTTGCCATTGGTGGCCTCATTTTAGGTATACCTACATATAAAAATCCCAGCAATTTGTCCTTCGAATCAAGTCTGAAAAATGCTTTTGCTTTTTCCTGATAGGTTACACCTCCCGAACCCCAATAACATCCTATACCATAAGCTTCTGCAGTCAGGTACATATTCTGAACAGCACAAGCCACAGCCTCAATCTCTTCTATTTCCGGAAGTCTTTCTTTTTCGTCCCTTTTCATACCAATGGCAATAATATGTGAAGAGGAAAGTGGCTTGGCCAACAATTTTTCGTATTCGATTTCTTTAAAAGATCCTGCAACAGAGGATGACTCCTTATAAAACTCTGCCTGGAAAGCAGCGAATGTTTGGATACCATCGCCAGAAAAAACCACAAAACGCCAAGGTTCAGTCTGTTTGTGGTTTGGTGCCCAATTGGCATTCTCCAACATCTGCCATATGATAGCATCATCAATCTTTTCACCTGTAAACATATTGGTGTAAATCGATCTCCTATTTCTGATCAGTTGATTGATTTGTTCTACTTCGTACATCGAAAAGTGTTTTTTTGAAAAATGGTTAAGTAATTAAATGAGTGGGTTTTGCTTTTAGTTTTAAAAATATCCGATAGTAAACCACATTTAAAAATCCCAAAACCCTTGTAATCAAAGTTAAATAAAAATAGATATTGTGCCCAAGTCAATGGTAGGATAGAGTAAAAATCAATATAACTTTTGTTCATTCACACCTAAAATTAAGGTTGTTTACCGATTACTTCTTTCTTTAAGGAAAGATTAATATTAATATTGAAGTAAGAACGGTGAAAATGGCATCACCTTAATATGAATTTAATTTCAAAAAAATGAGAAATTCAGAATATCATCCACAGTCAAAAACGCATGTATTAATAGGGGCGTTGATCATCATTATTGGAATGGTACTTTTGTTGAAGAACTTTGGCTATGTTCCATTATGGTTTTCAGACTTCTTTTTTAGATGGCAATTTATCTTAATTCTTGTCGGCTTGGTTACGCTGTTCACTAAACGAAGCAAAGTGCCAGGATTGGTATTGATTTTAATAGGCACATTTTTCCTGGCACCGGAATATTTTAGTGAATTCAGAAATATATTTATTCCAGTCATCGTGATTTTGGTAGGTGTCGCCATAATGTTACGGAGACATTCTTGTAATAACGAAGGTTATAAATACGAATTGAAAGATTATAACTCTTCAGATCCAGATTATATAGATATCGTTGCGGTGTTTAGCGGAGGGGAACGTCAGGTAACTTCAAAAAACTTTAAAGGTGGAAATATCACGGCAGTTTTTGGGGGAGCAGAAGTTAATTTCTTGGGAGCTGACCTGGCATCACAAGACGTTGTAATAGAAGTCACCGCTGTTTTTGGAGGACATGTGCTGATCATCCCGCCAGAATGGGAAACCGTAATAGATGTAGATCATGTATTTGGTGGTTTTTCTGACAAGCGATATTTTCCTCCCAATCATCAATTCGATCCGGGTAAAAGACTTATCATCAAAGGTGCAGTAGTATTCGGTGGTGGGGAAATAAAATCTTATAAGTAGCAGTAATTTTAACACAATATATCAACTATTTTTTTTAAACAATGATTCACGCTGTATTCAATTCTGCCCGATCATTGCTTTTTTATAGCATTCCATGGATTCTGGTTATCATATTCCATTCCATGTTGCTGTATTTTAATTTCCATTTTCATCCGTTGCAAGCATTGACTGATGGTGTGGTTTTTAATTTGGTTTTTGCCATCATGGGCACAGGCATTTGGTATGTAGTTCAATACAATAATATTCATGAAAAAGGTGCATATAATCTTTTTATCAATCACATTTCCATAGCCGTTATATTCATACTATGTTGGTATGCTTTTTCCACAATTATTCTTCGCTCTATTTTTATGAACGATGCGGCCTATATTTCCTTCTTAAATGCTTCTTTTACATGGAGAATAGCTTTCGGGAGTATTATTTACTTAGCACTGTTGCTTATCTTTTATTCTTTTAATTTTTATGATTCATTGAAAGAAAAAGAGCTGCAACAAGCAAGAATGGAGAATTATCTTCGGGAAGCAGAATTACGGTCATTAAAATCCCAACTTAATCCTCATTTTATTTTCAATAGTTTAAATTCGATCAATGCCCTTACAGTGGTCGCACCTGAAAAAGCCCGTGAAATGGTGGTGAAGTTGTCTGAATTTCTTCGTTATACTTTGAAAAGAGAAGGAGAACTTGAAAAAGCCACATTGGCAGAAGAGTTGGAAAACGCCCGCAGATATTTGGATATCGAAAAGGTAAGGTTCGGAAAAAACCTTATTTATCAGGAGAATATAAAAGACCATTGCATGAGCCGTTTGGTACCCAACTTTATGTTGCAACCACTCCTGGAAAATGCGATCAAGCATGGGGTTTACGACAGCCTTGAACCTGTGGTGATCCAACTCACCTGTGACACCGGCGAAGACTATTTATCAATCGCTCTTGCCAACACATTGGACCCCGATAAAGGGAAACCAGACAAAGGGGAAGGCATCGGTTTAAAAAATATCCGTAACCGGCTTAAACTGATTTATGGAAATGAACAGCTGATGAAAATCAACAAAGATAATACCCAATTTATAGTCAATATTACAATTCCAAACCAATGACATATACTGCAATTATCATCGATGATGAGGAACTGGCAATATCACTTATCACTACCTACCTAAAAAAATTTGATCATATCGAAGTAGTGGAGACTTGTGGAAATGGTTTTGACGGGCTGAAAGCGATTCAAGCAAAAAATCCTGATCTGGTTTTTTTGGATATACAAATGCCTAAGTTGACCGGTTTTGAGATGTTGGAACTAATTGATCATCCACCACATGTCATTTTTTCTACTGCGTATGATCAATTTGCTATAAAAGCTTTTGAATTGAATGCCATTGACTACCTATTAAAACCTTATTCTGAAGAAAGATTCGATCAGGCCGTAGAAAAAGCCATCAATCATCTGTCACAAAGTGAAACCAAATCTTCTATTTTACAATTAAAGTCCCATTTAGATCAACATGATGCTGAAATTTCACGTGTTGTGGTTAAAAGTGGCAGCAGCATCAGGATATTTTATCCCAATCAGATAAAATATCTGGAGGCACAGGATGATTATGTGATGATTTATGTGGAAGACGGAAAATATCTGAAGCAACAAACCATGAAATATTATGAATCACATTTAAATACAGACGAATTTATCAGGATACACCGCTCTTATATTGTAAATGTGACCTATATATCGAAAGTTGAGCTTTTTGAGAAGTCTTCCTACCGGGTGCTTTTAAAAACCGGTGACAAGCTACCAGTAAGCAGAAGTGGTTATCAACGATTAAAAGAAAAATTAAATTTCTAAAACACCCAATCAGGTATTTCAATTATTCAGGCTTTCTTTCACGGTATCTACAAAACATCGGGCTTAGGGGACACCATATCCGTCAATTTAAGGGATAAAAGCAACATTGTAAAAGTAAAATCGGAAATATTTTTCAATAAAAAGCCATTAATGTAAATTGCAAAATACTAAATCAAAAAGTTGCCTAATACATGAATGATCCCTTTCAACCTGAATGCTTTTACCATGTTTATAATCATGCCAACGGAAATGAAAATTTATTTAGATGTTCAGAGAATTATAGTTACTTCCTTAAAAAATACGGGGAATATATTGAGCCTGTTGCTGAGACCCTCTGCTACTGCCTTATGCCCAATCACTTCCATTTTTTAGTAAGGATCAAAAACGAAGGTAGTTTTTATGCATTTATCAAAAACAGGAGCAGCAAAGCCCTTCAAGGGTTCAAAACCCTTGAAGGGATGGGTGCGGTAGAAAAGATTTCTGCAATCAATAGAATCGTCACCCTCCAATTCTCCCATTTGTTCAACTGCTATACCCAATCATATAATCGATTGTTCAATCGTAAGGGTTCTCTATTTATTCCAAGGTTTAACCGAAAAGAAATCGACTCGAATGACTACCTCACCAAAATCATCCATTACATCCATTACAATCCAATTCATCATGGTTTCTGTAAATGCATTGATGAATGGCCATTTAGTTCTTATAAAACCATTTTATCCGATAAACCTACAAAATTATCGAGGGAAACGGTTCTCCAGTGGTTTGGTGGCCATAAAGAATATATCCAATTCCATAAGTGGCAGCCTGAATTGATACTGGAGTAAATACCCAATCAGGTATTTCTATTATTCAGGCTTTCTTTCACAGTATCTACAAAACACCGGGCTTTATCTACCTCAACATCAGGATATACACCATGTCCCAAATTAGCAACATGCCGGGGACCAAACGCTTGAAGCATTTTCTTGGTCATCGATCTGATACTATCGAAAGAGGAATATAAAGCACACGGGTCCAAATTTCCCTGTAAATTTCTCTCATCCCCCAAAACCTGGCGGGCAAACATTGGAGAGGTGTTCCAATCAAGTCCTATGGCTTGGCAAGATAACTCTTTCATATCGTGAAATGCAAAGCTAGCCCCTTTACCAAACACAATTACCGGTACTGACATTTCAGCACAAATTTTTTGAATATACATTAAAGAAAACTCAACATATTGGTCAGGAGGAAGAATTCCAGCCCATGAATCAAAAATCTGCACCAGGTCTGCTCCTGCTTGAACCTGGGCTTTCAGATAACGAATGGTACTTTCTGTGATCATGGAAAGCAGTTGATGAGAAAACTCTTTCTGGGTATAGAGCAACTTTCTGGCTTTGGCAAAAGTTTTGCTTCCCTTGCCTTCGGTCATATAAGCAAATATAGTCCAGGGCGCACCGGCAAAACCTATCAATGGCACTCTGCCATTGAGTTCTTTTTTTGTAATTCTGATCGCATCCAACACGTAACCCAGATCATCTTGGGGATAAGCTATTCTCAATGTGGCTAAATCCTCCTGAGTACGAACAGTTTCAGGAAACCAGGGGCCTTTATTTTCTACCATTTCATAATTTAATCCCATGGCCTCAGGTATAACCAGGATATCTGAAAATATGATGGCTGCATCCACATCAAGTCTGTCTACTGGCTGAATCGTAACCTCAGCTGCCAATTGAGGATTTTTGATCAATTCTTTGAAATCTTTCAGTTTATTGCGAATAGCCCTATATTCAGGTAAAATTCTACCTGCCTGCCGCATCATCCATACAGGAGTACGTTCGGTTTGTTCCCCCCGCAAAACCCTTAAAATCAAATCATTTTGCATCTCCATTCGGTTATAATAATTCATTTATTCTTTCAGGAGGGCGTGCTATAATTGCTTTATCTCCTTTTATGACAATCGGCCGTTCGATCAACACCGGATTTTCCACCATAATATTGATCCATTCTTCATCAGTAAATTCTGACCCTTTATACTTTTCTTTGTACAAAACCTCACCTTTCCTGATAATTTCGTGAGGTTTCATGTTCAGCTTTTTTAGCACTTCAATGAGTTCATTTTTATCAGGTGCATTTTTAAGGTATTCCTGAATTTCTAGAACGCCTCCAGTTTGCTGTAATAATGTTAATGCTGCCCGGCTTTTGCTACATCGGGGATTGTGGTATATCTTCATAGTTTTTTGCAAAACATCAAATTTAACAATTTTATTGATGAAGTGCATTCGCATTGTTTATAAATAGGGGCTTACGTTCGCTCGGTAAATCGACTGATGGGGTGCTTTTATCCGTTACAATAAACAATACATTTCATTATAATAATTATTTATTTTTTGGGAAATATTATTTAAATTTATAGTTAAGATATAACGCGATATACTATTGGGATAGTTTAAACCTCATAAATCAGCAAGTTATTTTTTATCCGTAAAAATGTATTTTTACTATTTTATCCTAACCGCGACCGCTTTATTACATTTTCCCTTATCTGTAAATGGGCAAAACAACATCTTATTGGATTCTTTAAACCATCAATTGGAACTATCCGATCAATTAAAATCTTCTCAACCGTTACAGGCAATCGACTTATTAGAGGATGTTTTACAAATAGCAGAACAAAAAGGACTGAAATCGCAGGAAGCCAGAGCCAATCAGCAACTATCCCGCCTTTACGCAGAGAAAGGGGATTTTGTTATGGCAATTGATAAAGGTTTGAAAGCATTAAGATTCTATACTGATTTGGACGATAACTGGCAAATCTGTCAGTGTTATATCATTCTTGGGGTAATCTACAGATACCAACATCAATATCAACAAAGCCTCGAATATTATCAGGTGGCGGAAAAACTGGCTGATGTAAATAATTTTGATACAATAAAGGCTGCTATTTGGGGCAATATGGGGAATATTTATTATGATATGCAGCAATATGATAAGGCCTTAAGCTACCATCTGAAATCCCTTGAAGTAGATCAACAATTGAATAATCTGCAGGGAATGGGCAATACCTATCATAATATCGGCATGATCCACCTTTCTCAAAGGGATTTCACAAAAGCTATTGATTACTATGAACGTTCACTAAAAATTGATGAAGATATGGGTAATCAACGTAATTTAATAATTTCATACATTGATTTTACTCATTTATATATGGAAATTCAGAATTATCAGAAAGCGTTGACCTATGCCAATCAGGCATTGGATCTGGCAAATGAAATTGAATTCACCAAATTTTATGTTCAGGCTATGGGATTTCTTCCTGTTATTCATGCAGCTTTAGGTAATTATCAAGAGGCAAATACATATTATAAAAAGTTTAGAGATATGTCTGACAGTCTGCAGTCAGAATCATTATCCAAACAAATTGCAGAAATGCAGATAAAATATGAAACAGAACAAAAAGAACAAGAACTGGCACTCCGGGAGTCTTCTATTACACAACAACGAATACTTATTTTTACTCTTGTTGGTTTTCTAATACTTGTTTCTTTACTGGGCTATCTATATTTCTCAAGATATAAGCTAAAACAAAAAAACAAACAACTTCAAATGGAAAATGAACAGTTTAACCTATCGCACCATTTGAAAGAACGGGAAGAAGTTGATGAAACCATCAATTATTTTGCTACTTCTCTTTTCGGAAAAAACACCTTAGATGAAATTCTTTGGGATGTGGCTAAAAACTGTATCAATCGTTTGGGGTTGGTTGATTGTGTGATCTATCTGGTAGATGATTCGAGAAATGTACTGGTGCAAAAAGCAGCTTATGGTGATAAAAATCCGGAAGGTTTCGTCATTCATCAACCCATTGAAATTCCGATTGGAAAAGGCATTGTAGGAAGTGTGGCATTGACTGGATTACCTGAAATTGTAAATAACACTCAAGCAGATCCAAGGTATATTGTAGATGATGATGCCCGATTTTCTGAAATTGCCGTGCCTTTAGTTCAGCATGATAAAGTAATTGGTGTAATAGATAGTGAGCATCCCGAAAAAGACTTTTTCAGAAAGTACCATCTGGAAGCTCTTAAAACCATAGCCGCCATCTGTACCAGTAAGATCTCACAAACTCTGGCTAATGAAGAAGCTGAAAAAGCCAAGCAAGCACAAATCGAAGCGGAACATATAAAAAAGCTGGATTTAATGAAATCTCAGTTTTTTGCCAATATCTCTCATGAGTTTCGCACACCACTTAATCTGATACTGGCACCTTTGCAAAACCATAAAGAAGCCATTTTAACTAACGATATAGAAATGATGCGCCGAAATGCAGAGCGGCTCCTTCGCTTAGTAAATCAGCTTCTGGATCTGGCTAAAATTGAAGTGGGGTTGATGAAAGCTGAGAACAGGAATGTGGAGATATTCCGGTTTGTCAAAAGTATCGCTGATTCTTTTATCCATTTTGCAGAAACTAAGGAAATTACCTATCAGATCATCATTCCTGAAAGGGATTTCATTGTGTTCATAGATCCTGACAAACTGGAAAAGATTGTTTATAATCTGTTATCCAATGCGTTTAAATTCACACCGAAGGGAGGTGCTGTTGGCATCACGCTGAGCGTACAACAGGACTTCCTCAGGTTTGATGTATTCGATACGGGAATAGGCATACCTGATCATCTTAAGGAGAAAATCTTTAATCGTTTTTATCAGATCGATGCATCTCAGACCCGGAAATATGAAGGATCAGGAATTGGCCTTTCGCTCACGAAAGAACTTGTTGATCTACTAGGAGGTACTATTGGTGTCGATACCCATGATGGAAAAGGTTGTGTTTTCACTGTTTCCCTTCCTGTCTTTGTGTCTGAAAACAGAGATTTGATAGAAGATGAAACCATCGCTGACCCTTATTATTCATTTCTAAACACAGCATCCGAAATTTCACATGACCAGGCAGAACCAGCCGAATTTTCTGAAGATTTACCATTGGTATTGTTTGTTGAGGACAATAATGATCTGAGGGTTTATTTGAAAACACGGTTAAGCAGTGAGTTCAATATTGTAGAAGCATGCAATGGGAGTGAGGGGCTCAAATTAGCACAACAAAAAATTCCAGACCTGATCATCACAGATATTATGATGCCGGAAATGGACGGTGTGATACTTACAAAAAATCTGAGGGAAAGTGAACTTACCAATCATATTCCTATTATTTTGTTGACCGCCAGAGATGATGGCGAAACCAAGATAAAAGGATTTGAAACCGGTGCGGAGCAATATCTGGTGAAGCCATTTGCAATAGATGAGCTAACTGCCAGAATTAACAGCCTGCTAAATCAACGCAACCGGTTACGTCAGAAATTCAGCCGTCAAATCACACTTGAACCTGAAAAGATTACGATCCAAGACAAGGATGCAGTTTTTCTAGAGAAAATAATGGAGATTATAAAGGAAAATATGACCAATGAAGGTTTTATTGTGGAACAATTGCAAAAAGAAATAGGAATGAGCAGGATGCAATTGCACCGGAAACTAAAAGCATTGACCAATCAATCTGCCAGTGAATTTGTACGTACAGTAAAGCTAAAAAGTGCTGCTCAAATATTGTCACAACCGGGTGTTCAGGTAGCTGAAGCAGCTTATCTTTCCGGGTTTAGTCATCTCTCCTATTTTGCCAAATGCTTTAAAGAACAATATGGTGTAGCCCCTTCAGTGTATGCCGAAAATGCTGCCAACGATTTAATTAAATAAGAACTACTTTCTTCGGTATTTTGGTCAATTTCATTTGACTATATTAATCATTTCCTTAACTACTTTTTTATTTGCGCGACTGCTTAATCATTTTCACTACTTCCCTGATGTTTTTTTCATGCATTCATCGTCTGAATTGTGAAATATGCTTCCATCTCACTAATTGGGAAAAATGGGTCATTGTCTGGGAGATTTGTGTTAACACTCAAGTCAATGCCCCATTTACCTTTGAACTAAAATTTTATTACTCATGAAAAACAGGAAATTAAAAAAATGGCTGATTTTGTTGGGCATAATCACAGCAGTTAACCTGATTAAAATATCTTTTGGAAATTCAATCGAGATCATGTTCAACCAATGGTTCTCATCTGTTTCTCCAGAATGGTTTGCTATTGCCATTTATTTTTTCAGTGACACCGCTATTTAACTGGTGTCTTTAATAAAAAAAAGGGACGTGATATGGAAAATAAATTTTTTGTAAATACTAAAACCACAACATTATGAAGAATTTGAAATTAGTATTATTCAATTTGAGTTTGGTAGCATTCCTAATGAATAGCAGTTGTGAATAGGAGGAAATTATAAAACACCAAATTGATACCACAAATACCGGAAAGTATCTATATCACCTAGAATCATGGAAATATATCATACGTTCATATAACCCGACATACCTATGAAATTATTATTTATGATGCTACTTTGTATCAGCTATATCAGTTGGTCAATGAATTTTGATTATGAAAGTTCCCAGAATAAAGATGCCTTCCTTGAGCAACAAAAGCTATTGAAGGCTGATCGTGATAAAATTATTAAAGTAATTGAAAATGAATCAAAAGCCTTTTGGGATAAAGACTTCGAAAGCTGGGCCAATTACTGGGCACATGAACCTTATATTAGGACTATGGGCTGGTGGGCCAGAGGAGGGATTACTGTGGTGAATGGCTGGGAAGAAAGAAGCGCAAGAACAGAGGCGCATATGAAAAATAATCCTAAACCCAATCCCCAAAACGTCAGGCGGGAGAATATCAATATGCGCATTTATCAGGATGCGGCCTGGGTCACTTTTGATCAATATGGAAATGATACTGGGGAGCCGGATATGGATATGCCGGGGTTAAGCAGGGAAACCAGATTTCTTGAGAAACATAATGGCCAATGGAAAATAGTTTATGTAGGTTGGTTATTAGAAGAAGGTGAGGGCAATTAATTATCCTCATTTATGACTTTCGGCGTCAGAAGTTATTAAGCATTTTTGTCATAAAATGTATATAAAAGAACCAGTTCAAATGGGCTGGTTTTTTGCTTCTTGTATAGCTTTAAAAAGTTATACTGAAACGGATGACGTAGGGTTCATTATAAGGTGAACTGAATTGATCATATGCCAAATTGTAAAGAATATAAATCTGGGCACCCTTCTGAGCACCTAAGTGAGTTGAATAACCCCCTCCTATAAAAGCTGCATTTGTCCATTCCCGTTCGAGCGAATACACGTTTTGCCAATTCAAAAATTCATATTCACCATGAAGAAATACATTTTCAAAAATGCCATATCGTGTAAAAAGTCGTCCACCATATACATTATAATCATAATTCCAATAATTATCTTTTACATAACGATAAGTTATGCCTAAGCCAGCAGAAAATCTATCTGTAAAACCATATCCCATCATGGGAGAAACATCGATATAGGTAAATGAACCGAATTGTAAAGAAAAACTTCCACCAAAATAAGTTCTTTGCCAGAAACTGGGCTTTTCCTCATCATCTTGTGACATTCCAGGAAAAACAACTATAAGCATGAGGATGATTACCAACAAATATTTTCTGTGCATATCAATAGCTATTCTTCGATGATATAAATGTCCTCATTTTTCTTTTTCATGAAATACTTTTCCCGGGCAAACTTTTCCAATAGATCCGGATTACTTAACAATTCCGCCCTGTCATGTTTTACTTCCTCGATTTTTTCGAGATAATATTGTTGTTGTTTTTCCAGATTCCTGAGTTTGAGGGACAACTTCACCTGATCAACCAGGTCATTGGAATCGACGAAGACCATCCAGAAAAGGAGGATTAAAGTGGATATAAAATAAAAGCTTTTAGTAAACGTGGGTAATTTCTGAAGCATGTTTAATAAAAATTATGTATAAATATAATAATAACTGATTAAACCCTAAATGTTTACAATTGATTTTTTCAGAAGTATAAGATTATCTTTTGATAGAAATAAGAAAAGCCCCAAACGGTGGGGCTTTTCTATTATAGTTTTTATGAAAAATCAAGCTTTTGCTTTTGGATAATGAGCTACTTCACCCAATTCTTCTTCAATGCGTAACAATTGATTATATTTTGCCATTCTGTCTGATCTCGACATCGAACCAGTTTTTATTTGTCCGGCATTAGTTGCCACAGCAATATCGGCTATGGTAGCATCTTCAGTTTCTCCAGATCTGTGGGAAATCACTGCTGTCCATCCAGCTTTATGGGCCATTTCAATGGCAGCCATGGTTTCACTTAATGAACCTATCTGATTAACCTTGATCAGAATAGAATTTCCACATTTTTCTTTGATACCTCTTTCCAGGAATTTTACATTGGTTACCAACAGGTCATCACCAACCAATTGACATTTACTACCAATTTTTTGGGTTAATAAAGCCCATCCTTCCCAATCATTCTCACCACAGCCATCTTCGATAGAATCGATCGGATATTTTGAGATCAGCTCAGCAAGATAATCTACTTGCTGCTCTCGTGATCTTACTGCACCATTTGGGCCTTCAAATTTGGCATAGTTATACTTGCCATCTTTATAAAACTCAGATGCAGCGCAATCCAAAGCGATCGTAATATCTTTACCTGGTTTGTAACCTGCATTTCCGATAGCTTTTAGGATACTGTCTAAAGCTTCTTCGGTTCCACCGGAAAAATTAGGTGCAAAACCACCTTCATCACCGACTGCAGTACTTAATCCTTTGTCTTTCAAAATCTTTTTGAGGTTGTGAAATACTTCAGCACCCATTCTCAAGGCTTCGCTATATGTAGGTGCACCTACTGGCCTGATCATGAATTCCTGAAAAGCAATCGGAGCATCTGAATGGGAGCCACCATTGATGATATTCATCATAGGAACAGGCAATGTGTAAGCATTGATACCCCCAATGTACCGGTATAAAGGCATACCCAATTCCTCCGCTGCAGCTTTTGCAACAGCTAAAGATACCCCAAGGATAGCATTTGCACCCAGCTTCTTTTTAGTTTCTGTACCATCCAGTTCGATCATGATTTTATCAATCAATTTTTGATCGAATACCGATAATCCGATCAGTTCATCAGCAATGGTTTCATTGATATTTTGTACAGCTTTCAGAACACCTTTTCCAAGATATTTAGAGTTATCGCCATCCCGAAGTTCAACAGCTTCATTCTCACCAGTTGAAGCTCCCGATGGAACTGCAGCACGACCAATAACACCATTTTCAGTGATTACATCAACTTCAACGGTGGGGTTTCCCCTGGAATCCAGAATTTGTCTTCCTTTAATACTTTCTATTAAACTCATAGTGTTAGTTATTAATTATGTGACATAAAAGTAACGAATTTATCAAACAGATATCTGGAATCATGCGGTCCTGGGCACGATTCAGGATGATACTGTACTGAAAAAGCTTTTTTACCCAATACCTGGATACCTTCTATGGTACCATCATTCAGGTTGATATGGGTTATTTTTACATTTTTATTATTTCGGATCGCATCACCATCTACAGCAAAACCATGATTTTGTGTCGTAATTTCACTTTTGCCAGATTCGAGATTTTTAACCGGGTGGTTTAAACCTCTGTGACCGTGGTGCATTTTATATGTAGGGATGCCACAAGCCAATGCCAATAACTGATGGCCAAGGCAAATGCCAAATACAGGCTTATCCTTATCGATTATTTTCTTTACATTTTCTACGGCATATTGCATTGGAGCAGGATCACCCGGGCCATTTGAAATAAAATAACCATCAGCCCCCCACTTTTCCACTTCCTCAAATGGTGTTTCTGCCGGAAATACTTTTATATAACAGTCTCTTTCCGAGAGGTTGGTAAGTATATTTGTTTTGATGCCGTAATCGAGTGCAGCTACCTTATATTTTGCGGTTTCATTTCCAACAAAATAAGGTTCTTTAGTGGTGACTTTTGTTGCTAATTCTAATCCTTTCATAGATGGGACCTTTTCTAACTCCCATTTTAAAAGTACTATGTCCAAAATTTCAGAAGAAATAATGCCATTCATTGCTCCTTTACTTCTAATGTGCCTTACCAGTTGCCGGGTATCCACTTCAGAAATGCCAACCACACCATGTTTATCCAGATAATTTTGAAGGGAATCAAAGGCTTGGTTGCGACTGTAATTCTCAGAAAAACGATTAACAATTAATCCTGAAATTTTAGGGGACAATGATTCCTGTTCAGTATGATGAACGCCATAAATTCCGATGTGCGCATTTGTGCTTACAATGAGCTGTCCGAAATAGGAAGGATCAGTATATACTTCTTGATAACCTGTCATGCCGGTATTGAAACAAATTTCACCTCCTTGAGTGCCAATTTTCCCTATTGCACGGCCTTTAAATACAGATCCGTCTTCAAGTAATAATACTGCTTCTTTTCTCTCTAAGTATCTCATAACAATTTTGTTGCAAAAATAATTAAATTAGGTATAGTATCAATATGCTTCTCAAACTGATTTTAAAATGCCAAAAAAAAGGGACTGAGTAAAAAACCCAATCCCCATTTTTAGCATGTTTTTGACAATATCATTCTGATTTATTTTCTTCCTCATTTTTTTCAACCTGATCGTCAGAAGTATCTTCAGGAGCTGATTGTTGTTCCTTCGATTCTTCTTTTGCAGAAGTTGAAGGTTCAGCAGAAGATGCCTTAGCTTCTTCAGATGAAGATTTGCCACCACGTCTGCTTCTTCTGGTTTTTGTTTTTGCAGGCTTAGCTTCTTTTAGCATGATGTCATTATAATCCACCAGTTCAATAATACAAGTTTCAGCACTATCACCTAATCGAAACCCGGTTTTAAGGATTCGGGTATAACCACCTGGTCTTTCCGCTATTCGATCTGCAACCTCATTAAAAAGCACCGTTACTGACTCTTTATTCTGGAGATAAGAAAATACTGTTCTCCTTGAATGGGTCGAGTCTGTTTTTGCTTTAGTTAACAATGGTTCAACATACTTCCGTAGAGCTTTAGCTTTAGCAACGGTTGTTGAAATCCGTTTATGCAAAATCAAAGAGCTGGCCATATTAGAAAGCATAGCTTTCCTATGAGATGATGTCCTGCTCAAATGATTAATTTTCCTTCCGTGTCTCATTTTCTTTAATCTTCATCAAGTTTATACTTCGACAAATCCATTCCGAAAGTAAGGTTCTTTTCCACAACCAACTGTTCTAATTCGGCAAGGGATTTCTTTCCAAAATTCCTGAATTTCATCATATCTGAGATTTCAAGCTGCACAAGATCGCCCAGAGTTTTTACATCAGCTGCTTTCAAACAGTTGTAAGCTCTCACTGATAAATCAAGATCATTCAACTGTGTTTTCAACAGTTTACGCATATGTAACATTTCTTCATCCACTGCTTCGGGTTCTTTAGAATCAGCTGATTCAAGAATCAAAGTAGCATCAGATGAGAATAGCATAAAGTGTTGAATCAAAATATTAGCTGCTCCTTTCAAAGCAATCTCAGGATGAATTGATCCATCGGTTTCAATATCCAGGATCAATTTTTCATAGTCAGTTTTTTGCTCTACCCTGGTATTTTCAATGCTGTATTTTACATTCTTTACGGGTGTATATACAGCATCCACGGGTATTAGGCCAAAAACCTGTTCTCCATTTCTATTCTCTTCAGCTGACACATAGCCACGGCCTTTATCAACTGTCAATTCTATTTCCAATTCTGCGGCTTCATCCAAGTTACAAATCACATGATCTGGATTAAGTATTTCAAAAGATGTGGTGAACTTATTAATATCACCAGCCTTGAATTGTGTCTGATTCTTTATGGAAATGTTGATTTTGGTATCAGCAGATTCTGAAATTTTCTTAAATCTGATCATTTTGATATTTAAGATAATCTCAGAAACATCTTCAACAACTCCTTCTATAGTAGAAAATTCATGCAATATACTTGGAATTTTAATTCCGGAAACTGCATAACCTTCTAACGAAGATAAAAGAATTCTTCTTAATGCATTACCTATGGTAATGCCAAAACCTGGTTCAAGTGGTTTGAATGTGAAAAGTCCATGGAAATCATCAGATTTTTCCATCACCACTTTTTCCGGCATTTGAAATGGTAGTATCGACATATTTTTGAAAATATCTATTAAAAAATTTTACTTGGAGTAAAGTTCAACGATCAATTGTTCCTGAATATTTTCAGGTATTTCTTCCCGCTGTGGAACGTGTATCATTTTTCCAGTCAATTGAGTGCTATCCCATTCCAACCAAGGATATTTCTTCGAACTTCTGGCAGCAAGACTTTCAGTTACTACCAATAAAGATTTCGATTTTTCTCTGACACCAACCAAATCTCCAACTTTTACAGAAAATGAAGCAATATTTACCACCTCACCGTTTACTACAATGTGTTTGTGCAATACCAACTGTCTTGCTGCTCTTCTTGAAGGGGCAATACCCAAACGAAAAACAACGTTATCCAATCGGGACTCAAGCATTTGTAATAATACTTCACCTGTAATGCCTTTTTTATGAGAAGCTTTTTCAAAGGTATTTGCAAATTGCTTTTCCAGCACTCCATAAGTGTATTTAGCTTTTTGCTTTTCGCCAAGCTGCAGTGCATATTCAGACTGCTTTCTTCTTCTATTCCTCCCATGCATTCCAGGAGGGTAACTCTTTTTTTGTAAAGCCTTACTTGGACCAAAAATGGGATCGTTAAATCTCCGTGCAATTTTAGCCTTTGGACCTCTATAGCGTGCCATATTATTCCTTTATGATATTAAATAATTAATTTCTTGTAAACGTATTTATTATACCCTTCTTCTTTTAGGGGGTCTGCATCCATTATGTGGCAATGGTGTCACATCTTTAATAATGGTTATTTCGATACCAGTATTTTGAATGGTTCGGATAGCAGATTCCCTGCCAGCACCGGGTCCTTTTACAAATACTTCAACTTTTCTTAAACCAAGATCATAAGCCACCTGAGCGCAATTCGAAGCTGCCATTTGTGCAGCATATGGTGTATTTTTCTTTGACCCTTTAAAACCCATCTTTCCCGCAGATGCCCAGGATATAACTTGGCCACTACTATTGGTCATTGATATAATAATGTTATTAAAAGTAGCTTTAATGTGTGCCTGGCCTATGGCCTCTACTTGAACTACCCTTTTTTTAGCCTTATCTTTTCGTTTTTGTGCCATATTATTAATTGCTATTTAACAGCTTTTTTCTTATTAGCAACTGTTTTTCTCTTGCCTTTTCTCGTTCTGGAATTGTTTTTGGTTTTTTGTCCTCTTACGGGCAAACCTTTTCTGTGCCGTAGGCCTCTATAGCATCCAATATCCAACAACCTTTTGATACTTAGCTGTACCTCAGATTTCAGAACACCTTCTACTTTAAACTCATTGGTAATCACTGAACGAATCTCATTTGATTCATCATCAGTCCAATCTTTTACTTTCTTATTTTCATCAATTCCAGCCTTTGACAGAATTTTTACTGCTGCGCTCCTGCCTATTCCATAAATATAGGTCAGTGCAATTGCCCCTCTTTTATTGTCGGGAATATCTACGCCTGAGATCCTAGCCATATCTTAACCTTGTCTTTGTTTAAACCTTGGATTCTTCTTATTAATCACATACAATTTGCCTTTGCGGCGAATGACCTTGCAGTCAGCGCTCCGTTTTTTGATAGACGCTTTAACTTTCATAACCTATTATTTATATCGATAAACAATTCTTCCTTTTGTCAAATCATAAGGTGACATTTCTAATTTCACCTTATCTCCCGGTAATATTTTGATGTAGTTCATTCTCATTTTACCGGAAATATGTGCAATCACCTGATGGCCGTTTTCCAATTCAACCCTAAACATTGCATTTGAAAGTGCTTCTACAATAGTGCCATCCTGTTCTATAGATGATTGTTTTGCCATATTAAACTCCTAAAATTTCTTCAATATATTTATGGGTCGTCAAAATTTCAGTCCCTTTTTTAGTAATCGCCAGTGTATGTTCAAAATGTGCAGAAGGTTTCCTGTCTTGTGTTCTAATGGTCCAACCATCTCTTTCCTGCACTACGTTCCTTCGCCCCATATTGACCATAGGCTCTACTGCTATCACCAATCCTTCTTTCATCATTATCCCTTTCCCTCTTTTTCCGTAGTTAGGAACTTCCGGGCTTTCATGGAGATTTTTTCCTAATCCATGACCTACGAGTTCTCTCACCACTGAATAACCATTTTCTTCAACATGCTTTTGAATGGCAAATCCTATATCGCCAATCCTATTTCCTGCTATGGTTTCGTTAATCCCGAAATAAAGTGACTCTTTGGTTACTTTTAAAAGCTTCAAAACTTCTTCAGATACCTCTCCAACAGGATAAGTATAAGCACAATCACTATGAAACCCCTTATAATATACCCCGCAATCAATGGAAATTATATCACCATCTTTTAACATATATTCTCCAGGGAATCCATGAACCACATGTTCATTTACAGAAATACAAAGAGCAAAAGGGAAACCGTTATATCCTTTGAAAGATGGTAAGCCGCCCTGATCATTAATGAATTTTTCAGCTGCTTTATCCAAATCTTTGGTCCGAATCCCTGGCTTAATCAATTTTGCAACTTCTGCATGCGCTACACCAAGAATCTCAGCTCCCTCTTTTATTATATTTATTTCTTCTTCTGACTTATAATTTATCATTGCAGTTATGCTACTGCTACACCTTGACGTCCCTTAATCCTGCCTGACTTCATCATGCCTTCATAATGTCTCATCAAAAGATAGCTCTCAATCTGCTGTAAGGTATCTAAAACCACTCCCACCATAATCAATAGTGATGTACCTCCATAAAAATGCGAGAATTCTCTACCAACCCCAGCTAATGTCGCAAAAGCAGGTAGAATCGCTACTATGGCTAGAAATATTGAGCCTGGTAAGGTAATTTTAGTTAATATATTATCTATAAATTCGGAAGTTTGTTTTCCGGGTTTAATTCCTGGAACAAATCCTCCATTTCGTTTCATATCATCAGCAATTTGATTGGGATTGATCGTTATTGCTGTATAAAAGAATGTAAATAATACAATCAATATACCAAAAGTAAGATTGTATTCCCAAGTAGTATAATCAGCAAATGCTCGACCAATGTACCCTGCAAATTCACTATCGCTATCCCTGAATAATCCTGCCAATAAACCCGGTAAGAACATCAGAGACTGAGCAAAGATGATCGGCATTACTCCTGCTGCATTTACTTTTAGGGGAATATATTGTCTTTGCCCGCCATACACTTTATTGCCCACCACCTGCTTGGCGTACTGAACCGGTATTCGCCTGACTGCCTGAGTTAGCATCACTACTCCCATTACCACAAAGAATAAGGCTACAATTTCTAGAATGAACATCAGCATTTGAGCCATTCCCCTGATTTGTATTTCCTGAATTATAGCAGCCGGGAATCTAGAAATAATACCTATCATAATTAACATGGAGATACCGTTTCCAATGCCTTTATCAGTAATTTTTTCTCCTAACCACATACAAAAGATTGTGCCGGAGGTAAGTATTACCATAGAAATGATGTTGAACATAAATTTGTTCTCCATCACTATTGCTTCTGGATTTACAGCAGTTGCCAAATAACTAATACCTTGTGCAGCAGTAATAAATATGGTCAGAACCCTTGTAATCTGACTAATCCTTTTTCTTCCCGATTCACCTTCTTTTTGCATTTTTTGGAAGTATGGCACGGATACAGTAAGCAGCTGCAAAATAATGGAAGCAGTAATATAAGGCATAATACCTAATGCAAAGATGGAGGCCCTGTTGAAAGCACCACCTAAGAAAGTATTTATCAAGCCAAATAATCCGGAAGTATTTGCTTCCAAAAGGCTCGGGTCAATACCAGGTAAAACAATCCAAGATCCCAAACGGAATATAACCAAAAATCCCAGGGTGTTTAATATTCTTACCCTAAGATCTTCAATTGCGAATATGTTTCGTATTGTCCTTATAAACTTTTTCATACTTTATAATTTGGTCGCTGTACCACCTGATTTTTCTATTGCTTCTTTTGCAGATGCTGAAAAAGCATGGGCGGTTACATTAATCTTTTTGGTCAACTCGCCCCTTCCTAAAATCTTTACCAAATCTTTATTCCCAACTACCCCATTCTTATTAAGAACAGAGACATCAATGTCGGTTGAATTAATCTTATCCGATAATATTAGTAAATCATCGAGATTAACTGCTTTATATTCTATGCGGTTCCTGTTTCTGAAGCCAAATTTCGGTACCCTTCTCTGAAGAGGCATCTGACCACCTTCAAAACCCATCTTTTTGGAATAACCAGCTCTTGATTGAGCTCCTTTATGTCCTTTTGTGGATGTTCCACCTCTACCGGATCCCTGGCCTCTACCTATTCTTTTTACAGATTTAACAGAACCCTTTGCAGGTTTTAATGTATGTAATCTCATCTTACAATTCCGTTACAGTTACCAAATGATTTACTTTATTAATCATGCCAGCGATTTGAGGTGTTTTTTCTACCTCCACACTCTTGTTAATTCTGCCCAATCCCAATGCCTGTATTGTCAACTTTTGGTTTTTTGGACGTTTGATGAGGCTCCTAACCTGTGTAATCTTAACTTTGCCCATGATGATTAACCGTTAAATACTTTATTTAAAGAAACCCCTCTATATTTTGCGACAGTCAAAGCATCACGCATCCCCAGCATAGCCTGAAATGTGGCTTTAACAACATTATGAGGATTAGATGAACCTTTTGATTTAGCTAAAACATCTTTTACTCCCGCACTTTCCAAAACTGCTCTCATAGCACCTCCTGCTAAAACTCCGGTACCAGGTGCAGCTGGTTTTAATAATACAAGCCCACCCCCAAATTTACCAATGGAAGCATGAGG
Organism: Bacteroidota bacterium; assembly: GCA_023393375.1. GTDB lineage: Bacteria > Bacteroidota > Bacteroidia > Cytophagales > Cyclobacteriaceae > JAEWLI01. The sequence goes on from JAEWLI010000108.1 coordinate 61,160, forward strand.
CACTGTACCGTTTATAATTGGAACCTTTACTAGATTCTTTTTTGCATCATCAATTCCCTTGGTGATGGCATCAGTAACTTCATTAGCTTTTCCAAGACCATATCCAACTACGCCATGACCATCGCCTACAACAACAATGGCTGAGAAACTAAATCTCCTACCTCCTTTTACAACTTTTGCAACTCTTTTTATCGCAACTACCCTTTCCTTGAGGTCGATTTCACTGGCTTTTACTGATCTGATATTCTGTTGTATCATTATCTATTTCATTAAAATTTTAGACCACCTTCTCTGGCACCATCAGCCAAAGCCTTGATTTTACCATGATAAACATAGCCACTCCTATCAAACACCACTGCCTCAATGCCATTTTCTTTGGCCTTTTCGGCTAATTTCTTACCCACATTTTTAGAAGCATCCAGATTGGCGTTACCTTTGATACCAATTTCTTTAGAAGAAACTGCCGCCAAAGTATGACCTTGGGTATCATCGACAAGCTGCGCATACATGGTAGTATTGCTTTTGAATACAGCTAAACGAGGACGTTGGGCTGTACCACTCAAACGGTGACGTATACCCCTTTTTATTCTTAATCTTCTTGTACTTTTAAGATTTGCCATGATTAATTACTATTTTGCAGCGGTCTTACCAGCTTTTCTTCTTACAAATTCATCTTTATATCGGATACCCTTACCCTTATATGGCTCCACTTTCCTCAGTGATTTAATTTTAGCTGCTATCTGACCTACCAATTGTTTGTCGATACCTTCTACAATCACCATAGGATTTTGCCCTTTTGGAGATTCAGCCTTAATTACCACCTCTTCAGGTATACCCATAAAAATGTTATGTGAATATCCAAGGTTAAGTTCCAGAATGTTGCCTGAAACACTTGCCCTGTAACCAACACCGATCATTTCCATTTCTTTGCGATATCCTTCGCTAACTCCAATTACCATATTATTGACAAGTGAACGGTATAAACCATGCATCGATCTGTGTCTTCTATGATCTGTAGGCCTTTCGAATTTTATAACGCCATCCGAATTGGATATTTTTATATCCGGATCCACTTTCTGCTCCAGAGTACCTTTTGGGCCCTTTACTGTAACCAAATTACTGTCTGAAATTTCGACAGTAACATCTTTGGGTAAACTAATGGGGTTTTTTCCTATTCTAGACATAACATTTCTTAGTAAACATAACAAATTATTTCACCACCGATATTTTCTTTCCTTGCTTCCTTGTCGGTCATTAGACCTTTGGAAGTAGAAATAATTGCTATACCCATACCATTTAAAACACGTGGCAATTCTTCAGCTTTTTTGTATTGCCTCAAGCCAGGTTTGCTGATTCTTTCAAGATGCAAAATAGCAGATGTTTTGGTGACAGGATTATATTTTAAGGCAATCTTTATTATACCTTGTGGTCCGTTCCCTTCTTCCACTTTATAGTTTTGTATATAGCCCTTCTCGTGCAATACTTTCGTAATCTCCTTCTTGATGTTAGAGGCAGGCATTTCCACGATCCTGTGGTTTGCTCTTATGGCATTTCTTACTCTTGTGAGGTAATCAGCTATTGGATCCGTATTCATTTTAATATTATTTTTACCTTTTTTAAACAGGCGTGCAAAGATAATAATTATTTTACAAATATTTAATTACCAGCTTGCTTTAGTTACGCCTGGAATTTTTCCTTCAGAAGCCATTTCTCTGAATGTTACCCTGGAAATTCCAAACTTTCTCATATATCCTCTCGGACGACCAGTCAATTTACACCTATTGTGTAATCTTACCGGTGAAGAATTTTTTGGAAGTTTGTCGAGAGCAACATAGTCGCCAGCCTCTTTTAGAGCTTTTCTTTTGGCAGCATATTTCGCTACCATTCTTTCTCTTTTTCTTTCTCTAGCTTTTATTGATTCTTTTGCCATGATTTATTCTTTTATTTGATTGGCAAAGGGCATACCAAATGCCTTTAATAATTCAAAACACTCTTCATCGTTCTGAGCAGTTGTAACAAATGTGATATTCATCCCAGATATTCTGGTTACTTTGTCTATGCTGATCTCAGGAAATATAATCTGTTCTGTAACCCCTAAGGTATAATTTCCACGGCCATCAAAACCTTTATCGTTTATTCCTTTAAAGTCACGAACACGTGGAAGGGCAACACTCATTAAACGATCCAAAAATTCATACATCTTGTCGCCGCGTAAAGTCACTTTTGCGCCAATTGGCATTCCTTCACGAAGTTTAAAGTTAGAGACAGACTTTTTAGCCTTTGTCTGTACAGCTTTTTGTCCGGTGATCGTGGTAAGTTCCTCAACACCCACATCGACTAATTTTTTATCAGTTACTGCTATGCCAATTCCTTTATTAATAGCTATTTTAACTATTCGAGGTACTTGCATTACAGATTTATATTGGAATTTGTCCTTCAATTGAGGTACAATTTCCTGGTTATACTTTTCTTTCAGTCTTGGAGTAGCCATCTTTAAATAAATTCTCCTGTTTTCTTTGAATATCTTTGTAATTTATCTTCGCTGTTAAGTTTTCTCCCAATTCGGGTAGGTTCACCAGTAGCGGGATCAATTAACATTAATTTACTTAGGTGAATTGCAGCTTCCTGTTTTTCAATTCCTCCATTAGGTTTGTTGGCAGAAGGTTTAACATGCTTTGTCACCATATTGGCTCCTTCAACAATTGCCCGAAACTTATCAGTATAAACCTCAAGAATTCTTCCTTTTTTACCCTTGCTGTTTCCGGAAATCACCATGACCATGTCGCCCTTTTTGACGTGAAACTTGGTCTTTTTGTTATCTTTTCTTACCATAATTATAAAACTTCAGGTGCCAAAGAAATAATTTTCATAAATTGCTTTTCACGTAATTCTCTCGCGACAGGTCCGAAAATACGGGTACCCCTTGGC